>CAZOSO010000016.1:0-24625 GCA_964582635.1 uncultured Weeksellaceae bacterium | reverse complement strand
CCTGGACTTGATCGGGAGGAACCTCTTCGACGATCCGCAGCTCACGAGCTTTCATTATCCGGGCAAAATAAAAGGCGGTACTCATCGTCCAAGGGGTCTTGGGGTGATCGAGCCCGTTCACCACCAATTTGCCATAATACTGACCTTGCTCGCTGGGCTCTACCAAGAGTAAGACCGAACAGGGAGCGGACCGTGCGATCCTTCGGGCGACCGAGCCGAGGTAATAGGCATAAAGCTTCTCCTTTCTCAAAGCCCCCAATAGAAGAAGATCGACCTCCTCTTCTTCACAAACTTCCAGGATCGTTTCGGCAGGTTTCCCCTCTCTCCAAACGATGCGACAAGCTTCCCGATCAACACCGCTCCTTTCTATCAAACGGTCCATGCGATCCTCCATCTCCTGTTTCCTCTCCCCTACATGGATCAACACTAAAGTAGCCTGGAACCGCTCCACCAAGAAGCAACCTTCGTAAAGGATCGCTTCCGCTCTTGGGGAAAAAGCGAGTGCTGTCGCGATCTTCCGGAAAGGATAGGGTTCAGGTGCCTGGTCCTTCATAAGCTTCCAAAATTACTGAAGCTCCATAAGACCTGTTTCCTAAAGTTTTTCAGTCCTCCTACTTTTGCCCCTTCACATTCCTCATGAAACGCCCACTGCTACCATTCCTCCTCCTGATCGTCCCTCTTTCAGGGATCAGAGCCCAAATGGGCCAAGAGCGTTCGATGGAAGCGAGCTATGTGGAGAAGAGCATCAAGTTGGACGGAGTGCCGAACGAGGCGGTTTGGCAAAAAGCGGACCGCGCCAAGGATTTCATCCAGCGGGAAATGAACGTAGGGGAACCTGCCACGGAACGGACCGAAGTGGCCGTTGCTTACGATGACAAGAGCCTCTACATTTTCGCTTGGTGCTACGACAAAAACCCTGATGGCATTATCCACAAGGAATTGCGCCGCGATTTCAACAATGGAGCCGAGGACGACTTTCAGGTGATCCTGGACACCTACAACGACGAGCGGAACGGGTATCATTTCATCACCAACCCGAACGAGGCGCGCCGGGATATTCAGGTCATCAACAACGGGGATGCGAGCAATTCCAACTGGGATGGTGTATGGGATGTAGCGGCCCGTATAACGGATAAAGGTTGGATGGCCGAGATCAAGATCCCTTTCACCACCCTTAAATACCCCAACGAGGCTGAAGAGCAAAAGTGGGGGATCAATTTTCAAAGGAATATCCGACGCAAACGCGAGCAAGTCCGATGGACCGGCTGGTCGCGGGACATGAGTTTTCAACAGGTGAACCGCGCAGGAACTTTAACAGGGCTGGAGAAACTTCGGAGCAAGGATTTTGTGGAGCTCAAACCCTATGGGCTATCCGGGATCCAATTCGACGATGAGCAGAACACCCTTTTGGACGCAGGAGGCGATCTCAATTATTCGATAACACCTACGCTTCGAGCCAGATTAACGATCAACACGGATTTTGCCCAAGTTGAAGCCGATCCCCAACAGATCAACCTCACCCGTTTTCCCCTTCAATTCCCGGAACGGCGGGAATTCTTTTTGGAAGGGCAGAACTACTTCAACATGGGGTTCGGAGGGAACAGGGTCACCCCTTTCTATTCTCGAAGGATCGGCTTGACCCGCGATCGCGAGCAGATCCCCATTCTTGCCGGCACCCGCATCCTCGGCAAACAGGGCAATTCGACGATCGGAGCGATGTCCATACAAACCGCTCGAAAAGACAGCATCCCGACCACCAATTATACAGTCGGAAGCTGGCGGGAGAACGTCGGAAAACAATCCACGATCGGGGCTATGACCGTCAACAAATACGCGAAGGGACGCTGGCACTCCACCACAGGGGTGAACGGTCGCTATAGCACCTCGAAGCTTTTCGGGGACAAAAACTTCAACATGCGCGGCACCTACGTACACACTTACAACAACGATGCTTCTTTTAACGAGAAGGCGGGTGCGTACCGCATGCAAGCCACTTATCCCAACGATCAACTTTTCATCTTCAGCTCCTACCAAAGAAGCCCGGCTCCCTTCGATCCTGAGGTGGGACTGATGAGGCGCAGAAACTTCCAGGAAGCCTTTGGCATGATGAATTGGGAACCAAGGCCAAATCCCGACGGCCCCTTCGGGTGGATCCAACAATTCAAACTGTCACCCGGCCAGCTCACCTATACCTATTTCGACGACACCAAGGAGCTGCAGACCTTCCTGTACACGATCAAACCTTTTGGCTTCAAGACGCGCAGCGGGGAAAGCATGGACTTCTCGATCTCCCGTAACGGAGAGGGGGTCCGTCGCCCCTTTATGATCGAAGACCAAGTTTCAGTGGACAGCGGGCAATATTGGACCACTCGTTACAACGTGAACGCATCCAGTTTTTCCGGACGAACCTTTTCCGGTAGCGCTTCGGTGAACTGGGGGGACTTTTTCAACGGCTCCAGCATCCAAAGCAATTATTCGCTCAATTGGCGAACGAGCCGCTTTTTGACCCTAAGCCTGAATTATGAAAGGAATATCGTGCGCTTGCCCGATGAAGCTCCATTAAAGACCGACCTTTTCGGAACCCGCCTTTCTTACGCGCTCACCCCCGATATTTTCGGGTCGGTCTACGCTCAGTGGAACGATCAGGACCAGTTGGGCATTTTGAACTACCGCTTGCAATGGATCCCCAAATTGGGAACGCGCTTTTTCTTGATCGTGAACCAACGCTATAACACGGCCAAAAACGTCATCCACGCCACCCGAACTTCAGTGATCGGGAAACTCGTGTGGCGTTTTGTGATCTAATGGGCGATCAACCGTCCGCTCGCTCTTTCATCTTTTCCACCAAAGCCTTTCCCGTCATTTCTTCCGGTTGTGAAACGCCCATCAAACGGAGAACGCTTGGCGCCACATCAGCAAGGATACCATCCTTCACTCCATCGTGGTCCGGATCGAGCAGGAAGATCGGAACCGGGTTTTTGGTGTGAGCGGTGTTCGGGGAACCATCCGGGTTTTTAATGAAGTCGGCATTCCCATGATCCGCGATGATCAAAAAAGAATAGCCGGCTTCCTGGCCCGCTTCCACCACCTTTTTGGTAGAAGCATCCACGGTCTCAACCGCTTTCCTTATCGCTTCAGGAACACCCGTATGCCCTACCATATCGGGATTCGCAAAATTGAGGCATATAAAGTCGGGCGCTTCTCCGCGGATCTGACCGATCACCTTTTCGGTGACCTCCTCAGCGCTCATTTCGGGTTGAAGGTCATAAGTAGCGACCTTAGGGGAAGGGACCATGATCCGTTCCTCGCCCGAGAACTTTTCTTCACGACCTCCATTGAAAAAGAAGGTGACGTGGGGATATTTCTCGGTCTCCGCGATACGTAATTGTTTTTTTCCGGCCTCACTTAAGACCTCTCCCAGCATCTTGGGGAGTTGATGCTCCGGAAATAGGATCCGGACCCCTCTGAAGCTGTCGTCGTAGTTGGTCATCGTGATATAATGGAGCTGGAGCGGCTCCATTGCATGATCGGGGAATGCTTGCTGGGTCAAAGCCATGGTGATCTGTCGACAGCGATCCGTCCGGAAATTGGCGCTGATCACCACATCTCCTTCTTCCACAAGGGTCATCGGCTCACCATCCGACCCCTGGAGCACGATCGGCTCCAAGAACTCATCAGTGACCCCTTTCTCGTAACTCGCATCAACTGCTCGAAGCGGATCTTTGGCTTCTTGGCCTTCCCCTTTCACCAAAAGATCATAAGCTTTCTTGATCCGTTCCCATCGATGATCGCGGTCCATGGCGTAATAACGCCCCACGATACTGGCCAACTCTGCGTTGTTCCCCTTCAAATGTTCCAGAAGCTCTTGAAGGTAACCCTTCCCAGCATGCGGATCCGTATCACGGCCATCGGTGAAAGCGTGAACAAAGAGTTCCTCCACGCCCTGCTCGGAGGCTATATCGGTCAAAGCCTGAATATGCCGCTGGTGGGAATGGACCCCTCCATCCGATAGGAGCCCCATGATGTGCACTTTTTTCCCATTCTCCCGGGCATAGGAAAAGGCTTCCTCGAGGGTTTCATTTCGGGCCAGAGAACCATCTTTGATGGCCTTATCGATACGCACGAGCTCTTGATGAACGACCCTACCAGCTCCGATATTGATATGACCCACCTCGGAATTGCCCATTTGACCTTCAGGGAGGCCCACATTCTCCCCATCCGTCCGCAATTCAGCATGTGGATACCGCTCGTAGAGAGAATCCACGAACGGCGTATCCGCCTTCCAGACCATATCACTTTCATCCTGAGCGCCATGCCCCCATCCATCAAGGATGATCAGGGCCACTTTTTTGTCCTGTTCCATGTTCTTTATTGGGATCCTTCGTAAAGCCAGGTCCTCAATGCTCTTTTCCTAAGCTAAGCTTCCCATACTATGAAGAAGCTTTCACTTTTCACCGGACGCGGAGCTGGCATCGGAGGGCCCTTTAAGACCTACATTTATCTCGCGTCACCTCGCGTCCAAAGGTAAGGAGAAAGGACAAGCTTTAGGCTTCGGGGATACGGATCTCTGCGATGGTCCCCCCTTCATCCCCATCCTTCAAGCGAAACTCCCCGTTCAGCTCCTTTATTAGCCGATCGACGATGTAGAGCCCCAAACCGGTCCCCTTGGTCTTACGCTCGCTTTCCTCACCAGCCCGATAGAACTTTTGGCTCACCTTCCCTTTTTCCTCCTCCGAAATACCACTCCCCTGATCATGGATCCGAACCCGTCCATAACCGTCCACGCGATCGACACTTACCAGGATGCGACTCCCTTTTTCCGAATACTTGACCGCATTCTCGTACAAGTTCAATAACAGCGAACGCAATGCTTCTCCATCCGCTCGAACCCGAACTCCTTCCTGGATATCGTATTCCGTCCGATGCTCGGATCCGATGGTTTCGGATGCTGTTCGCAGAGCAGCTCGGACCGAAGCCCCCAAGTCTTCCTCCCTCAGGGACAGAGAAAAAGCATCGCTCTCGATGCGGGAGGCCAAAAGGATGTTATCGACCAAACCATTAAGCCTGTCCGTTTCCGCGATCGCGCTATCCGCAAGCCGCACCTGCTCGGGGTCACGGTCCATTCGCCGGATGGTCTGAAGGAAAAGCTTAACGGAACTGATCGGGGAGCGAAGTTCGTGGGTCACGGCCATCATAAAATTCCGCTCCTGCTCAGCGAGCGCGATCTCCTTATCGAAGGATCGCTTAAGCCGGAACATCCCAAAAAGGAGCAAGAGCAAAAAGATGGAGCCTTCTCCCACCACCATGGCAACACTGCCCTCTTCGGAGGAGATGAGCAAATAGGCCCACCACGCGAATTGAAGGATAATATAAGCCCCCAGGATATAAAGGATAAGGAGCGGTCTTTTCGAAGATCCCTGGGACATCCTTCAATAAAAAAGAGCTGCGATGCTGAAATAGATCAGAACACCGAGCACATCGTTAAGAGTCGTTATAAAAGGCCCCGTGGCAATAGCAGGGTCCGCTCCAAGTCGGTAGAGCATTAGAGGAACCAGGGTGCCGTTCAAGGCCGCGATGAAGATCACGCTGAACAGAGAAAGGCTGACCGTATAGGCGATATCCACGCCCCCTCCTAAAAGTAGATTGTACACGAGGATCAAAGTGCCACATACTGCCCCGTTGATAAGAGCCACGAGAACTTCGCGGAGCACTCTTTTCCCGGTCCCTTCGAGCTCGAGGGTATCGTTGGCGATGCTCTTCACAACCACTGCGGAGGATTGGATCCCTACATTCCCACCCATCGCTGCCACCAATGGGATGAAAAAAGCCAGGGTCGGGCTCATGTTCAACTCTTCTTCATACGCCCCGATCACCTGAGCCCCCAGGATACCTCCCATCAAGCCGATCAAAAGCCATGGAAGACGTGACCTCGTGATGTGCAGGGGGCGGGTCGTTTGACTCAATCCCTCAGAGATCCCGGAAGCCATATGGTAATCCCGATCGGCCTCTTCCCGGATCACATCCACCACATCATCGATGGTGATCCTTCCCAAGAGCTTCCCGTCATCATTCACCACGGGCAACACCACCAGGTCGTATTTCTCCATCATTCGGGCGACCTCCTCTGCAGTTTCTTCAGCGTTCACAGAGGTCACCTCCGGTGTATAGAGCTCTTCGATGGTCGTTTTAACGGAAGAGGCGGAGAACAAAAGATCCTTGAGCGAAAGCATGCCCTTGAAAACCCCGTGATCATCCACCACATAGACGTTGTAAACATCGTCCAGGTCGGCCGCCTGCTTGCGCATTTCTCGAATGCTCCGAGAAACGGTCCAATTCATGTTCACCTCGATAAGCTCCTTGGCCATCAACCCCCCGGCCGAACGCTCGGGGTAATTCATTAGATCGACGATATCGCTCGCTCGATCGATATCCTCGAGTTGCGTAATGACCTCTTCCCGCTTTTCCTGATTCAAAAGGCCCAAGAGGTCGGCGGAATCATCCGAGTTCATCCGCCGAACGATGCGATCTGCGATCTCACGGGCGGTGAATGCATCGAGGAGCTCCTTTCGGACCCGTTCATCCAACTCCATGATGGCATCTGGAGTGATATCCACTGGAAGAAGCCGGAAAAGGTATTTGGCCTCTTCGGTGTCCAAGCTTTGGAGAACACGGGCAACATCCGCTGCATGAGCCCCTTCCAGCTCTTCGAGGATCGCGGAATCGTATCCCTGGTCAATGGATTCACGGATCCGATCGAGGCCTTTTCGACCGATCTCGAAACCGATATTGCTTTCCTCTGTCATGGACATCCTCACAAAAATAGGGCTTCACCCTCTTTCTCCGTCCTCGAAGTCAAAAGGGGGGCATGAGCCGTGAAAGATCCTTAAATTGCCCCCCTCTTTGAAAGGAGCATGAAGTTCAATACCAAGACCATCCACGCAGGGGTTGAGCCAGACCCGAGCACAGGGGCTATTATGACCCCTATCTACCAGACTTCTACTTATGTTCAGGAGCGCCCTGGTGAACATTTGGGCTATGAGTATTCCAGGAGCCAGAACCCGACCCGTCAAGCGCTGGAAGCCAATATCGCTTCGTTGGAGAACGCCGAGTACGGCATTTGTTTCGGCAGTGGGCTAGCGGCCATCGACTCGCTCTTGAAATTAATGGAGCCCGGAGATGAGGTCATCTCTACCAGCGATCTCTACGGCGGCACCTATCGGCAATTCCGGGAAGTGTTCGAAAAATACGGGATCGTTTTCCATTTCATCCCCATGCGTTCCCCTGAAGAAGTGAAGGAATATCTGAACGAGCGCACGCGGATGATATGGATCGAGACCCCTACGAATCCGATGATGAACATCATCGATATCAAGGGGATCGCCGAGCTCGCCCAAGATCACCGGGCCTTGGTAGTGGCGGACAACACCTTTGCCTCCCCTTACCTCCAAAAGCCCATCGATCTCGGGGCTGATATCGTCATGCATTCGGCCACCAAGTATTTAGGGGGGCATTCGGATGTAGTGCACGGGGCTTTGGCCCTGAACGATGGGGAGCTGGCCCTGAAACTCTTCTTCATCCAGAACAGCAGTGGCGCTGTCCCGGGGCCCCAGGACTGTTTTTTGGTCCTTCGCGGGATCAAGACCCTGCACCTTCGCATGGAACGCCATTGCGAGAACGCAAGGAAGATCGCGAAATTCCTTAGGGAAAACCCTTATGTGGACCAGGTCTACTGGCCCGGATTCTCCGACCATCCGGGGCATGAATTGGCCCAAAAACAGATGAAGGATTTCGGAGGGATGATCTCCTTCTCCATGAAGGGGGACGATCAAGAAGCAGCTTTCGAAGTTCTGTCCAACACGCAGATCTTTTCTTTGGCCGAATCCTTGGGAGGTGTCGAATCCCTGATGAACCATCCTGCTTCCATGACGCATGCCTCCATCCCCAAAGAAGAGCGGGAAAAGGCCGGATTGGTCGACTCCCTCATTCGGCTAAGTGTAGGAGTTGAAGACGGAGATGATCTGGTAGAGGACTTGGACCAAGCATTCCAAAAGAGCTTTTGAGATGACCGGCATGAAGTTCGCGGTCATAGGTGTTGGCAAATACGGATCCGCCATCGCAAGAGAGTTGGCGGAGAAAGGGGCCGAAGTCTACGCCTTTGACGATAATGAAGAGAAGATCGAACAGATCAAAGATGATGTGGCCTTTGCGGTGACTCTGGACGCTACCGACAAAAAGGCCCTTCGCTCCCAGAACATTCAGGATGTCGATGCCGTAGTCCTTGCCATCGGGGAGAATTTCGAAGCACTGATCCTTGCAGCGGTCCATTTGGTAGAGCTGAAGGTCCCCCGCTTGATCGGAAGAGCGAGCGGGCCTCAACAAAAGATGATCCTGGAAAAAGTGGGGGTCAGCGAGATCCTAACTCCCGAGGACGAAGTGGCTTTTATCGTAACCGAGCGCTTGCTGAACCCGAGCATCATATCTTTCCTTCAACTGCCGGACAATTACGAGATCGCGGAAATAAAAGCTCCCAAAGCGATCACCAACCGTACGATCGAGGATATCGGGTTACGCAACAAATACCATCTCACGATCGTCACTATTAAGAGAGCTTACGAAAAGAACAAGAACGGAGAAACAGTGGAGGAAGAGCATATCCTAGGGGTCCCGGGTTCGGATACGGTGATCCAACAAAAAGACACGATCGTGGTTTTTGGTAGGGATAAGGATGTTGCTCGCTTCATCGAGATCAACAAGTAAGAACGTCACATGCGGATCTATTACATAACCGGGGCCAGTAGAGGGATCGGCAAGGCTTTAGCGGAAAAAGCCCTCGAACGGGAAGATGCCTATGTTTACGGGATCTCCAGGCATCATTCCATCGAACACGAGCGCTATTTCCCTATCGAAATGGACCTTTCCGATATCGATACCTTGAAGGGATGGCAACCCGAGGATCACCAAGACGTGGAAGAACTCGCCCTCATCAACAATGCAGGGACCCTGGGAAGCATCAAGCCCGTTGGAACGGATGAGGACGAAGCCATCCGACGGAGTTTCGACTTGAACCTGAGCGCACCTGCCATCCTAACGAACAAATTCATCGCTCGTTTTCAAGCGCTACAGGCCAAAAAGCTCATCGTTAACGTGAGTTCCGGAGCGGGTAAGAATCCCATCGATGGTTGGAGCACCTATTGCGCTTCTAAAGCGGGTCTGGACATGTTCGGGGAGGTTGTAAGGGAGGAACAACGGATCCATCAGCATTCCAACCCTTTTCAAGTTCTATCGATAGCCCCAGGCGTTGTTGAAACCCGCATGCAAGAGGAGATCAGAGAAAGTTCGGAAGAGGATTTTTCTTCCGTTCAGCGATTTCGGGATCTCAAGGCCGAAGCACAACTTGCAGATCCAGCAGACGTTGCGGAGAAGTATTTTCGTATTATGGATTCCCCTGAAGCCTTTGGAGAAGGACAACTTTCTGTAAGGGACCTAACCTGATCACGACCTAATTATTCCCCAGTCCAAGCCAGTCAATTATGCGAACATTCAATACCACCCTCTTATCTTTTATCGCCCTCCTTTTCCTGAGCAGCAGCCTATTTGCTCAAGATCATGGAGCAGAGCAGCAAAAAAGAAGATCCGCTGATTATTGCCTTACCGATAAGGTCGATCGCCGGTTGCGCGAAAACGCTTCACCCAAAAAAGCTCAGAGGATCCAAGAGGCTGAGCAAAAACTCATTGAGCATCGAAAGAACTACGACAAGAGCCAAAGGGCCGGACAAGTCTATGTTATACCGGTCGTGTTCCATGTTATTCACGATTATGGCCCTGAGAACTTACCACGGGAGAACCTCGAGAACGTTATCGACATCCTCAATCGAGATTATCGGAAGAACAATGGCGACACTTCCGATATCGTCCCGGAATTCGACAGCCTCGCTGCCGACATCGAGATCGAATTCCGTATCGCCCAGAAAGACCCGAACGGGGACTGTCATAGGGGGGTCACGCGCACCCAATCTGAAAAGACTTATGACGGGGATTACCAAATGAAAACCTTGATCCAATGGGATCCGAGCATGTACTTGAACGTTTGGGTCTGCAACAAAATCGGAGGTAGTGCTGCTGCTTATGCAGTAAAACCAGCTTCAGCGGACCAATACCCAAGTCAAGACGGTATTGTAATAAGCCACGATTTCGTTGGATCACTCCCACCGAGTTCCACATCAAGGTCCAGAACCCTCACCCATGAAGTGGGCCACTACCTGAACCTCGACCATCCGTGGGGAGGCTCGAATGCTGGACAGCCCGGTGATGGAGGGAATTGCTCATACGACGACGGGATCGGTGATACACCGAACACGATCGGCTGGACCTATTGCGATAAGAATGGGAGCAGTTGCAGCAGCCTTGACAACGTACAGAACTACATGTCCTATTCCTACTGCCATCGGATGTTCACGGTTGAGCAGCGGACCGAAATGCGGAGCACCATCACTTCCAGTGTAGCCGACCGGAACAACCTCTGGACGAGCAGCAACCTTCAGGCAACCGGGGTTTCTGGAGGGGATATCCTTTGCGAGGCGGATTTCGAAGCCTCTCAAAAAGTCGCTTGCGTTGGACAGAACATCCAGTTCAAAGACCTCTCCTATCACAATCCTGATTCCTGGACTTGGCAGTTCCCGGGTGGTAATTCAACTGGAACCTCCACTGCGAATCCCTCGGTCAGTTATCCGGACACCGGTACCTATGATGTGACCCTAACAGCATCCAATTCCAATGGCTCCGCGACCAAAACCCTTCAGGATCACATCAAGATAGTTCAGGACACTGGTAGTCCCCTTCCCTGGGTCGATAAACTTGACTACATCGATAATTTCCCCAATTATCCGCATTACTTCATCGAGAACAAGCCGAAGGATAATGTGACCTGGGAACACACCGAGCAGGCTGGAGAAGGAGGCAGTAACGGCTGTCTCATGCTGGATAATCACAGCAACAGCGGTGGTGAGATCGATGCCTTCACCACGAGGACCATGGACGCAACCCAGATCCCTAATGGCAACCTGGAACTGACCTTTGATGCTGCTTATCGCAAAATAAGCTCCTCGGATCAAGGCGAGCTCACCGTATATGTTTCAGATGATTGCGGGGCCACTTGGGATCAAAGGGGCAGTTATAGTGCCACGGAATTAGCGACCGCTTCACCCGATGCAAATCCCTACTATCCGAGCAATAATGAATGGGAGCATTACACCATTAATTCTTCTCTTATAGGGATCTACAACGTTTCAAACCTTCGTTTCAAATTCGAGTTCATCAGCACCGATGGGGGGAACAACCTCTTCATCGACAACATCAATGTTCACGATCAGGAGAACGTTGGGATCGAGGAAAAAGATGAGCAAAAGGCTCATGTGAAAATTCTCCCCAATCCGGCCCAGGAAAAAGCTTTCCTCCAGCTCGGTCTTTCAAAGAAAGAGCGGGTCAGCATCCAGATCCTGGACTTAAGAGGAAAAACGGTGAAGGAGGTTCAAAAGGGGCAGCTCCTCGATCAGGGCAAGCATCGGGTCGATTTGGACCTTCAGGACCTCGGTTCAGGTCCCTATTTTGTTAAAGTGAAGACCGGGGATCAGCTCACAACCAAGAAGCTCTTCGTAGAATGAGGGGCTCCTTTCATAGCTTTCCCCTTTGCTTTCTTCTCACCCTCATTTTCCCCTTCGGTGCTTTGGCCCAAGGGGATTGGTGTGGATCGGATGAGGTGAAAGAAAGGACGATCCAAAAAATGGGGGAAAAGAGATGGGACCAAAAATATGAGGAGGCCACGCAAGGAGCTTCTAGGGCCAGCACGGACACGATCCCGGTAGTGGTCCACGTTCTCCACGAAGGAGGGTCCGGCAATATTAGCTACGACCAGATCAAGGATGGGATCCGTGTTCTGAACGAAGACTTCAATCGGAACAATTCCGATACGGACGAGACACGTCCTGTTTTCGATACGCTCGCTGCTAATAGCAAGATCCATTTCCGATTGGCGCGTTATTCCCCGGACAGCAGCTGCACTAACGGAGTAACAAGGACTTACACCTCTTTGACCGGGAATGCGGACGACGCGGTCAAAGACCTCGTTCGATGGCCTACGGACCATTACTTGAATTTCTGGCTGGCGAATTCTTTGAAGAATTCAGGGGGCAACACCCTTTTAGGGTATGCCCAATTCCCTTATAGCGGGATCGATGAGGATTACGGCATCGTCATGCGGAACGACCGCTTTGGAACGATCGGTACCTCCAATTCCACTGGTCGAACTGCAACCCATGAAGTAGGGCATTGTCTAGGCCTTTTTCACACTTTCCAGACCGATGGTTGCGGAGGGGATTGTTCGAGCACCGGGGACCAGATATGCGACACTCCCCCTTCGGACGTGAACACCTTCGGCTGCGATGAAAACCAGAATACTTGTTCCACGGACATGCTTGGCCCAAGTCCCTTCAGTTCGGATGTAGTGGACCAAATCGAAAATTACATGAGCTATGATGCCTGTCAGAACATGTTCTCGAAGGGACAAAAGAGCACGATGAAAGCGGTTCTAAATAACGTGACAGGCCTCCAAACCTTAACATCTTCCCAAAATCTTGAAGCCACAGGGGTTCACGAAAACCCCCTTTGTAAAGCAGCCTTCGATCAAGACCAACGGATCGTTTGCGCTGGGGATTCGGTCCAATTCTTCGACCGTTCCTTTCACGGCATCCAGAAACGAAATTGGACCTTCTTCGGGGCAGCCCCCTTCTTTGGTCAAGGAAGTAGCTCTCCTAAGACCTCCTATCCCAACCCGGGCTTGTACGATGTGGAACTGGAAGTTCATCAAGGCTCCGATTCCCTGTCTGTCAAAAAAGAAGACCTAATACGGGTTCTCGAGCCTGTAGGAGATACGCTTCCCTACAGGGAGGATATGGAGATCGATCCGATCGCAAATGAGACCGTCTTCCCAAGGCAAGGCTTCAATGGGATCCAATGGGTCCATACAGATCGAACGGGGGCTTCAGGAACGAGCTCGCTTCTCCTGGAGAATTATTTAGCCCCTCCGGGAAAAAGCTATTCCTTCGAAACCCGAACGATAGACGCATCCAATGATAGCGCTGTTGCGCTCTCCTTTAAAGTTGCTTATCGGAAAAAAGAGCCGAGCGATCAAGACAAACTCAAGGTTTATGCCTCCGAAGGTTGCGGAGCTCCCTGGGATCTTCGGAAAACTATAAATTCCTATGAGCTTTCCAACGGTCCACCTCAAAGCAGTTACTACAAAGCGGAAAGTGCGAATTGGAAAAAGTACCAGGTCGTAAATCCCCTTTCCTTTGGTTATAATGTAGAAGGACTCCGCTTCAAATTCACTTTCGAAAGTGAAGGAGGCAACAACATTTACATCGACGACATCAACGTAGTAAAGCCCAGCGCTTTGTCGGTGGAGCAGGAGAAGGCTCCCCTCGATGTAGAGGTCTTCCCGAATCCGGCTGAAAACGAGCTCTTTTATCGGGTAAAGGATGAAGCGTCATTCAGCTATAGCTTGAAAGACGCTTCAGGAAGAACCTTGATCAGCGAGGAAATGCCGAAAAATTCCGGTGGGGAACGCCATCGGATCGATGTTAAAGGGCTTTCCGCTGGGTTGTACTTCCTTCACTTTCATCGGGATGATAGGGCGGACCTGATCCGAAAGGTGATCCTCCGGTGATCCTTTAATGGGCTTCCAACCAGTCCCTTCCAGTTCCGGTTTCCACTTCGACAGGAAGGTCCAATTTTAAGGCTTCTTCCATCTCTTTCACCACAAGAGTGCGCACTTCCTCCACCTTTTCCTTTGGTAGTTCCAAGACCAACTCGTCGTGGACCTGTAAGAGCATGCTTACATCATCGAACTCTTTCCATAGCCGCTCTTGGACCTTTACCATAGCGAGCTTGATCATATCAGCAGCGCTTCCCTGAATGGGCGCATTGATCGCGTTTCGTTCGGCGTAGCCCCTGACCACCGAATTGTTCGAGTGGATATCCTTCAAATACCTCCTCCTACCCATTAGGGTTTCCACATAACCATTTTCACGGGCCTTTTCAACGGAGGCGTCCATGTAAGCCTTCACATCAGGGAATTCCTCAAAATAGGTGTCGATGGTCTTTTTCGCTTCCTTTCGGGAGATTCCGATCCGTTGGGCCAATCCGAAAGCGGAGATCCCATAGATCACGCCGAAGTTCACCGTTTTGGCACTACGCCTTTGTTCGTCAGTGACCTCCTTCAACGGCACCCCATAAACTTTTGAGGCGGTGGAAGCATGAATGTCCTCCCCGGCTTTAAAGGCCTGAAGCAGATGTTGGTCCTTGCTAAGATGGGCCATGATCCGAAGCTCGATCTGCGAGTAATCGGCAGCTAAGAGACGATACTCCTTATCCTTCGAGATAAAGGCTTTTCGGATCTTCCGCCCCTCCTCCGTCCGGATCGGAATGTTCTGGAGGTTCGGTTCATTTGAGCTCAGACGTCCCGTAGCCGCCACGGCTTGGTTGTAGATGGTGTGGAGGCGCCCCGTGGACGGGTGGATCAAATCCGGTAAGGCCTCGACATAAGTCGATCGCAGCTTGCTTAAAGACCGAACATCGAGGATCTTCTGGATGATCGGATGTTGATCAACGTATTCGGCCAAGGTATCCTCACTGGTCGAATATTGTCCGGATGGGGTCTTTTTGGGCTTATCCACGATCTTCAAGCGGTCGAAGAGGACCTCTCCCAATTGCTTTGGAGAGTTCACATTAAAGGCGACGCCGGCTAGTTCGTGTATTTCCCGTTCGAGAGCATCTATACGCTCCTTCTGATCCTTTG
Organism: uncultured Weeksellaceae bacterium; assembly: GCA_964582635.1. GTDB lineage: Bacteria > Bacteroidota > Bacteroidia > Flavobacteriales_D > CAYVSK01 > CAZIDL01. The sequence goes on along the minus strand of CAZOSO010000016.1, from coordinate 9,774 downwards.
AAAGCTCCTCAAGGGCCCCTTTATCGATCTTAACTCCCTGGAACTCCATTTCACTGAGAACCTTTATCAAAGGGGCCTCGATGCTCTTATAAAGCTCCACCGCCTTCACCTCTTCAAGTTCCGGCATAAGGCTATCCAAAAGCCTCTGACAGATATCAGCGTCTTCGCATGCATAGGGATAGACCTCTTCGGGATCGAGGTCGGCCATATTGCCCTGATGTTTCCCCTTTTTCCCGATCAAAGACTCGATGGGGACGGGCCGATAGGAGAGATAACTTTCCGCGAGCAAGTCCAGTTTATGCCGCGAATCGGGATCCACCAGGTAATGGACGATCATAGGGTCCCAAAGCCGCCCTTGAACCCGGATGTCTTCCCATCGGAGGACGGAAACATCGTATTTAATGTTATGGCCGACCTTTTCGATATCCGGATCTTCCAAGGGTGCTCTAAAAGCTTCCAGGATCTCCTTTCGCTGTTCAGCATCCTCGGGCAATGGCAGATAAGTCCCTTTCTTAGGGCCTGTGGAAAAGGCGATACCGATCAAACGAGCAAAATGAGGATTGGTTCCCGTGGTTTCGGTATCAAAAGCAAAACGCTCGCTTTTCTGAAGCTGGTCCAACAGCTCCTTCCGGTCCTTTTCCGAACGTACAAGGGCGTATGAAGCTCCTTCGCTCTCAAGGTCATTAAGGCCCATTGCCTTTTCCGATGCTGGCGACCCATCTCCTTCCTCCTCGAAAAGGCCTATTTGTTGACCACTGGGAGAGGCACCCACTTCTTCTCCCAACACACGCTCGCTTAAGTCCTTGAACTCCAGTTCTCCGAAGATCTTGCGAAGCTCCTCTTTATTCGGGGCCTCTCGAGCTAATGCCTTTTCATCGAACGCAATGTCCAGATCGGTCCTGATGGTCACCAATTCTCGGCAGAGATAAGCTTGCTCCCGATGATCGCGGAGCTTCTGTTGCAGTTTACCCTTGACCGTGTCGAGTTGCTCATAGAGCCGGTCCATGCCGCCATACTCGGCCACTAGCTTCGTGGCCGTCTTTTCACCCACACCGGGTACTCCAGGCACATTATCGACCGTATCCCCCCAAAGCGCCAATACATCGATAACTTGTTCAGGATCTTGAATTCCAAAACGTTCCTGAACTTCATCGGGCCCCATGACCGTCCCACCTTTCCCTTTACTAGAAGGTTTATAAAGAAAAATATTTCTCGAAACCACTTGAGCGAGGTCCTTATCCGAGCTCATCATATAAACCTCATAACCCAGTTCTTCCCCTTCCAAAGCCATCGAACCGATGACATCGTCAGCTTCAAAACCGGGATATTCCAATACAGGGATATTCCAGGCCTCTAGGATCTGCTTGATATAGGGAATGGATAGAGCTATATCCTCCGGCATTTCCTCCCTTTCCGCTTTATATGCTGCATAGGTCTCTTCCCTTTCAGTGGTCTCCGGGGTATCGAAAGCAACCCCGATATGGGAAGGATCTTCATTGGTGAGCACATCGTTGAGGGTATTGGTGAAGCCAAAGACGGCGGAAGTGTTCATCCCCTTTGAGTTATAGCGAGGATTCCGGATGAACGCATAATAAGCCCTATATATTAGAGCGTAGGCGTCGAGGAGGAATAGTCGCTTCTTTTCAGAGGCTGTATCACTCATTCCCTATAGATGACTTCGAGGAGGGTGTGCCCTACGGCACGAAGAGGTTTTTTTGAAATGTTATCCATGTTGTCCCCGTGGGTGTGATGAAAAGCCCCAAAATCATCGGTACTGGGGTTGATATGAACGATGTTCACAGAAGGGATCTGAGCTTCCCGGTTCACATAGAGATGGTCGTCAGTGATCGGCCCCACCTGGGTGTCGATGAACCGGTTCCCATAACCGAGTCGATCGGCCCGGTTCCATACCTTTTCTACCAACCAGTCCGCATAACGCATTGAAATGCCTTCTCGAGGAAAAACAGCATTGGAATCCCCCACCATATCCAATAAGATACCATATTTAGGGGCATAATCAGGGATGGGCAGGTTATCAGCCCAGTATTGACTCCCAAGGCACCAGGTATCGGGCTTTTGCTTGGATTCTTGGGTGCCCTCCGGTTGTCCCTGATCCTCTGCATCGAAAAAGAAAATATCGACACCGATGGAGGGCGGTTTTTGGGCCATAACCCGAGCCAATTCAAGGAGAACACCAACTCCACTTCCCCCGTCGTTCGCTCCGGGGATCGGCTCATCCTTTCGTTCATTCCCTCGATCGGCCATAGGCCTAGTATCCCAGTGGGCATAGAGCATGATCCGCTCCGGGTTCTCCGGATTCAATCGCCCATAGATGTTCTTGATATCCAACTTTTTCCCATTATACGCCCGGACTTTTCCTTTTTGCACCTGGGTCTTCCATCCGTATGAACGCAGCTTCCTCTCCAAGAAATCGGCACATTTTCGGTGTCCAGGCGAATCGGGCACTCTTGGACCGAACGCCACTTGTCTTTCGATAAAATGGTAGGCCGAATCAGCATTGAAGGAAGGAGGAGGATGCTTTTGGTAGGCCGAACTATTTAATTCCGCTTCTTCCTCGGATCCTTGCTCTCCTTCACTACAAGCGTTTCCAAGAAATAGAGGGGTAAGCAAAAAGAAGATAAGGATCTTGCGCTTCATGGGACGGAATAAGAGAGACTTCAAAGGTAATGTTCAAACCTAAAAAAAGGCCTGTGGTCGCGACCACAGGCCTTTTTTTTGAGAGGTCCGATCGGCATCACTCTTCTTCATTAGGAAGGGGAGCATCGCCGATGTATTTTCCTTTCCGGTAGATCTCGATCTTTTTGAGAACCCCGTTCTCATCGTATTTCCGCCATTTACCTTTCCAAAGCCGACCGTTTTTGAAATAGCCGGTTTTGGTCACTTGGTTATCGTCATTGTAGAGGGTGTGATAACCTTCGGAGATCCGCTCATCATCCTCTTTATCACCGGTCCGGGGGTTTTCTTTCTCCTCATCAACAGTCGCTTGCCGGTCGTCAACGGCATCCACTTCCTCTTCGCTACCACCTTTTTTCTCATACTTCTCAACAGTCCCGGGCTTGACCTTCCCGTCATTGAAGACCTTCTTCTCTTTAAGCTTTCCGTTCTTGTAATATCGTTTCATCACCCCGTCCTCTTTCCCGTTCTTCTTCTTCACCTTGACCTCGAGCTGACCGTTTTCATGGTAGTATTTCTGGACCCCTTCACTTTTCCCATTATCATTGAATTGGAAATCCTGAGCGACCTCACCGTTCTTATGGTAACGTTTGAAGTCACCGACGTTCTTATTGTACTCCCATTTACCCTTTTCTTCTACGTTCCCGTTCTTATAATAAAGGGTATAAGGACCTTTCGGGCGACTTCGTTTATAAGTGATCTTGCTCTTGAGGTTCCCGTTGGGGTAATACTTTTTCCAAAGGCCGGTTTTTCGACTATCCTTATAACGGCCTTCTTCGATGACCTGATCCGGTCCGAATCCGGGAATGTTCTTCATACTCCCGTCGATAACCCAATAACCTTGTTTCAGCCCCTCCTCGTCAACGCGATTGATAGTATCGTTATCATCGGTGACCTCATAGGACTGGTCCTCTGTGGACCATACTAAGAGAGGGAGACAGAAAAGGAGAAAAATAGATATGGACTTCTTCAGTATCATAGATCCACGTTCCTTCGTTCTTCTATTTCAATTTACGCAAAAAGCTCGCCAGAATCACAATTTTTAGACCAACGAGGAAAAGAGCTCCTTCAAAAAAGACATGAACTCGATAAAAGAGCTTAAAGATCTTTTCATTGGAAGAGGGGCCACCATGCTTTTTGCTAATAATACGGAATTCAGACCTTTTCGGTTTCTTTATGAAGAGGGAATTTTTAAATGGTCGATCATATCCTCGACCATATCGGCCATTCGATACCGTTCTTTCCAACCCCAATCGGCTCGCGCTTTTGAATCATCGATGCTTTCGGGCCAACTTTCAGCCAATGCCTGTCTCTCATCCGGCTTGTAATCCACGGTCAATCCAGGGACATGCTCTTTGATCAAAGCTGCGAGTTCCTCGGGCGAAAAGCTATAGGCAGAAATGTTATAGCTTCCTCGTTCTTTCACCTCCTCAGATGATGCTTCCATGATCCCGATAGTAGCCTCGATCGCATCTGGCATATACATCATCGGAAGGGTTATATGGCTATCGAGAAAGCATTCATAATGTCCTTTCTCCAGAGCATCGTGAAAAATGTTGACGGCATAATCGGTCGTCCCTCCTCCTGGTTCCGAGCGATAACTGATCAACCCGGGATAACGGAGGCTCCGAACGTCGACCCCATAGCGTTCATGATAATAGGCACACCATCGTTCTCCTGCAAGCTTGCTGATCCCATACACGGTATTAGGCTCCATAACAGTGTGCTGAGGGGTTTCTTTTTTGGGAGTGCTGGGTCCAAAGACAGCGATCGAGGAAGGCCAAAAGATACGATCCACCAACCCTTTCCTCCCTAATTCGAGCACATTAAGAAGTCCGCTCATATTGAGCTCCCAAGCTTTTTGCGGCATATTCTCTGCGGAAGCGGAAAGGATAGCGGCCAAATTGTACACCTCTCCGATATCGTATTCGCCGACGATTCTTTCCAAAGCAGCAGCATCCTGGACGTCGAGTTCCAGATAGGGGCCTTCTTCTAGATGGGAAGGTTCTCGAATGTCGGAGGCTACGATGGCCTCATTTCCCTTTCGCCTTCTCAGTTCAAGGGTCAGGTCAGTTCCGATCTGACCTGCTGCCCCGATGATCAATGTCCTTTTCATAAACGCAGCTAAGCATGATTGGGAGTGGGGCGAATATAAATATCACCCCCTATCGAGGATCCTTCAAGACCCGGTTTCTTCCGAACCCGAACCATCATCGGTGTCCTGACCCGATCCCGACCGATATCCTTCCTCTTCCGTATTGATCTTCTCAAGATCCCCCTCCGTAAGGATCCCCAAACGAACAGCCCTTTTCTTCCAACGCTCCCGAGCATAGGCTTGCATATCCTGGGCGCTATCGAACTCATCGACGATCTCCATTCCCAAAAGGGTCTCCAGGACATCCTCAACCGTAACGATCCCCGCCATCCCACCGAAATCATCCACCGCCAAGGCCACCTGCTCCTTTTCCCGCATCATTTCCTCGAAGAGATCGGGGATCGACAGGTTCTTGGTGACCACCAACATTTTGCGCCGGATATCCTTGAGCTTCATCTGATGATTGTCATTGGCGAGGTTGTCGAGGATATCATGTTTATGGATATAACCCGTGATGTTATCGATGTTCTCACTATAAACCGGAATCCGGGAAAAGCGGAAAAATCCTTTGTCCTCGAAAAGCTGAGAGAGGGTCATGTTCTCCTCGGCAGCGACCACAACCGTACGAGGGGTCATAATATTCTCGACATGGATCGATTTGAAGCGGATCAGGTTCTTCAGGATCCGCGATTCCCCTTCTTCAAATATGCCCTCCTTGTGCCCGATATCCGCCATTGCAGAGACTTCAGCACGGCTCACCAGATTCTGTTGCCGGCGGTTCCTTGAAAGGATATAGGTGATTCCCTGAGAAAGGAGCACGAGGGGGTAAAGCACGACGATCATGACCGAAAGGACATTGACAGCGAAGCCCACCATGCTCCTCCAAAAACTAGCTCCCAAGGTCTTTGGTATGATCTCGGAGAAAACCAGGATCAGGAAGGTAAGGCCCGCTGATATCCATCCCACATATACATCCCCGAACACCTTCGCCGCTTGCGCACCAACTCCTGCTGCACCCACCGTGTGAGCGATCGTATTAAGGGATAGGATCGCCGAAAGCGGACGATCGATGTTGTCCTTCATCTTCTTCAGCTTCTTCCCGAGCCGGGATCCTTTCTGCTGTTGAGCTTCGATATAAGAGGGGGTGATGCTCAGGATGACCGCCTCGAGAATCGAACAGAGAAAGGAAACGAGGATCGCAAGAGTCAGGTATAGGATCAATAAACTCATCTGAACAAACGCTTATCTTAAGGATAGAGAAAAGGAAGAGGGATGCACGCCTCTCTCAATTGCGGAAGTAAAAAGCCCTTCCTTTTCCTTTCCTGGAGGAAGGCTCGAAAGCGTTGAAAAAGGTCCCGAAAGCAGAGCAGGTATAAGAGCAGGATGTCGAATGAAGCTCACGGGCAAAGAGGAGATCCACCGCTTCGCAGGGAAAGCTCCCGCCCATTTCAAACACGATCTTCATGAACGATGATCCAAATGATCCTTTATCGAAGGTAATACAAGATCGGGAGAAAAGGAAAGATCCGTTTTACAAGCAGCTGATTCAGCATCCAAAACCCCCTTCTTTCGTATATTCGCAGGAAAGCAGTATAGATGCAAGGCTTTTACAGCCCCCGACATCGTTACGATCGCTCAACCCTTCTTCAGATGATCCGTGAGGAGCCTTTTGACCGCTCCTGTTATTCCTTTTATCGCTACACACCGCTGGAAGATCCGGAGCAACTCAAAGAAGAATTGCTCGAGGAATGGGGGGCAAAAGGAATATTGGGTAGAGTTTATCTGGCGCACGAAGGGATCAATGGTCAAGTAAGCGTTCCAGAGACCTCAGAAGAAAGCTTTAGAGAGCTCCTGGACTCGAGGGAAGCTTTCAGGAACATCCGATTAAGACCCGCTATCGAACACCGCAACGATGCTTTTTTGAAGCTCCGCATCAAAGTAAGGCCTAAGATCGTAGCGGACGGATTGCCCGAAGGGAGCATCGACCTTCAAAAAGCTCCTCGTCACTTAAGCCCTGAAGCTTTTCATCGTGCGCTCGACGAAACGGACACGATCGTTGTGGACATGCGCAACCATTACGAATCCGAAGTAGGGCGTTTTAAGGGAGCTATCGCTCCCGACTCGGAAACTTTCAGGGAGGAACTTCCCAAAGTCCGCGAAGAGCTCAAAGGCTATGAGGACAAAAGGGTCCTGCTTTATTGTACGGGTGGGATCCGCTGCGAAAAAGCCGGGGCCTACCTTCGGGAAGAAGGTTTTGAGCGAGTAGAACAACTTGACGGCGGTATCATCGAATACGCCCGAAAAATGAAGGAGAAAGGCCAAGCTCCCAAATTCCTCGGCAAAAACTTCGTTTTCGACGAAAGGCTTGGAGAAAGGGTCACAGATGATGTGATCGCTCATTGCCATCAATGTGGGGCGCCCTCCGACCGGCAAGTGAACTGCCGGAACGAAGGTTGCAACCTCCTTTTTATCCAATGCAGCTCCTGTGCGGAAAAGTGGAGCGGCTGTTGCACCCCGGAATGCCTGGAGCTCATCCAACTCCCTCTTGAAGAAAGGAAAAGAAAGCGAAAGGGGCAAGAACCTAAAGAACGTTTTAACAAAGGGAAGCGAGGAAAAGAAGAACTCGCTGAACGGATCGGAAAGGAAAACTGTTCCCACCATAAAGAACGAAAGGAAAAAAGCTAACATGCTCTTCTATCACCAACTTGGAAAGGTCCCTCACAAGCGCCACACCATCTTTCGAAAACCCGATGGCGAGCTTCATTACGAACAGCTTTTCGGCACCGAGGGTTTCAGTGGGGTCTCTTCGCTTCTCTATCATCTCCATCGTCCCACTCAAGTGAAAGAGATCCGGGATAGTTATGACGACAGCCCGCGCATCTCCGTGGAGAAGAATCTGAAGGCATATAGCCTGGCGGGGTATGATGTCTCTCCAGAGGAAGATTTCCTCAAGAGCCGGAAACCCGTCTTGGTCAACAACGACCTCCAGATCCAGTTAGCAGCCCCCGAACGATCCCTGAGGGATTACTTCTATAAGAATGCCGATGCGGATGAAATGATCTTCGTTCATCGAGGTTCGGGGAAACTTCGGACGATGCTGGGGAACATCGATTTCGGTTATGGCGATTACCTGGTGATCCCTCGGGGGATGATCTATCAGATCGAGTTCGATGATGCGGACAATCGCCTTTTGATCGTGAATTCCTTTAGCCCTATCAAAGCTCCGAAACGGTATCGCAACGAAGTGGGGCAACTCCTAGAGCACTCTCCGTATTGTGAAAGGGATATACGGGTCCCCCAGGAACTGGAGACCAAGGACGAGAAAGGGGACTTCACTATCAAGATCCGGAAAGAAGGAATGATCCATGAATACGTCTATGCAACCCACCCCTTCGATGTGGTGGGATGGGACGGATACAACTATCCCTTTGCCTTCTCGATCCATGATTTCGAGCCGATAACGGGGCGGGTTCATCAACCACCTCCCGTCCATCAAACCTTTGAGGCCCACAATTTCGTGGTCTGTTCGTTCTGCCCCCGCCTTTTCGATTATCACCCTGAAGCCATACCAGCCCCCTATAACCACAGCAACATCGATAGCGACGAGGTCCTATATTATGTGGACGGGGAGTTCATGAGCCGAAAAGGCGTGGACAAAGGCCAGATCACCCTTCACCCCGCAGGCATCCCTCATGGGCCCCATCCTGGCGCCACGGAAAAGAGCATCGGTGCAGAAGGTACGGAGGAGCTCGCTGTTATGATCGACACCTTCAAGCCGTTGAAATTGACGGATCACGCCATGGAGATCGAGGACGGGGAGTATTACCGTTCATGGTTGAACGATGAGGACCAGTGAGCTAAAGAACCTTAAATCCAAAAGATATGAGCAGTAAAGAAGAAGCAATGGAAAAAGAAGTCCCCGAAGCAGAGGATTTTCTTCCCATCAACGGCACCGACTACGTTGAGCTATACGTCGGCAATGCCAAGCAGCAGGCGCACTATTTCCAAACGGCCTTCGGCTTTCAGCCTATTGCCTATGCTGGCCTTGAAACAGGGCGAAAAGAAAGCGTGTCCTATGTGCTCCAACAGGACAAGGTCCGCTTGGTCCTGACCTCTCCTATCGTTCAGGACAGCGACATCAATCGCCACCTGAGCGAACACGGTGATGGAGTGAAGTATGTGGCCCTTTGGGTGGACGATGCGAAAAAGTCCTTTGAAGAGACCACCAAGCGAGGCGCGAAACCCTATATGGAGCCCAAGGAAGAGAAGGATGAGAACGGGAAGATCGTCCGTTCGGGCATCCATACCTACGGGGAAACGATCCACATCTTCGTCGAGCGGAGCGAATACAACGGTCCTTTCCTGCCCGGCTTTAAGGAATGGGACCCTGAATACAAACCCAGTCCGGTCGGCTTGAAATACGTGGACCATATGGTCGGCAATGTGGGCTGGAACAAAATGGAAGAGTGGGTCAATTTCTATCGGGATGTGATGGGCTTCGCCCAGATCATCTCCTTCGACGACAAAGACATCAGCACGGAGTATTCAGCGCTGATGAGCAAGGTGATGAGCAACGGGGACGGAAAGATCAAATTCCCGATCAACGAGCCGGCCGAGGGCAAGAAAAAGTCCCAGATCGAAGAATTCCTTGAATTCTACAACGGAGAAGGCGTTCAACACATCGCCATCGCCACGGACGATATCATCGATACGATCGATAAACTCCGTTCGCGAGGAGTGGAATTCCTCAGAGTGCCTCAAACCTACTACGATGACCTGAAGGACAGGGTCGGTGAGATCGACGAGGACATCGACACCCTTGCGGAATATGGGATCCTCGTGGATCGTGACGACGAGGGCTATTTGCTCCAGCTATTCACGAAACCCCTTCAACCCCGTCCCACGATGTTCTTTGAGATCATCCAGCGCAAAGGGGCGCGCTCCTTCGGAAAAGGAAATTTCAAAGCCCTTTTCGAGGCGATCGA
>CAZOSO010000015.1:0-25275 GCA_964582635.1 uncultured Weeksellaceae bacterium | reverse complement strand
TCGATCGACCTGCTGGAACGGTCGGTGATCTGTTTGGTGATCTTAAGTTGTCTCACGGTCGCTGGCTTTTTTGAGGTTCGTCGATATCCACTCCAATTTCACGTCCACTTATAATTACAGCTGAAGCTCTTGTTGGTTTACAAACAGCTCCGATTTTTTACCCTTTCAATGGATCGAAAACCGTAATTTCGGTCTCCTTTCCTGAGGAAAAAGGAGTGCAAAATTAATACGGGAACGGTGAACGCCAAGCGGTACCCTTTCATTGCTTCGATCATCCTTTTGCTCCTTTTACCATTCTTGGCCGGGTGCGGAGGACAAAACAGCCCTTCTCCCGACAGGACGGGATCCACTTCCAAAGGGATGCTCGAGAAAAAAGATGCGTCCTCGGAGCTGAACGGACGGATCCAAACCCTGAAGGAAAAATTCACTGAGCTCGAGGAAGCTCCCTCTCACCTGAGCCAAGAGCGAAAAAAGGAATGGCGGGAAAAATGGTCCCGTTCCGACTCCCTCCTTAACGTCTTAAAGGATCGGGTGAAGCGCTTGGAAAAAGGCCAGGAAAAGAAGCGGGCGAGGATCGATCGAATGCTTCAAAGGCTCGCTGCGCAAGCCAAGTCTATGGAAAAGGCTTTGGAGGCAAGGGAGAAAGACCATGGTTCCCTCTAGTTTCTCTTGAAGCTCTGGCAAAAAGAGCTTAACATGATTTAGATCGATGAAGTGGGTCGAGCCCGCTTCGAAAAGGAAATTCGTATTCAAAGACCATTCTCATGGAAGAGCGTCCACAAACAAGTGAAACTGGTGTAGAAGGCCAAAACACCGACCCGACACAAGAAATAGAAGCTCTTAATGAGCGGATCCGGTCCGAAAGCGCTTTTATCGATGAGCTCGTCCAAGAGATCGAGCGCACGATCGTGGGACAGCGCCACATGATCCACAGCCTTCTGATCGGCCTCTTGTCCGATGGCCACATCCTGCTCGAGGGGGTGCCTGGATTGGCGAAGACCCTCGCCATCAATTCCCTGGCCCAGGCCATCGATGTGGACTTCAAACGGATCCAATTCACCCCGGACCTCCTCCCTGCCGACTTGGTCGGTACCATGATCTACGATCAAAAAGAGCAGACCTTTCAGGTCAAAAAAGGGCCGGTCTTTACGAACTTTCTGCTCGCCGACGAGGTGAACAGAGCTCCTGCCAAGGTGCAAAGCGCCCTCCTCGAAGCGATGCAGGAAAGGCAGGTCACGATCGGGGAAGAAAGCCATCCCCTCCCCGAACCTTTTATGGTCCTTGCCACTCAAAACCCCATCGAACAAGAAGGGACCTACCCGCTTCCAGAAGCTCAAGTGGACCGCTTCATGCTCAAAGTCGTCCTCGATTACCCTAAGAAGGAAGAGGAACAGCGCATCGTTCAACAGAACCTATCGGCCCAAGGGAACCCTCAACCCCAAAAAGTCGTCGACGCCCAGAAAATCCAACAAGCCCGCAAAACCTTGCGAGAGGTCTACATGGATGAGAAGATCGAGCGCTACATCGTGGATATCGTCCATGCTACAAGAGACCCCCAAGCTTACGGGATGAAGGACATGGAACGGCTGATCGGTTTCGGAGGTTCTCCCAGAGCCAGTATCAATATGGCCCAAGCCGCCAAAGCCTACGCCTTTATCCAACATCGAGGATATACCACGCCCGAGGACGTAAGGGCCGTTTGCCACGATGTGCTCCGGCATCGGATCGGATTATCCTTTGAAGCCGAAGCAGAAGAGATCGGGGTCGACGAATTGATCAACCGGACCCTGAACACCGTCGAAGTCCCCTGATCCATGAGCGAGGTTCGGGAACTCCTTAGCAAAGTCCGAAGGATCGAGATCCGGAGCAGAGGGGTCTCCGACCGCATCTTTTCCGGAGAATACCATTCCGCCTTCAAGGGAAGGGGAATGGCCTTTAGCGAAGTGCGTGAATACATCCCCGGGGACGAAGTGCGAACGATCGATTGGAATGTGACCGCCCGCTATGGAACCCCCTTCGTTAAGATCTTCGAGGAGGAAAGGGAACTCACCACCGTCCTCATGATCGACCTCTCTCCTTCCGAGAACTTCGGAAGCCAAGGGAAGTCCAAACGGGAACTCATAGCAGAGGTCTGTGCTGTTCTGGCCTTTTCGGCGATCAAGAACAACGATAAAGTGGGGGTGATCCTCTTCACCGACCGAGTGGAACGTTTTATTCCTCCTAAAAAAGGTCGCTCTCATATCCTTCGGATCATCCGGGACCTGATCGAATTCGAACCTCAAGGGAGCGGGACCGACGTGGGCGAAGCACTCCGCTTTTTGAACCGCGTGATGAAAAAGCGCACGATCTGCTTTCTGATCTCCGACCTCCAGGCTGAAGGGATCGAGAATCCCCTTCGGATCGCCTCCCGACGCCACGATATGATCGCCCTTTACACACGGGATGAGCGAGAGGAGAAATTGCCTGCTATGGGATGGGTCCGCCTTGAGGACCCCGAGACGGGAGAACGGCGTTCGGTGAACAGCTCCCTGAAAAAGGTCCGCGAGCGCTTTAGGGCCATGACCTTGCGCCGAGAAGCTCTAACCCGTGAAATGCTTCAAAGGACCGGAGTGGACCGAGCCGAGCTTTGGACGGATCGCTCTTACATCCGCCCGTTGATGGAACTCTTCAAAAGAAGGGAGCATCAAGGATGAAAAGCGAACGGAAGCAGCACCTGATCCGGCTTTGCAGCATCCTTGCCCTTTTGCTGCTCCTCCCCTCGTCGCTCTTGCCCCAGTGGCACGCGACCGCTCGCCTGGACACCAACAGCATCCGGATCGGTGAGCAGCCGACACTTACCCTGAGGTTGCGATATGCCGCTAAAGAGAAGAAGAGATCCATCGATTTTCCCACAGTGGAGCAGAAACTTGCCCCTCATGTCGAAACGATCGAACGCTCACCGGTAGATACCCTCACTCAAGGAGAAGGGACTTCCCCCGAATGGAAACAATTGATCCAGGAGGTCCGCATCACCTCCTTCGATAGCGGAAGGCACCGGATCCCGCCCTTTCGCTTCGTGATCGACCAGGACACCATGTACAGCGACCCTTTGCTCCTGGAGGTGAACAGCGTGCCCGTCGGAAAGAGCAAAAAGCCCCGACCCATCAAAAGCATCTATGAGTTCCCCTATACCTGGAGTGAATGGTTTCAGGACCACTGGCCCTGGTTCGCCGCTGGTGGAGGGGTATTACTGCTCGCCCTCCTGCTCTTCCTATACTACCGATACCGACAACGGCAAAAAGCCAAAGAACCCGCCGCACCACCAAGACCACCCCATGAGCGTGCCCTGGAACGCATCCAGGAACTTCGTTCCGAAAACGCTTATGAAAATTGGGACGCCAAAGCGTATTATACCGAGATCTCGGATATCCTCCGCCACTACCTGGAAGAACGCTACATGATCCCGGCCCTGGAGGAAACAACCCCCAAGATCTTGAACGAATTGAGCTTTACCGCCATCGATGAAGAAGGGAAAGGAAGGATCCGTAAGATCCTAAGAACGGCCGACATGGTGAAATTCGCCAAGCAGCGCCCGCGATCAGAAGAAAAGCAAGAAGCGCTTGATGAAGCCGAAGCTTTTGTGGAACGGAGCACTCCAGCATCGGAAAGCGAGGAAAAAGAAACGGAGAAAGCATGATCGAGCGCTTGCAACACATCGAGTTCCAAGACCCTTATCTGTTTTGGGGAGCGCTCCTGATCCCGCTCATTCTCCTCTTGCATATCCAAAGGACGAAAAAGGATCCCGCTCGTTTCCGATTACCCGGCTCGGGGAAGACCGCTTCCTTGTTCCCCGTCAGATGGAATTGGAGCCTTCACGTTCCCTTCGCCATCCGCATGCTGGCCCTCCTCCTCTTGATCACAGCCATGGCCCGTCCCACCACTAGCAAAAACTGGAAGGATGTGAACACCGAAGGGATCGACATCATCCTTACGATGGACATCTCCGCGAGCATGCTGGCAAGGGATTTCGAACCGAACCGCCTGAAGGCCGCAAAAGAGGTGGGAAAAGCGTTCATCGAAGACCGCCCACAGGACCGCATGGGGCTCGTGGTCTACGAAGGAGAAAGCTTTACCCAATGTCCCCTGACCACCGACCATCGAGTGCTCAAAAATTTACTCGAAGAGACCGAGACCGGTATGCTCAAGGGAGGAACGGCCATCGGAATGGGACTCGCGAACGCTGTGAACCGCCTGGAAGATAGTGAAGCCAAGAGCAAAGTGATCATCCTCCTCACCGATGGCATGAACAACCGAGGGAGCATCGCTCCCAAGACCGCTGCCCGCATGGCCAAGGAAAAGGATATCAGGGTCTACACGATCGGAGTGGGCTCGAAAGGAGAAGCTTTGGTACCCACCCGGCCAACCCCGGATGGAAGTTACCAATTCCGGCGCCGAAAAGTGCGCATCGATGAAGAGAGCTTGAAAGAAGTGGCCAAGATCACGAACGGAGCTTATTTCCGGGCCACAAACAATAAAAAGCTAGAGGCCATCTACGAACGGATCGATAAGCTGGAAAAGAGTAAGATCAAAGTGACCGAACACAGCGAAAAGAACGAAGAATTCCATCTTTTCCTCATGGGAGCCGCTCTTCTATTCTTGCTCGAGCGCTCCCTGAGCTTAACCCTTTTGCGGAGCGTCACCTGATCCATGAGCAACCCGGAGAACCCATATCGGATCCGAACGATCGCACTGCTCCTCCTCCTTGTGGAATTGCTGTTCTGGAGCGCTTTTGCAGCCTACCACTTTGGGATCGTAAAGGGTTTGGAAGGCTTTCGCTATGGATACCCCTCCGCACTTACAGGGCTCTACTTCCTCCCCCTCCTCCCTTTAGCCTTCATCGCTTTTGAATGGTGGCGAAAAATGGCTTTGGGACGCGTGGGGGAATGGGGCTCTATCAAACCCCACCTTCGAGGCTTCCTCCCTAAAAGGGACCTCCTGAGATATGCTCTCTTTCGGACCGCGATCGGCCTATTGATACTGGCTCTCGCCGCTCCCCAAGTGGGAACGCAAAAAGAAGAAGCGGAGACCAAGGCCTTCGACCTCATGGTCTGCCTCGACCTCTCCAATAGCATGAAAGCGGAAGATATCCGTCCAAGCCGGCTCGAGAAAGCGAAAAGAGCTTTGGAACAGTTACTGGAGCGCCTTCACGGTGATCGGATCGGAATGGTGGTCTTCGCGGGGGACGCTTACGTCCAATTGCCTATAACCACCGACCTTTCAGCAGCGCGGATCTTTCTGAAAAACCTCTCCACCGACATCGTGCCCGTCCAGGGCACCTCCCTTGGCTCCGCCATCGACCTTGCACGACGCTCTTTCGACGAAAAGAGCAAAACCCAGAAAGGGATCATCGTCATATCGGACGGTGAGAACCACCGGGATGACCCCGTCAAAGCAGCCAAAAGAGCAGCCGATAAAGGGATCATCGTTCATACGGTAGGAATGGGAACACCCGAAGGAGGACCGATCCCTATTTACAAAAACGGACGGCAGGTCGGGTATAAAAAGGATCGTGCCGGAAAAACGGTGATCAGTAAATTGAATGAGGATATTTTGAAGAACACCGCTGAAGCAGGGAAAGGCAGCTTTGTAAGGGCCAACAATACCCGGGTCGGGCTCAATGTGCTCATGAATGAACTCAAGAACATGAGACGGAAGAACATCGATACGACCGTCTACACGGACCATGCGGATCGATTTCAGATCTTTCTCTTCCCGGGCGCCCTCCTCCTCTTTCTGAGCGCCATCCTGGCAGCCCTTCCCCAAAATATCCAGCTCAAAAAGAAAGGGACTTCATGAAACAAAGCATCCTTCATACGGCTATTTGGATCGGATCATTCCTCTTCGCGACCTTGAGCTTGGACGCCCAGAGCCCCATCAAAGAAGTCAGAGCAGGTAATGAAGCCTTTAAAGCGGGGAAGCACGAAAAAGCATTGGAACATTACGAAAAAGCCCTTGATAAAGGGATGAAAGATCCCAAGCTGCGTTTCAACAAAGGAGATGCCCTTTATCGTTTGGAGAAATACGCGGATGCTGCCCGAACCTTCCAGCGCATCGCTCGGAACACCCAAAACGAAGAACTTCGAGCAAAAGCTTTCCATAACAAAGGCAATGCGCATCTTAAAGCGGGAAAGCTGGAAAAGAGCATCGAAGCCTACAAAGAAGCCTTACGGATCGATCCATCCGATGAAGACACCCGCTACAACCTTGCTTTGGCCAAAAAACTGAAAGAAAAGGCCCAGAAGAAAAAGAAGAATAAAAAGAACAAAAAGCAAAAGAAGAAGCAACAAAAAGATCAGAAACAGAAGGGAGGAAAGCAGAAAAAGCAAAAGAAGAAGAAAGGACAAGAAAAAAAGAAGGGAAAAAAGCAGCAAAAAGGGAAGCAAAACCGAAAAGAGCAACAAAAAGAAGGGAAAAAGGGGCAAAGAGGAAAAGAAGACCGAAAAAAGAAAGAGGGAAAGAAAGCTGGAAAAGGAGAACAACAAAAAGGGGAGAAGGACAAGAAGCGAAAAGCTCGGGCATTGAGCCCGGAGGAGGTTGAGCAACTCCTAAAAGCGATGGAGAAAAAGGAGGGCAAAGTCCAACAGAAAGTCCTCCGTAAAATGCGGAAAAAGAAGGAAAAGGAAGGTGAAGGATCGGATGATGAAAAAGATTGGTAAAGCTTCCGCTCCCATTCCTAAGAAGATCCTGATGGTCCTGATCGGGGGACTGTGTGGCCTGAGCGTAATGGCACAGGACCTGAGCAATTCGGTGAACAAAGATCAGGTCCCACCCGGGGGACGTCTGAAATACAGCATCAAACTATCCGGGGCCAAAGGGAAGATCGCTCCTCCCGATTTCGATGGTTTCAGAAGCGTACACGGTCCTAGCAAGTCGACCCAAGTGCGAATGGTGAACGGTCAAGTATCCCGGAGCATGACCATCACCTACACCTTGGTAGCCCCTCAAAAAGAAGGGAGCATCAAGATCGAGCCCCCCAAGGCTCGCACCAGTGGAGGAATACTCAAAGGCAAGACCATCGAGATCGAGGTCAAAAAAGGAAGTGGAGGGAAGCCGAAGGTCAATACTTCTACAGGCGAACGGAACAAAAAGGTCATCGGCCGGATCGAACTGAATCGAAGCAAGGTCTATAAAGGGGAACCGGTAAGGGTCAGTTACATGGTATATTCCCGCTATAAGGGTTTCGCATGGGCTAAAAGACCTGACATCCCTTCGATCGAAGGGGCGTGGTCCGAGATCATCGAAAACGATCAAAATGCCCGAAAGGGGCTCGTCAAGATCGACGGGAAACCCTATCAAAAATTCGTGGTCCAACAGCGCCTCATCTTTCCACAAAAAGCGGGGAGCATCAAGATCGAGCCCTTTACGGCCACCAGTCTCGTAGGGCGGGGGCTCTTCAGCAAAGGGAAAAAGATCAAGATCCGGAGCAATACCCCGACCCTCCAGGTGAAAGCCCTTCCGGATACAGCGCCCGAACATTTTCATGGAGCGGTGGGGAACCTGAAAATGCAAGCGGAATTGGACCGGGACACCGTTAAGATCAACGGGTCGGTGAACCTTAAGGTGAAACTCCAGGGAAGCGGGAATCTCTCCCTTGTCGATGAACCCCAAGTGAAGATCCCACCTGATCTGGAGCGATACGATCCGAACACCAAGGACAGGGTCCAGGTAGGGATGAGCAACATGCGGGGGATCAAGGAATGGGAATACCTACTGGTCCCCCGTCAAAGCGGAAATTACAAGATCGGACCGGTTTCCATGACCTACTTCGACCCCTCTGCGGAAAGCTACCGAACCCTCGAAGCCGGTCCTTTCGAGCTCCAGGTCTCCAATGAAAAGGCAGAGGGGACGGATGTGGCCCAAAAACAAAAGGCAAAGGCCAAGGAAGAAGTGGACGTTCTGGAAAAAGAACTCCGCTATGTTCGGAGCGACCTTCAGGAGCTACAGAAAAGAAAAGATGAAACCCCTTCGCTCCTTTTGGATCTCTTGCCGATCTTTCCTCCGATCCTCGGAGGACTTTTCCTGCTCTTTTGGAAGCGAAAAAGAGGAAGCCATGATCAAGAAAGAACACGGGCACGAAAAACAGCCCGGGCTCGCTTAAAAGATGCGGAAAAAGCTCTTAAGAGAGGTGATCGAGCGGAATTCCACGAAGAACTCTATAAGGGGCTTTGCTCTTATCTTTCCGATCGGACCGGTATAGCTCAAGCACAGCTCAGTAAAGAACGCATCGCGGAACGCATGAAGGCGATCGGGATCCCTGAAGGATCGGTCCAACGAACGGTCCGCAACCTCGAGCACAGCGAGATGCTCCGTTATGCACCCTCACAAAGCGTTTCCGATGAAGAGGTCCATGAAGAGACCGTGAACTTGCTCGCCGAACTCGAATCTTACTGGAAATGAGAAGGAGCCTCCCCTACATCCTCCTTTTCGCTTTGCTCACCTTTCCCATGCAGCTGCTTTGCATTCCCAAGGAAGTGAACGTGCTTATGGACAGTGCAAAGTCCGCTTACGATCGGGAGGCTTATCAAAAAGCACTGACCCTTTATCAAAAGGTCGCAAAGGACTACCGTGCTCCATCCCTTTATCACAACCTGGGGAACGCCGCTTTGAAAGCTGAAAAATTGGGAAAAGCGGTGCTTTACTACCAAAAAGGGCAGAAACTCGCCCCTTGGGATCCGGACATCCAGCACAATCTATCGATCGCCCAAAGCCGCACCCGGGACGAATTTCAGAACGATCCTTCACAAACCCTGTGGGGGGCTTTTAAGGACTTCCTGGTAGTAGCTCCCATCGGAGGATGGTGGGGCTGGTCCTTGACCTTTTCCTTTTTGACGTTCGCTTCTTTTCTGCTGATCGCCCTGGGACCTGAAAAAGTTCGCTCTTTAGCCTTGGGTTCCGCGATCCTCGGGCTCTTCCTAACCCTTCTTTTTTATGGAGGCTATAAAGGCAAAGAGCGGATCCTTGGATCGAAGGACCGAGCGGTGATCCAAGCCCCTTCGGTGCAGGTCAGAAGTGCCCCCAAGACGAGTTCCTCGACCGCTTTCGTCCTCCATGAAGGAACGACAGTGGATGTAAGGGAGGATCAAGAAGAATGGACCGAGATCCGAACGCCGGACGAGCAGATCGGTTGGATCCGTACGAAGGACCTGACCCGTTTCTGATCAGGAGGGATCCACGATCCCAGCTTGCAAGGCGAAACGGACCAACCCAGCGGTGTTCTTGACCCCTAATTTTTGAAGGAGATTCCTCCGGTGAGAATCGATCGTACGGGTACTCACATTAAGATGCTCCCCGATCTCGTGGTTGGTGTATTCGAGAGCGATGAGACGAAGGACCTCTTTTTCCCGCGCGGTTAAACGTTCCAAGGCATCCTCAGAAGGGGGAGCGCTTTTTTCATCCTTCTGTTTGGTTCCCATAAAACGGGACATCATCTGCTGAGTGACTTCCTCGCTGAAGTAACTGCTCCCTGCTTTGATCTTATGGAGGGCGTTCACTAGCTCTTGTTTCCCGGTGTTCTTGAGGATATATCCCACAGCCCCTTGATTCAGAATGCGGGAAATATAACTCTCCTCGTTGTACATGGTCAAGGCGACGACTTTCATGTCGGGAAACTCCTTAAGAACGACCTCTGTAGCTTCCAAGCCGTCCATTTTAGGCATATTGATGTCCATCAGCACGATATCCACATTATCGTGCTGTTTGATCGCATCCACCACTTCGGAGCCATCGCTGCACTCCCCGACGATACGAATGTCTTCGCTGGAACGGAGCAAGGCTCGTATGCCGTCCCTAATGATCTTGTGGTCATCGACGATCAAAATATCGATCATGGCTCTTTTACTTAAGGGTCAAGGATCAAAATTAAGGGCGGGGATGTTTGGAAAAGGGAGCTTTTATACCTAATCTTCCATCTAGGTTTTTTCCGGGAGAAGATCGATGAACGTCAGGAAGATAGCTCTTCACCGCTTACTGGTCCGGTACTCCGCTCCGAGTTCCTGGAGCTTTCTAGCGGCATCCCGGTAATTCCCCTCCTTTTCGTTGAGCGCGGAACGGTAATCCATGATCGCGGAATCCCGCTTTCCCAACTTCTCGTAGCAAAGGCCTCGGTTATATAACGCTTCCGGATAATCCGGGGCCAGATCCAAGGCTTTGTCGAACCAATTCAGCCCTTTCCGGGGATCGTCCTTATAGACCAAGTGGATATAACCGATGTTGTAGTAAGCATCCACATACCCGGAATCGACCTCGTGGATCAAGTGCTTATAGGTCTCGATGGCTCGGTCATATTCGCCTTGGTCCTGTAGATAATACCCCTTGTTATAGACGGGGCGCGGATCTTTCGGTTGGATGCGTGAAGCTGAATTGTAGTATTCGATAGCAAGGTCACGGTCTTGAGCTGCCATCAAATACCCGAGCTGCAAGAAGGCCGAATGATTTTCAGGGTCCATTTCGACCGTGGTCTGGAACGAGGAGATCGCCTTGGCCGTATCTCCTGTACGCTGGTGGACCAGCCCTTTGATCGTGTAGGGACGCGGATGATGTTGATCCACCTTCAGGGCTTCGTTGGCATAATCGATCGCCTTCTGGTATTGACGGGTCGCCAAATAGATCTCTGCCAATCCGACCAAGGCCTCGATGTTCTCGCCGTCGAGAGCGATAGCCTTTCGATATTCCTTAACGGCGTTCTTAACATCCTGTTGGCGAAAATGGAGCGCGGCTTTGCGTTGATGAAAGACCGATCGAGTCGAATCGAGTCTCAGAGCCCTTCCGATATCGTCAAGAGCCGGATCGATCCTACCCATTCGCTTTTTCACCCCTGAGCGCTCAAAATAAAGATCAGGGTTCTTAGGAGAGCTTCGAATTTCTTCGTTCAGCTCCTTAAGCCGCTTTTGAAGCGAATCCCGGTGATATTCCGCCGGGACCTCCCCTTTCTTTTTGCCATCCGAGCTTTTTCCCCATTCCTCTTTTTTATCCTCTGCTCCTCCGCTGCAAGCCAAGGAAAAGGCGAGAGGCAATAAAAGAAAAGCACGGAAGAGGGCATTCCATCCCATCCGAGAGCTGTTGGTCTCACCCATAAACCGGTCCATCGATGGAATTATAAGGACGGAGGGCCTTACTCGGATCCGCTCTCCTTTTTCCCGGAACTTTCGCTCCCGTTCTCCGTTTCTTTCTTGCTCTTATCCCCACTTTTTCCATTGCTCTTCTTACTCCCACTCTCCTGCTCATCTCCTTTTTGGAGCCCTTCTTTGATCTTCTCCTCGAGCTCGTCCATCAGTTCCGGGTTGTCGTTCAGGAGCTTTCGGACCGCATCGCGCCCTTGCCCCAGTTTGGTGTCCCCATAACTGAACCAAGATCCGGATTTCTTGATGATCTTTTGATCCACCCCGAGGTCGATGATCTCGCCGGCCTTCGAGATCCCTTGTCCGTATATGATATCGAACTCGGCCTTCCTGAACGGTGGTGCCACCTTGTTCTTCACCACTTTAGCCTTGGTCCGGTTCCCGATCACTTCCTCACCGTCCTTTAATTGTGTGGCTCGGCGAACATCCACGCGGACACTGGAATAGAACTTCAGGGCGTTCCCGCCGGTGGTCGTTTCAGGGCTTCCGAACATCACGCCGATCTTTTCGCGAAGCTGGTTGATGAAAATGCAGCAACACCCGGTCTTCTTGATCGTACTAGTAAGCTTTCGCAGGGCTTGGGACATCAAGCGGGCTTGCATACCCACTACAGAGTCCCCCATCTCCCCTTCGATCTCGGCCTTAGGGGTCAATGCGGCTACGGAATCCACGACCAATAGGTCCACGGCTCCGGAGCGGATAAGGTTCTCGGCGATCTCGAGCGCTTGCTCCCCATTGTCCGGTTGCGATATCAAAAGGTTCTCAGTATCAACACCCAAGGAAGCGGCATAATAAGGGTCGAAAGCGTTCTCCGCATCGATAATGGCGGCCACACCATCCTCTTTTTGGACCTCCGCTATCGCATGGATCGCGAGGGTGGTCTTTCCAGAAGCTTCAGGTCCGAAGATCTCGACGACCCGTCCTTTGGGATAACCTCCGATACCGAGGGCATCGTCCAAAGTGATCGAACCACTGGGGATCCGCGGGAGCTCTTCACGAGCCTGATCCCCCAACTTCATAACGGCACCTTTGCCGTAGGTCTTCTCCAGTTTATCGATCGTCAGATCGAGGGCCTTGAGCTTCTCTTTCCGTTCATCGCTTGCCATAATTTGCTTTGATTTTGGGTTCAGGCGGCCACCGCTTCCAGGATCTGGCTCGCATGATCCTTGGTGCGTACTTTGCGGAACACCTTTTCGATCTTCCCGTCCTTATCGATCAAGAATGTGTAGCGCAACACACCTTCTTTCTTTTGCCCCATCACGTTCTTTTCCCCATAAGCTCCGTACTTCTGGATCACCTCCATATCCGGGTCAGCGATCAGGTCGAAAGGAAGTTCGTGCTTGTCGATGAACTTCCGATGCTGCTCTTGCGTATCCGGGCTCACCCCGAGCACCTCGAACCCATGGTCCAATAAGGCTCGGTAATGATCGGCCAGATCACACGCCTCAGCGGTACATCCCGGCGTGAGGTCCTTTGGATAGAAATAAAGGACCAGTTTACGGCCGCGAAAATCGCTCAAGGAGCGCTGATCCCCGTTCTGATCCAACGCGGTGAAATCCGGGGCCGGATCCCCTTCCTGCAAACGCTTTTCGCTCATTTGAACTGCCTTGTGTTCATCCCACAAAATAGGCAATTTCCGCGATCCCTTCCTACGATCCGCCGCCTCAAAATTTTTCAACAGATCGTTGATCCAGCAACGCGATGAAAGAGGATCCCCCCTGGGATCGAGGAAGGGATCGTTCGTTTGCAATTATACGAAAAATGGGTTGATTCCAGAACGATCAACTCAAATTTTGGAATGAGTACCGTCGCAAAATGGGGCGTTCCCACTCTGTTTGCAACCGCACCAAGCGACCGTCCCGGCCTCTTTGATCTCTTGGACGATCGGTGTGAAACCCGTGCCTTTGTGAGACCCGTCGCAATAAGGCTGGGATTGACTTTCACCGCACTGGCACCAAGCATATTTGCCGGGTTCGACTTCGAGAACGTAGGGTGCTTTTTGCGCGATCTTGGGGCTTTCTTCTGCCATCGATGATAGGATTTTTGATGTCTTTTTATAAGTTCGCCCTATCCCTTTTTGTTTAAAGCGACCCCTGAGATGACCGAGCGAGAAAAGGCCGACTTTGTGGTGGAAGAATTGGAACGCCTTTTTCCGGAAACGCCGATCCCTCTCGAGCATCAAGACCCTTTCACCCTCCTTATTGCCGTCCTTCTATCAGCTCAGAGTACGGATAAAAAAGTGAACCAGGTCACGCCCACCCTTTTTCAAAAAGCCTCTACGCCGGAAAGGATCCTGAAATTGGGGGAAGAGGAATTGCGGAAGATCATCAAACCGGTCGGCCTATCTCCGACCAAGGCCAAGAACATCATCGCTCTTTCCCAGAAGCTGATGGAGGAACACGGGGGGAAGGTCCCCAAGGACATGAAAGCTCTCGAGGCACTTCCAGGAGTGGGGCATAAGACCGCTTCGGTGGTCATGGCCCAGGCCTTCGGTGAACCGGCCTTCCCGGTGGACACCCATATCCACCGGTTGATGTATCGATGGGGGCTCTCGAACGGTAAAAGTGTGGAGCAGACCGAACGGGATTGCAAAAGGTTGTTCCCGAAGGAGAAATGGAACAGCCTTCACCTTCGGATCATCTTCTACGGACGGACATACTCGCCAGCTCGGAACTTCGATCCGAAAGAAGCCCCCATCGAAAAAAAGATCGGACGCGCCTCTCTTTTCCAGTAGGCAGATTCCCCTTTCTTAGTGCGAAAGGGGAAAAAGAGCTTCAATTCCGGATCAGATCGATCGGAGGCCCTTCTGCCGAATGATGCACCTCGTAGGCTTTGGAAAAATCGAGTACCTTTTGGACCGAAGCCCGGCTCGGTCGCTTGAGCGGAGCTTCATCCTCTTGAGGTCCTTCTTGATGTTCGTTGTTGGTCGTTCTGCTCGGGGAAGAGTACGGATCCTTCATAGGCCGTTATAGGTTTTTCATGACAACCCCATAACGGCAGCTCGGATGGATCATTGTAGGAAAAAAGGATCAATGCGGGGAAACCGGGACATGCTCTTTTTCGATCATCTTCCGAAGATTGATCAAAGCATAGCGCATCCGACCCAGCGAAGTGTTGATGCTCACATCGGTCCTTCCTGCGATCTCTTTGAAGCTCATCTTAAAGGATTGCCTCATCACGAGCACTTCCCGTTGCTCTTTGGGGAGCCGAACGATCAAGCTTCGAAGCTCCTGTTTGTTCCGACCGCGGATGATCTCTTCCTCCGCACTTTCTTTATCGTCTTCGATCCGCCCAACGATGTCGTTCTCTTCGGTCCCGTGGACGGTCCGCATTTTTCGTTCCCTCCTGAAATGATCGATCACCAGGTTATGAGCGATCTTGATCACCCATGAAAGGAACTTCCCTTCCTCATTGTAGCGCCCCTTTTTCAACGTGCGCACCACCTTGATGAAAGCATCCTGGAAAATGTCCTCGGCGAGCTGCTCGCTTCGGACCATCATGTAAATGTGAGAGTAAACACGGTCCTTATGGCGGTCCATAAGGACTTCGAAAGCGGATTCTTCGCCGTTCACATAACGGCGGACCAATTCCTGATCGCTGAGCATTTGAATATCCATTTATCCTCGGTTTTGGGGTTCGGCTTGAGTAGAGAAGGTGGAAGACCACCAGTGAGGGTAAATGGATATTCGATAGGCAGGAAGGGTTTTGGTTCTTTTTGGTACCCGTTCTTACGCAAATATAAGGATCCGGTTACGATCTGAAGAAAGCTTTTCCTTTCCCCTCTCCTGGAAGGATCTTTAATACCTTCGCATTCGTTCCGACCATGCCTTCCTCGACCGAACATGAAGATCCCGGACGCTTATCGATCCGGGGAGCGAGGGTTCACAACCTCAAAAACCTCGACCTCGAGCTGCCCAAGGAACAGCTCATCGTGGTAACGGGGGTCTCTGGCTCCGGCAAATCCTCTCTGGCATTCGACGCGATCTATGCCGAGGGACAGCGGCGATATATCGAGAGCCTTTCCGCCTACGTCCGTCAATTCCTTGGAAAACTCGACAAACCCGACCTGGACGATATCGAAGGAATAGCTCCGGCCATCGCCATCCAACAGCGAGGAGGCACCAAGAACCCGCGTTCCACCGTGGGTACCAGCACGGAGATCCTGGACCACCTCAAGCTTCTTTTCGCCCGCATCGGCCGCACTTACAGTCCGATATCGGGGGAGGAAGTGAAGCGCGATACGGTGGAGGATGTAGTGGAAGAGCTTATGGGACGGCCTCAAGGGACCAAAGCCGCTATCCTTTGTCCCCTAAGGATCCCTGAAGGCCGAACATTGAAGGAAGAGCTGGAGGTTCTGAAGCAACAGGGCTTCACCCGGATCAAAGAAGGGGATCAGGTGTCCCGTATCGACCGAGCGATCGAAGCAGGCCTTTCTTCGGAAGCTCAAGGCGATCGCTATTTGGTCATCGACCGCGTGGTCGTGGACCCCGAAGATGAGGATGGCCGTTCCCGGATCGCGGATTCCGTTCAGACCGCCTTCGACCAGGGGAATGGCGATTGTACAGTAGAGATCATCGGAACGGAGGGAGCGGAAACAAAAGAATTCTCGGAGCGGGCGGAGAAAGACGGGATGAGCTTTGAAACACCGAGCCTGGGCCTCTTCAGTTTCAACAGTCCCCTCGGAGCTTGCCCTTCTTGCGAAGGTTTCGGGCAGATCATGGGGATCGATGAAGACCTTGTGATCCCGGACAAGGAGCGCTCGGTCTATGAGGATGCCGTCGTCTGCTGGAAGGGCGATCGGATGAGCCGATGGAAGGAAAGTTTGGTCCGGAACGCTGATAAGGCGGGCTTCCCAGTACACCGTCCCATCAAGGACCTCAGCGAGGAAGAGTATCACATGCTATGGGAAGGAACCCCTTATTTCAAAGGGATCGATGATTTTTTCGCTTATCTGGAGAAAAAGTCCTATAAGATCCAATATCGGGTCATGCTCAGCCGCTATCGGGGAAAGACCACTTGTCCGGACTGCCAGGGGAAAAGGCTTCGAAAGGAAGCGAGCTGGGTCAAAGTGGGCGGACATGCTATTACGGAGCTGATCGACCTTCCCATCGACCGCTTCCTGGAGCGGGTCGAAGCCCTGGATCTGAGCGAGACCGAGTATAACATCGCAAAACGGCTCCTCGAGGAAATAACAGCTCGTTCCCGTTATCTCTGCGATGTCGGACTTCATTATTTGACCCTGAACCGACGCTCGAACACCCTCTCAGGAGGGGAGCAGCAACGGATCGAATTGAGCCGGGCCTTGGGCAGCAGCCTCGTAGGATCGCTCTATATCCTCGACGAACCCAGCATCGGCCTTCATCCCCGGGATAATCAGCGGCTCATTCGTGTCATGAAGGGATTGAGGGATCTGGGGAACACGGTGATCGTGGTGGAGCACGATGAGGATATTATACGGGAGGCGGACCTGATCGTGGACCTCGGACCGGGTGCTGGCGCGAACGGAGGGGAATTGGTCTTCAAAGGGGATCATAGCATGCTCTTGAAGGAACCGGAAAGCCTCACCAACCGCTACCTAACAGGCGATCTGGAAATACCCGTTCCCCAAGAACGTAGGAGCAGGTCCGGTCGAATAAGTTTCACGGACGCGAGGGAAAAGGACCTCAAAGGCTTCGACCTTAACATCGATCTGGGATGCTTCAACATGATAACCGGGGTTTCGGGGTCGGGAAAGTCCACTCTGGTCCGGGACATCGTAGCTCCGGCCTTACGCCTCCAACTCGGCCACCGGACCGAACGCCCCGGAGCATTCGGGGAAATTCAAGGAGATCACGACCGGATCGGCCATGTGGAGTTCGTGGACCAATCTCCCATCGGACGCTCTTCCCGTTCCAATCCGGTCACCTATGTGAAAGCGTTCGATGAAGTGCGAGAACTCCTCGCCAACCAAAAGTTGGCCGAAATAAGAGGTTACAAGGCGAAGACCTTTTCCTTTAACGTGGAAGGAGGACGCTGCGATCACTGTGAAGGTGAAGGGAGCATTACGGTTGAGATGCAGTTCATGGCGGACATCGAGCTCACTTGTGAGGAATGTAAAGGGAAACGCTACAAGGAGGAAGTTCTCGAGGTCACTTATAAGGAGCACAACATCGCCGACCTCTTGGACCTGACCGTCGATGAAGCCATCGAGCTCTTCCGGGACGATAAAGGCGGGGTACGTGAAAAGCGGATCGTCGAAAAGCTGGGTCCCCTGCAGGAGGTCGGCCTTGGTTACCTCAAACTGGGACAAAGCTCGAGCACCTTGAGCGGGGGAGAAGCTCAACGTATCAAATTGGCTTCCTTTCTGGGAAGAGGCAAACGCTCGGAGCCGACGCTCTTCATCTTCGACGAGCCCACGACCGGCCTCCATTTCCACGACATCAAAAAGCTGCTGCACGCCATCGATGCCCTCATCGATCAAGGGCACAGCGTTCTTGTGATCGAACATCATCCGGATATGATCAAATGCGCCGATCGCGTGATCGATCTCGGACCTGAGGGAGGGGAATACGGAGGAGAACTCGTTTTCGAGGGTCCTCCGGAGGAGCTCATCAAATGCGAGGCTTCTTACACAGGATCTTTTCTTCGGGAGAAGCTCGCCGGCTCCCCCGCCTGATCAGGGGCTTTCCTGATCTCCTTTTTCCTTCCCGGTTTCTGTGCTATCAGGGGGTGAATCCCGGTCGTCGTAGATCACGTTCTTCTCCTCGCCCTTTTCATATCCGCCTTCGAAGCGTTTTTGACCGTTGGAGTACCAACTGACCATGTGACCGTGGATCTCTCCGTCCTTGAAATGAGCCACTCGCCGCTTTTGCCCATTGCTGTACCAACGTTCCCATTTTCCTTGTTTCACCCCTTCTTCATATCGACCCTTCTTCCGGATCTGCCCGTTCGGATACCACTGCCGGAAGGGGCCATGTTCTTTCCCTTTTTTCATCCGAGCTTCCACGATCTTCTGACCGTTCTCATCCCATAGAATACTCTTGCCATGCGGTTGCCCTTTCTTGTACTCGGTCCGCTCTTTTTTCTGCCCGTTCTTATAGAACCAGACCCAAACACCGTCCTTTTTCCCGTCCTTAAAGGAGCCTTTGACCTTTAGGGTGTCCGCATCCTTGTACCAACTCTTTCCGACCCCGTGCTCCCTTCCGAAACGGAACTCGGTCACTTCTTTCTTCTTGCCGTTATCGTACCAATGGATGAATTCCCCGTGCTTTTCACCATCGCGATAACTCCCCTCCAATTCCTTTTGGCCGTTCTTATGCCATCGAAGGATCTTCCCTACACGCTTTCCGTTCTCGAAATGTGACCGTTCTTTTTTCGTTCCATCCCGATACCACCAAGTCCATTCACCTTTCCGCTCGCCATCTTCATATTGGCCGGTGAACGCTTTGTTCCCGGATGGATAATGCCGCTCGATGCTACCTTCCCGCTTTCCATCCTCGTAATGCATCACCAGATCGAGGTTCCCGTTCTTATGGTAGGTCCGCCACTCTCCTACCTCTTTTCCCTCTTGGTATTGCCCTTTTTCCTTGAGATGGCCTTTCTGATACCATCTCTTCCAATTCCCGTCCTTTTTCCCGTTCTCATATTCGATTCTTAAGGACCGCTGGCCGTTCTTATACCATTGAAAAAGCTCCCCGTGCTTTTTGCCATCCTTGAAACTCCCTTTATAGCTTATTTGCCCATTGGGAAACCAAACGCGAACCTTCCCATCCCGGACCCCTCCTTCGTACCGGGCTTTCATTTTAAGGGAATCGTTGGGGTGATGCTGGGTTAAAAAGCCGCTCAGGGGGTCCCCCTCGTAAAAGACCGAATCATTTTTCCGCTCCACTTCTTCCATGCTCACTGTAGGCCCTTGGGCGGTCCCGAACAGTGGGATCGATAGAAGCAAAATGGCCAAAGAAGGGGAGATGAATAAGCTTCTCATACCGGCAGAAAGATACAAAAAGTCCGACAACCCCCTTTAATCGCTGAATTGTAGCTCATAAAGTCGCTTGTAATGCCCCCCTTGTTCGATCAATTCCTCGTGCTTACCGGATTCGATGATCCTTCCTTGATCGATCACCACGATCCGGTCGGCCCTTTGAACGGTGGAAAGTCGGTGTGCAATGACGATAGAGGTCCGTCCCCGGGTCAACCGCTCGATGGCCTTCTGGATGAGCTCTTCGGTCTGAGGGTCGACCGAGGAAGTCGCTTCATCCAACACCAGAATGCTCGGATCGTAAACGTAAGCCCGGATAAAAGCGATCAATTGGCGCTGTCCCAAGGAAAGCATCCCTCCCCGTTCTTTCACATCGTAATCATAAGCGCCGGGCAATCGTTCGATGAATTGGTGAGCCCCTACCTCACGAGCAGCACGCTCCACTTCATCCCGGGTGATATTGGGATCGTAAAGTGTGATGTTGTTCATGATGGTATCGCTGAAGAGGAAAACGTCCTGTGGAACGATCCCGATGTTCTGGCGCAACAGATGAAGATCGATGTCCCTTATCTCATGACCATCGATCCGGATCCGCCCTTCCTGGAACTCGTAAAAACGGCCTAAGAGATTGATGATCGAAGTCTTTCCCGCCCCGGTCTCTCCCACCAGAGCGATGTTCTCCCCTTCCTCTACATCGAGATCCACGTCTTTCAATACATATTCATCATCCCTGTAGGCGAACCAAACATGTTCAAAGCGAAGGGAACCGTGGAACTTTTCGGGTTTAACACGCCCTTCGTTCGGGATATGGGCCTCGGTATCCAGGATATTGAAAACCCTTTCGGAACCGACCATTCCCATTTGGAGGACATTAAAGCGCTCAGAAAGTTGGCGGATCGGCCTGTAGAGCATGTGGATATAAAGGATGAACGCAAAGATCTGCCCGAAGATCCCCTCGACATTGCTCGCCCCGAGATTCAACTGGATCACGCCGTAAAAGATCAAGATCGCGATCGACAGGGCACTGAGCATTTCGACCACCGGGAAGAAAATGGAAAATGCCCATACCGAACGGATATGAGCATCCCGATGCTCGGCATTGATCCGCTTGAAGCGCTCGTATTCTTCCTTTTCCCGATTGAAAGCCTGCACGATGTTCATCCCCGTAATGTGTTCCTGAACGAAAGTATTGAGCCGGGAGACCTGTTTTCGGACATCCTGAAAAGCCCTTTTGATCTCATCCTTGAACTTCCGCGTGGCGTATATAAGGATGGGAACGGGTATGAGAACGAGGAGACTGAATCTCCAGGAAATGAGGAACATGGCGATCACCACGACGACGAGCTTCAGGATATCCCCGATGATGATCAGCACCCCTTGCGAAAAGATGTTCGCGATCGTCTCCATATCGGAAACAGCACGGGTCACCAAACGACCGATGGCCGTGTTGTCGAAATAGGAGCTTCGGAAATGGGTGATCTTATCGTAGAGCTCCACCCTAATATCCTTCACGATACGCTGCCCGAGCCAATTAGCCAGGTAGGTCTGGTAGAACTGGACGATCCCTTCCAAGAGAAGGATCCCGATCACGATGAGGGTCCAATTGTAAAGCCCGGTCAGATCTTGGTCCTCGATGTGCTGATTCACCATGATGTTGATGAGATAGGGGCGGATCGGCCCCAAAAAAGCGAGGATAATGGTCAAAAAGAGTGTGCCATAGAGCACTCCTCGCACTGGCTTGGCATAGGAGAAAACCCGCTTGATCAGGTGGAGATCGAAAGCTTTGCCGGTCCCTTGGCTCATCAGCTCAACGCGTATGGATAACGGACCTCGGAAAGGTAAAGGCCATGGGCCGGAGCATTGCTACCAGCTCGGGTCCGGTCTCTCGAGGCCACGATCGCTTTGAAATGGTCCATCCCGAATTTCCCACACCCCAGCTCCAACATCGTCCCGACGATCCCCCGTACCATCCCTCGTAGAAAGCGATCGGCACTGATCCGGAAAAAAGCACGCTCTTCATCGATGCTCCATTCCACCCGGTCCAAACGGCAGATATCGGTCTTCGTGTTGCCTCCTGTTCGGGCGAACGCCCCGAAATACGAGCACCCCAAAAGGTATTCCGCAGCTTCATGCATCGGGTCGCTATCCAAAGATGCATGCATGTAATAAGAGCGACCGTATAAAAAGGGGTCCTTCTCCCGATGGATCCGATAGATGTAGCTCCGTTGCTCAGGATCGAAGCGAACATGCGCATCGGAAGGGGCTCGATAAATGGAACGAACGGCAATGTCCTGAGGCAGGTAATTGTTCATCTTAAAGCGAAGCTCTTCCAATTCAAAGGACGGCTCAGCCCAGAGGGAAAAATAAAAATCCTCAGCATGAACGCCTTTGTCCGTCCGACCACATCCTAACGTAGGGGCATCCTTCAACCTTAACAGGTCTTTGAGCACACGGTTCACTTCACCTTGAACCGTTCGGGCATTATCTTGGACCTGCCAACCGTGGTAATGGGTCCCCAGGAAGCGCGTCCGGAAAAAGAATTGGTCCATGGAACTCCCGTGAGTTCCCAAAATTAGAAATTCAATAAGGGGCTTTCATACCCTTGTTCCCTTTATTTTGCAAGCCATGATACGGATCGGGCTGATCTCGGACACTCATTCCTACCTCGACCCCAAGCTCCACGAATACCTGAGCGAGGTGGATGAAGTCTGGCATGCAGGGGATATAGGATCCCCCAAAGTCTTGGATGAATTGGAGACCCGCTACTCATTAAGAGCGGTCCACGGGAACATCGATGGAGAGCATCTACGAGCCCGAGCTCCAGAAGAACTCCACTTTGAACGTGAGGGAGTGCAAGTTTGGATGACCCATATCGGGGGAAAACCCGGGAAATACCCTCCGCGCGTTCGCGACGGGATCCGGGAAAAAAGGCCGGACATCTTCGTTTGCGGTCATTCCCACATCCTTAAGGTCGAATACGATCGGAAGGAAAACGTCCTTTACTTGAATCCTGGAGCAGTGGGAAGGGAGGGCTTCCATAAGGTCCGGACCTTCCTTCGCTTCAAACTGGAAGAAGGGAAACCGAAGGACATGGAAGTGGTCGAACTGGGAAAGCGCGGGAGCTCTTAGCGCAATCGATCCACCGAACGGACCAGTTCTTCATCTTTCTTGATCCCTCGAGCGGCTAAAAAGGAGAAGGCCAGGGCCACAACTGGCATGTACCATCCGACCCAGTAGGTGGTGCTCAGCTTCGAGGGATCATCGACCAATTCACTGGCGGAGGCATCGATACTGAAGGTCAGCAACACGATCGCACCGGCTTCGAGCAAATAGCTCAAGTGGACCAGCCTTAATTGCTTCATGCGCTGCTTGTAAAGGAGAATAGCGGTAAGAAGGACCAGATCCAAAAAGGTCAAAAGAATGGAAACCCAAAGCCAGTATGCCGGAGTGGCGACCTCTTTCCCGCTTTCAACAGCCTCGATCGAATAAAGGTCCATCACGAAGCTTTTCCCTCCTTCTGCCTGAAAAGTGCAGAGGTCCAGAAAGAAGATCAGGGCGATCGCAATAAAGGCCAATAAAAGATAGATGCTCTGTACGCGTTGGATCATGGTAGCAGCAAGGAAAGTTCAGGATCGGAGTCGTTGGGTCAATTCCAAAAGGCGTTGCGAATAAGCCGCTTCATTGTCGTACCAGCCCACCAACTTGACCGTCCGATCGATCATCCGGGTTCGGGTACCATCGATGATACAGCTGTGCGGGTCCCCCACGATATCGCTGGAGACCAGTTTTTTCTCGCTATAATCGAGGATCCCTTTCATCGGCCCATTGGCCGCATCCTTCATCAGGTCGTTCACCCCTTGTACCGTGGGCATTTCCTCCAAAGTCACCGTCAGATCGGTGATCGAACCATCCGCCACGGGGACCCGCATGGCCATTCCGTCAAGACGGCCTTCCAGATGAGGAAGGATATGGCCGATAGCGTCGGCCGCACCTGTACTGGTCGGAACGATGTTGACGCCGGCCGCCCGTGCCCGGGCCAGGTCTTTGGGGTGAGGACCGTCCTGCAGGTTCTGGTCGGCCGTATAAGCATGGACCGTGCTCATAAAACCGCTCTCCACGCCCCAGTTGTCATCCAACAACTTCACCATGGGGGCCAAACAATTGGTCGTACAGGAAGCGTTGGATATCACGGTTTCGTTCTGATCCAACTCTTTGTCGTTCACTCCCAACACATAGGTGGGAACTTCCCCTTTGGCGGGTGCTGAGATAACCACCTTTGAAGCTCCGGCTTTGATATGCCGCGAAGCCTCTTCTTTTTTGCGAAAAACCCCTGTCGATTCGATCACCACATCCACATCATCCCGGTCCCATGGGAGCTCTTCGGGTTCGCTTTCAGAATGAACAGGGATCCGATAAGCTTCGTCCCCCAATATCAGGGCCTTATCGTCGTGCTCGACCTTTCCCTTGAAGCGGCCGTGTACCGAATCGAATTCCAAGAGATAAGCGAGGGTCGGCAAGTCGATCAGATCGTTGATGCCGACGATCCGGATCTTTTCTCGCACCGGATCCTTCGGGTCCCTTTCGAACCAATTCCGCAGGGCCAAACGGCCGATCCTTCCTGCCCCATTAATAGCTACGTTCAACATATCACCGCACTGATTCTCGAATGAAGCGCAAATATACAAGGCGGTGAAACGAATTCACAGCTTCATCTTCGATCCACTACTTTTGTCCCTCGATTATGGGAAGGATCCTCGCCATCGACCATGGGAATAAACGTTGCGGGCTAGCAGTGACGGACCCGCTCCAGCTTTCAGTGAATCCGCTCGGGACGGTCCATTCGAGCAAGATCATCGAAAAAATCCCCGAGTTGGTCCGAATGGAGGAAGTGGAACGTTTCATCGTAGGGGCCCCATCCAATGAAGACGGGTCCCCTTCTTCCCACGGAAAGGCCAGCGATGAATTCAGCACCCATCTATCCAGGGAGTTCCCCTCGATCCCTGTAGACCGGGTCGACGAAAGTTTCACATCGCGAGAAGCTGTGAACATATTGATCCGTTCAGGGGTCAAAAAGAAAGACCGACGTGAAAAAGAACGAGTGGACCGTTTAAGTGCATGTCTCATCCTCGAGCGCTATTTAGGGATCGAGGCCGAGCTTTGAGCTTCCCATGATCCGACCCATCGTCGCATACGGAGATCCTGTCCTTAAACGCCGGGCCGAGCCCATCGACCTGGAGGGGGACACGGCGTGGCTTCAGGAGTTGATCGATGACATGTACGAAACGCTCCACAATGCCCATGGCGTGGGCTTAGCAGCCCCACAGATCGGAGAGTCCATCCGGCTCTTCATCACGGATGCTTCCGCCTACGCCGACCAGGAGGAGGAGATGGAACCTTTAAGGGATTTC
This sequence comes from uncultured Weeksellaceae bacterium, assembly GCA_964582635.1. GTDB lineage: Bacteria > Bacteroidota > Bacteroidia > Flavobacteriales_D > CAYVSK01 > CAZIDL01. The sequence continues at coordinate 754 of CAZOSO010000015.1, read as the reverse complement.
AGGGAAGTCTTTATCAACCCCGAGATCGTGGAGGAAGAAGGAGATACCTGGGATTTTGAAGAAGGGTGTCTGAGCATTCCGGGCATCAGAGAAGAGGTAGAGCGTCCTCCCATCGTTCGCATCCGTTATTACGATCGGAACCTGGAAGCTCAGGATAAGACGTATCAAGGGCTCGCAGCGCGCATCGTGCAGCACGAATACGATCATATCGAGGGGATCCTCTTTACGGACCATTTAAAACCGCTCAAAAAGCGGCTTCTCAAGCGCAAACTCAAAGAGATCAGTGAAGGGAAGGCCGATGTGGATTACCGCATGCGCTTTCCCTCAACCAAAAAAGTCAAACGATGAAACGCGATCGCTTCAGCTTACTGCTCCCCATCCTTCTCCTGCTCAGTGCCTGTTCCGGTGAAGAAGAAGGAGCTTCCAAAGAACAGCTCCTCGGTCGGATCGATACCCTGGAGCAAGAAGTGGACAGCATCAGTTCCCAGGGAAAATTGCCTGAAAAGAAAATGCGGAAGCTGGTCAGCGCTTATAAAGATTTTGCGGAACAGTATGAAAAGGACAGCTTAGCGCCCTACCACCTCTTCCAGGCCGGGAACGTCGCTCGCAGCCTCAAAGAACCCCAGAAAGCCATCAACATTTACCAGAGGATCCTCAAAGAATATCCCGACTTTAAAAAAGAGCCCACGGTCCGTTTTCTTTTGGCTTTCGTCTACGATCAGGATCTGAAGAAAAAGAAAAAAGCGCGCGAACT
>CAZOSO010000014.1:20494-25887 GCA_964582635.1 uncultured Weeksellaceae bacterium | reverse complement strand
TTTTTTTTAAGGCCGCAAAGCTTCAGACTTTCTCCGCCTTGAGGCTTTGGATGATCTTATCGGCCAATTCCACCCCGATCCTTTCCTGAGCTTCTTCTGTAGCTGCTCCGATATGGGGGGTGAGCGAGATCTTCTCGTGATCCAAGAGATCTTGCCGAGGGGTCGGCTCATTCTCAAAGACATCGAGGCCAGCTCCGGCGATCTTTCCTGAATTCAACCCTTCGAGGAGGGCATCTTCATCGATCACACCACCGCGGGCAGCGTTCACGAGGATCGCTCCATCCTTCATGTTGCCGATCTCTTCCTTGCCGATCACGGCACTTCCGTCTTCTTGCTTCGGAACATGGAGGGAGATCACGTCGCTCTGTTGGAGGAGTTCCTCCTTGCTGATGGTGGAGACCTCCACCTTGGCAGGATCCGTTCCGGCGATCTCAACCTCGAGCTCAGCTTTGTCGACGAAGGGATCGTGAGCGACCACTTTCATCCCGCATCCGAGGGCATACTGAGCGGTGAACTGACCGATCCGGCCGAAACCGATAATACCAAGGGTTTTGCCGCGGAGTTCTTGCCCCTTGCCGTACTTCTTTTTCAAGCTCTTGAAATCATCCGCTCCCTTTTGGGGCATTTGTCGGTTGGAATCCTGGAGGGAACGGGATACCGTGAAGATATGCCCGATGATGAGCTCGGCCACGGATTGAGAGGGAGCACCGGGGGTGTTCACCACCTCGATCCCTTTTTCCTGGGCGTGCTCCACATCGATGTTATCGACACCGACACCGCCCCGTCCGATGAATTTCAGACCCGGGCACGCGTCGATCAGGTCTTTTCGCACTTTGGTAGCGCTTCGGACCAGAAGGGCTACGTAGCCATTGTCATTGATCGCTTGGGGTAGGTCGTCCTGTTCGACTTTTTCAGTATCGACCTGAAAACCGGCGCTCTCGAGTTTTTCCTTGCCGGAAGCCGAGATGCCGTCGTTCGCTAAAACTTTCATATTGCTCTTCTTTTTTCGGTTCTTATTGCTCGACTTTGCTGTATTTTTCGCTGAATTCCTTCATGACGGAAACAAGGGCTTCAACGCTCTCTTTGGGGAGGGCGTTGTAGATGGAAGCTCGATATCCGCCGACCGAGCGATGGCCGGGAAGGCCTATGATGCCTGCTTCTTGCCACATCCGGTCGAAATCCTCTTGGTGCTCTTCGTCGTTCATGACGAAAGTCACGTTCATGTGGGAGCGATCTTCTTCCGCAGCGACCCCTTTGAACATGGGGTTTCGATCGATCTCCTGGTAGAGGAGTTCCGCCTTTTCAGCGTTCCTTTCTTCCATTCCCTTCACACCGCCGTTCTTCTTGATCCAGTCGAGGACCAGTTTGCAGGCATATACCGCATAAACAGAGGGGGTGTTGTAGATGGAATCTTTGTCATCGTGCACCTGGAAGTCGAGGATCGAGGGGATATCCCTCCCCGTTTTTCCGAGAATGTCCCGGTTCACGATATAAAGGGTGGTCCCTGCCGGTCCCATGTTCTTTTGAGCCCCGGCATAGATGATATCGAACTTATCGATATCGACAGGACGGCTGAAGATATCCGAGGACATGTCACAGACCACTGGAATATCCGACTTGGGGAATTCTTTGAATTGGGTCCCGAAAATGGTGTTGTTGGAGGTCAGGTGTAGATAGTCCGCATCCGTTGGGATGTCGAAGTTCTTGGGAATATGATCGTGGTTCGAATCCGCTGAAGAAGCGACAACTTCCACTTCTCCGGTCTTTTTAGCCTCTTTGATGGCCTTTTTGGCCCAACTGCCCGTCTCCACATAAGCGGCCTTTCCGTTCTCGGCCTTCATAAGGTTCTGGGGGATCATGTGGAATCCCAGGCTCGCTCCACCTTGTAGGAAGAGGACGCTGTAGTTGTCCGGGATATCGAGGAGTTCCCGAACCCGCTCTTGTGCGTCCTGCATGATCTGCTTGAAATCCTTGGATCGATGAGAGATCTCGAGTACGCTGAGCCCACTACCGTTGAGGTCCTTGGCACCTTTGGAAACTTCGTCGATCACCTCCTCGGGGAGGATGCTCGGACCTGCATTGAAATTATGGACTTTGCTCATTCTGTTCGCATTTTTGGTTCGTCTGGTCCCCTCCTTGAGAAAGGGGGATATGGGAGCACAAATGTCCGAATATTTTTCCGAAAAAGCATAGCTGAGCTGGGCTTCATGGGATGGACGATTCCCTTGGCTCACTGGAATTCGCGGAGGTAGCGGTGCAGGTCTTCTCTGCTCCGCTTAAAGTTCAAAGCCTCCAGGACAACCTGGTAGTTGCTCTGATCGAAGGTCCGACCGTACGCATATTTGGCAAGGTCGAGCCGGTTCTCTTCATAATCGAGGGTTCCCATGAGGGCTGCAACGTGAGAACTAAGGACACAATGCTGTTCGATCCAGTTTTTAGCGATGCTCAAGCGCTTTTTCTGGAAAATAGCGTCCTTCACCTTTCGATGGACCTGTTCGAAGTTTCCCTTTCGAACAGGGTCGGTACAGGCGCTTTTCCCTTTGTAGGAACGAATGAAAGATGAATCCGTTTCGGGAATGTCCGGTCCTTCGGAGGTCATCATTTCCACATCGGCTTCTTCTTCTGGATCTTTCTGGACCTTCCCCTCGGTTTTGACCCGGGAGATCAGAGACCAGCTCCTTTTTGCCCCATCGGAGGCTTGGAGTACATAAGTATAGGATACGAAGGCTTGGAGCTGGATCTGCTTTTCGAAAGTGGGGATGGCGGTATCGGGATAGCTGATCCTGACCTCGTGCTCGCCTGAAGGAATGCTGTCCAAGCTTAACCTTGCTTTCGCTTCTGAGGGGTTCTTTTGCTTCCCATCGAGGCTCATATGAAAGGGGATGCCTGCTTCATCGTATACGGTAAGGCCGGATCTACCTTGACCGTGGAGGGTGAAAGCGGACATAAGAAGGAGAAGAGGGGGGAGAAGAAAGGATATGTGGTCTGGCTTCATTCTTCCTCTTCTGGGTCGTTCCAGGATCGTTGTTGCCCCTCGTTCTTGGGTTGGATCTTTTTTTCAAAAGCCCAATGACCATCCGCTTTCCAGACATAGGCATTGAAGAACAGATCCGGGCCATAGAATTCGTACATCCCTTTAAGATCAGGTCTTTCGGGCACCAATTGGTTGAAAACGATCCGGTCGTTCTCTTCCTCGTATTTGAGGGTCATCACTGCATCATTGGTGAATTCGAAGATGATCCTTTGCTTAGGGGAAGGGCTTTTTGCGGGACCGTTCCTCTTGGCCCGTTTTCTTCGGCTCCTTTCCCGTTCCCGCCATGTTTTCTCTTCCTTTTCGTTCTCGTTCTTCTTTTTAAATATAGGAAGTCCGAAACGAGGTTCTCCTTCTTCGGTGAAGTGCAGGACTTCGATCGTTTTACGGGTGGTGTATCGATCTTTTCCCTCCCATCCGAGGAGCGTATAGATCGGTTCCCCATTCCGCTCTTTCTTGATGATCTCGTAATAGAGGGCAGGGATCCATTCTCCAGCTTCCAGCTTCATTCGTTCCAGTTTTCGTTTCCGCAGCCCCCCTCCTTTTTCCTTGTTCCGGTCATCAGGTCCCCGGATCCCTTTTAAGCGGATTCGTTCCACCTTTTCGCCGTTCCCTTTCTTTCGCAGGATATAGGCGAAATATTCGTGGGTTCCCGCGGTGTAGGCCACGTTCCAGTTGAAAAGCCTGAAGGAGCTATCGGGAGCTGTAATGATCCCGATCCGTTCTCCGAGCTTCGGGAAGCTTGCTCCAAAGACCCCTTCGCATTCCAGCAGCTCTTTCATGGACCGGTGGAGCTTTTTGCCGATCTTTTTCCTTGTACTGTCCTCAGAACTGCTCCCCAGCGTGTCGCAAAGGGCTAGAGCTCGCTCCTTCCGGTCCTCTAAGAGACTGCTATCCCCTTTTGCTCTTTCAGCGCTTAGGGACCCCCCGACCAAGAGGAGCGTGAGGAACGAGAGGAAACTGCTTTTCATGAAAAGGAAGCTTGGGTCGAACGTGAGGCCTTATTCCCCGTGCAGGGCCTTTTTCTTCTCCAAGAGGCGATCCTGGCTCTCGGGATGTTCTTCATCATCCACACAACAATCAACGGGGCAAACGGCCGCACATTGTGGCTCATCGTGGAATCCAACGCATTCGGTGCACTTGTCGGTCACGATGTAAAAGAACTCTTCACTTTTGGGTGCTTGTTCCGCCTCTGCATCGTAGCTTCCTCCTGAAGGGGCTGTGATGCTTCCTTGGAGGCTTGTCCCGTCCGCAAAACGCCAGGGCTCTCCCCCTTCGTAGATCGCGTTGTTCGGGCATTCCGGCTCACATGCCCCGCAGTTGATGCATTCTTCTGTGATCTTGATCGCCATCTAAGGGCCTTTCGTAACTTCGTTTTGCAAAAGTAACAAGCTTGCCAAGCGCGTGTTCATCCGATGTCGTTGGAAGAAAGAAAGGCTGCCTTACTCGAGCTGAAAGATGCATTGGATCGGATCCTGGAAGGGAAGGGTGATAGCTCTGAAGAGCAAGCACTCGCTAAAGAGGTGAACAGCGCTTTTCTCCGTGATCCCTGGTTCACTCCTGACCATATGCGGGTCTCACTGGCCTCGCTTTCTGAAATGCTTCATGAGGAGGCCATCGATTCCTGGATCGCCCCTTATGCGAATCGAATAGAGGATTCCCAAGGGGATAGGAAGGTTCTTTTGATCCTGGCCGGGAACATTCCTTTTGTTGGGGTGCAGGATCTTTTGGCCGTGTTACTGTTCGGCCATAAAGCTTTGATCAAAGCTCCTTCAAAGGATGATCGCTCCCTTTCCCGCTTGTTGGAGCTGATCAGCACTTTTGGGCCTTTCGGGGACCGGATCGAGCAGTTGGAGCGTCCCATTGCTACCCCCGATGCGATCATAGCAACGGGAAGCGATAATACGAGCCGTTATTTTGAATATTATTTCGGCCATTTGCCCCATACCTTTAGGGGGCATCGAAGTGGAGCAGCTGTATTGGAAGGGGATGAGGATGAAGAAGAGTTGAAAGGATTGATGAAGGACCTTTTCCTTTATTTCGGCCGGGGCTGCAGAAACGTTTCCAAACTTTACGTCCCAGAGGACTGGGATCCTTCCGCTTTTCTGGAAGTGGTGAGGAGCGAAGAGTGGTTGAAGGAGCACCAAAAGTATATGAACAATTACGCTTATCATAAGGCGATCTATTTGATGAACGGAGAGCGCTTTTATGATGGGGAATGCCTCCTCCTCAAGGAGGATGAAGCGCTCACATCGCCTTTGGGCACGCTTTTCTATGAGACCTATAGGGATCGGGAGCAGCTCGAAGAACTCCTGAATAGGGATGCTGAAAAGCTTCAATGCATAGTCGGAAGAGGGCGGAC
>CAZOSO010000014.1:0-20394 GCA_964582635.1 uncultured Weeksellaceae bacterium | reverse complement strand
CCCTTGTCCCGCCTAAAAGCTCCTCTTGGGGTGTATTCCATTCTAGGGAATCACGATTACGGCGATTATGTCGATTGGCCCGAAACTTATCAGAAGCGCCGGAATTTGCTCGATATGGTAGAGGCTCACCAGGCTTTGGGTTGGGACCTTCTTTTGAATCAAAACCGCCTTCTCCATTTGGGGGATGGGTCCTTAGCTGTTCTTGGCGTGGAGAATTGGGGGACCGGTCGCTTTTCCAAGTACGGGCGTTTGGATGAAGCTTATCGGGGATCGGAGGAAGCGGATGTCAAGTTGCTCATGTCCCACGACCCCAGTCATTGGGAGGCTCGTGTGCTTCCCGATTATCCGGACATCGACGTGACCTTCTCAGGCCATACGCATGGCTTCCAGTTCGGGGTGGAGATGGGGGATAAGCAGTGGACCCCGTTCAGGGCCAAGTACAAACAATGGGCCGGCCTCTATGAAAAGGGGGGACAATACCTTTATGTGAACCGCGGATTCGGCTATATAATGAACGTTCCATTTCGTTTGGGCATCCGACCCGAAATAACAGTCGTCGAATTGGTACGGGGGCTTTAAGGATCAAGCATATTTGAAAGGGATGGAGCATGGCAAAAAGCGCACTGAAAGAAGATCCGCCTACGAGGACCTTGAAAAGATGTCGACCCGGGAGCTCTTGGACGGCATGAACCAAGAAGACCGGAAGGTTCCGGATGCTGTGCAAGAAGTGATCCCGCGGATCGAGGCGTTGGTGGAGGAGATCCTTCCGCGTATGCGGGATAGAGGAGGACGGCTCTTCTACATCGGAGCTGGGACCAGTGGTCGGCTCGGTATCCTGGATGCCTCTGAATGTCCTCCTACTTTCGGAGTCCCGCATGGTTTGGTCATTGGATTGATCGCTGGAGGGGACGAAGCCATCCGGAAAGCGGTGGAGTTCGCAGAGGACGATCCCGATCGAGGCTGGAAAGACCTTCAGGCCCATGAAGCAGGAGTGGAGGACACCGTGATCGGTTTGGCGGCCTCTGGGACCACACCTTATGTGAGAGGAGCCCTCGAGAAAGCTTCGGGAGCGGGGCTATTGACAGGTGCTATTACGTGCGATCCCGGTAGTCCCGTTGGAAAGGCCGCTTCACACCCTATCGAAATGGATGTAGGGCCCGAATTCGTGACAGGGAGTACTCGCTTGAAAGCCGGTTCGGCTCAGAAGATGACCCTCAATATGATCTCCACGGCCTTGATGATCCGTCTTCAGCGTGTTGAGGGGGATCGGATGGTGGATATGCAGTTGAGCAACGAGAAATTGGTGGATCGCGGGACTCGGATGCTGGTCCAGGAACTCGGGATGGAATACGATGAAGCCAAGCGATTCCTGCTTCAGGAAGGGAGTGTGAGAGCTGCCCTCCGGAAAGGAAAAGGAAAAGGGAAAAAGTGACAGCTCCACAAGGGATCTCGTACCTTAGGACTGACGCAAGGTATGGTGGAAAGACCAGATGCACGAACTCGAACCATATTATAGCTGGCGAAGCTTATACATCGCCGATGAGGACCCCCGTTCCCCCTTTTATGGAAGGGAGCACAGCGAGTTCTACTTCGAGAACAATATCTACGATCATCTGATCCACCCTCAATGGGATCCCATCGGGTCTCCCACGCTCTTCATCAAAGTTCTCTATGTGGACTATGATGTGGGGATGGGGATCATCGAGATGATCGGGGAATGGAACGATTGCATCCACAACGACATCATGTACCTTAAAAGGGATATCGTGGAAAAGATGATGGGGCAGGGAGTGAAGAAGTTCATCCTCATCGGCGAGAACGTCCTTAATTTCCATAGTTCCGATGATTGTTATTACGAAGAGTGGTTCGAGGAGGTCGAGGATGAGGAGGGCTGGATCGCTCTTTTGAATTTTCGGGACCACGTGATCCAAGAGTTCGTGGACGCTGATATCGATAATTATTTCGTACTCGGTGGAAAACTCCGGGATGTTACCTGGAGGACCCACCAGCCACTCCAACTTTTCCGAAAGGTCGAGAACTATGTGCTTAAACGGTTGGGGGCTCCGGACGAAGGGCTTAGCCTGAAGAGGTGAAACGCTTTCTTAGCAGGTCACCGACCACCCGATCGATCGGAAGGGGAAAGCGATCCGGTCCAATGGCTTCGAGTGATTCCCAAAAAAAGCCCTCTTCTCCACCTTGTTCGCTGATAACGGGAGCCGGATCCTCAAGGGGGGTGACCCGGTAATAAATGCTGATCACCTGTTCGGTCGCATCAAAAGCAGAAGCTTGAAAGAAGCCCGTGGTATAAAAATGGGATCTTACGGTGACATTGATCCCTAGTTCTTCCCGAAATTCTCTTACCACACAGTCTTCGGGGCCTTCACCGAACTGGAGCCCACCACCGGGGAATTTGATGATCTTTTCTTCTTTGAACTGCTCGCAGGAAAGAAGGATCCTTTTTTCTTCCTCGTCGAAGAGCAACCCGTATACACGTACATTAAAAGGATAGGACATTCTCTATTCCTCTTTCACCTTCCATGCCCGTGTCATCTCCCGCTTATCCCAGGCTCCCTTCAAGACCTCCACTTTCCAGCCATTCGAGGCAAGGCTTCTTTTAAGGCCGCCCTTGGCGGCATAAGTGACAAATACACTCCCTTTCTTCCCCCTTTGTAGGACTCGATCGAGAAGCGGGCTTTCCCAGAGGTCCGAGCGGACTTTGGCGCCAAAGGCATCGTAATAGATCAGGTCCACTCCCGGCCCTTCTTCCATTTCCTCCAAATGGAGTTTGCGCTTCAGTAAACGGAAATATGGAGATAATTCAAAAGGCTTTTCCCATGGAGCTTCATGAAGTTTTTTGAAGGCATCGGCATCATCGAATTGTTCGGCGAGTTTTTGCCAGACCTTTGGGCCGAGCGGATAAGGTTCGATGCTCTCGTAGAGGATCGGAGCCTTTTCCCGGTGGGCCTCCCTAAGAGTGAGCAGTGCATTGATACCGGTTCCAAAACCTATTTCGAGCACGCGGAGCTCTTCCTTTCCGGATGGGTATAAAGGGAGAAGCCCTCTTTCGATAAAAACATGGCGAGACTCCCCCAATGCCCCACTGCTGGAATGATAACTTTCGTCGAGCTCCCGGTCGTGAAGGGTGATGGACCCATCACCCGTCCGAAGAAGGGAGATGCGCGGATCGCTCACCTCATGTTCTTCCATATTCCGAAGATAGGGTGCCTTTCCCTATCGAGCGCAACTCCGTATCTTCACTTTTAAGCTCCTTTCACCATGAGCCAGGACGAGCCATTTTATAAACGGGCTTGGAAAGCCCTTTTCCCAGAGCGGAAAAAAGCCGATCGAAAGACGGGGAAACAGGTAGAGATCCCCGTTCATAATGAAGCATTGGAGCGTTCCGAGGCTTTTGAGAGTGAACGAAAGCAATGGATGGTGAACGGAGAACATCTACCCCTTTTGCGTTCCATTTTGCAGGCTTATCGGACCAAAAAAAACGGGGTTGAGCCGGTCGAGACCGATCTTTTCCTCCACGGGACCCCTTACGGGAACGGCTTCTTTTTCACCTACCGCGAGCGTTTCGGTATTCGCCCCTTCGCTTTTCTTTTCGACCTTTTCAGGGACCGAGCCCTCGAATTGGGATACCGCAAGTATCACTCCGATCGGCGCATTCTGGAAAAAGAGGAACATTATGAGACGATCGAGCGCCATTTCCTAAAACCTCCGATCAACAAGGAAATGGATGTCAAGAAGGGGACTCAGTTGTACGGGAACCTTCTTCTCGAGCAGACCCTGATCAACGACCGGCCCAGTTACATCAAGATCATGGCGAACATCTACGCCGATGGGATGTATCATCCGCCCCTTCCTTTTGAGGAATTGGTGGGGAAATTGCTAGGAAGTGAAACTTAGGGAGGGGGTTGAAGTTCAGCGCTTCTTGAACTCGACGGTCTTGGACCCAAAGTTCATGTAATAGGTCCCCTTTTTGAAATTGGAAATGTCGAGCTCCTTGCCGTATCCTTTTTTGACGAGCTCCCCGTACATATTGTAGAGCTCGAACGAGGTCTCGCGCGTAAAAACGATCTTTTCTTGGTCCTGCTTGGCTTCGTACTCCACCTCCTTTTTGTTGGATTGGTATTCTGCTGCGGGGGAGGATCTTTCATTGCCGTCCATCCCTTCCTGTTTGACCCGAAAGCGGTTCCGCCCCGATACCGGGATCGTTTCGAAGGTGTAGGTGTGTTCGCCAGGAGTCCCTTTGCCTTGAACTTCACCGACGGTGACCCATTTGTTCCATTTGAACTGTTGGATCTTAAAAGGAAGCTTCCCTTGCTCGTTAGTGGTGGTCCATTTTAGGATCCCATCATCGGTCATCTCGATGTCCTTGACCTTGAAAGTGGCCCTTGGTTTCAGGACGTCCGGATTAAGGACTTTAGGCTTGCAACCGCTTTTATGCTCGATCTCGACCAGCACTTCATCCCCGGTTTCGAGGTCGAACTGGGATAGGTCGACCTCAAAAGCGCTCGAGTTCCATTCGTCGGTCGTAATATCTCCGTTCACTCGAACTTCGTTCACACAAAAACCCACCCCGGCCTCGGACATCGGGTTGTTCACGTAAAGGTTCTTTTCATGATATTCCCCTTCCACGATCAGCTTGTTCTCATCCTGACCGCGGAGCGGAGCTAGGGAAACAAGGAGGAAAAGGCCGATGAGGTAAAGACTTCGCATGCTCGATCTCGACTTGGAATACAAAATTAAAAGATCTGATATCGATGGAAGGGGGGGTAGGGAGATATTCGTGCTTTGCATTCGTTCTTATCGCTGTTTGAAATGAACGAACAAGCGTCCACTGTTGTCTTTGTCCTTTTCGACCCGATGATATCGCTCTTTGATGCCTTTTTCTTCGAGGAATTTCAGAACCCTTTTTTTCAACTGGCCGCTCCCTTTTCCCGGAATGATCTCGAGGGTTCGCGCTTTTTTCTCAAGGGCTTCCTCGAAGGTGGAACGTAGCGCGTTTTCGATCTTTTTCCCATCCTTAGCGATCGGATGGAGGTCCAATTTCATCCGTTTCATGTTCAAGAGCGTGTTCGACTTTTCCGATAAGGTCCGGGAAAAAGGCATTGAAATGTTCCCTTAAAGGGGACTCGAGGTCCTCAAGGGTATCCATGGCCGTTAGGAACCCTTTTTCGCCCGTTCGTTCGCTGAGCCCGTAAAAGGCTCGGCGGATCCCTTCTTTTTCCCGATATCCCAGGAGCCACTGGTCCCTTATCATACGGTCCAGGATCCAATGGTCCTGTTCGGACATCCTCTCGCGCTTCTTTCCCAAAACACGGTGCATCCGTTTTGCAAAATCCTCGAGCTTTTCATAAGGGTGGTATCTTTCCCAGTCGGTGGCCAGGAAATGGTCGTTCAAAATGTCGATCACGACCCCTGCCCATTTCCCATGGTAAGGGTGCAAAAGCTCTTTGCTCTGGCGGGTCCTCGGGTGATCGTCGGTATAGCTATCGATCATGCGATGGAGGATGATCCCGCGGGCCACTTCTGGGGGATGCTTTTGATAAGCTTTGCCCTTCACCCGGTCCGCAATGAAATTGCCGACCATTCGGTCGGGATCGGCATTTCGGGTCAGGAAAAGGTGAGCAAGGAGGTTCATTCCTTTCGAAGGTAGCAATATGCCGCTCCAACTTGCCCCTGTATCTTTATCAGCCATGGCATCCTTCCAAAAACGGATGGTCTATTGGGCTGCCAATATCGGTGGATGGGGAGCTTATTGTTTTTTGACCGCGGTGATCATGCAGGGGGAAGGGACCCTAACCCGCGAGCGTTTGCTCGCTATCCTCATCGCCTTTCCAGTGGGGAGCCTGCTCTCCCATGCCCTTCGATGGGTCTATATCAAAATGAGATGGTTGGAACGTCCTATCGGGAGCCTCATTCCCCGGGTGCTCCTTGCCGTTTTGCTTTTCGGGGTTCTCTTTTTCTTGATCCATGGGCTTTTTCTCGGGGTTCTGGGACTTTCACGCGATATCCCATGGCAGCTCGCCCCATTCGATGCATTTCAGTCGATCATCAACTGGAGCTTGCTCCTTTTCCTGTGGTCGGCGATCTACTTGGCCTATCATTTTTTCGAGGAGCGACGCCGTAAGGAGATCGAAGCGTTGGAATGGGAAACGAGCAAGATCGAACTCGAGCTCCAACAACTTAAGGATCAGCTCGACCCCCATTTCATCTTCAATTGCCTGAACAGCATCCGAGCGCTGGTGGAGGAGGATCCCGGGAAAGCCAAGAAAGCTGTGGGAAAACTCTCGAACACGCTTCGGAATAGTTTGACCCTCAGCCGTCAGAACACGATACCCCTCCGCGAAGAATTAGCGGTCATCGAGGATCATTTGGCCCTGGAGCGTATTCGCTTGGAGGAACGGCTCACTACGGATATCCAGGTCCAAGAAGCGGTGAAGGAATGCTCGATCCCTCCCTTGCTCGTTCAGTCGCTCGTCGAGAACGGGATCAAACATGGGGTATCGAAGATCCCGGGTGGGGGTATCCTCAGATTGAAGGCTTGGGGAGAGGGAGGAGCATGGTATATCGAGGTTGAGAACCCGATCCCTCCTGAAAAGGAAGAAGCAAAAGCGTCGAGCGGGACGGGAACGGGTTTGGAAAATGCCCGGAAAAGGCTCGAGCTTTTGTTCGGAGATCGTGCTTCCCTGAGAAGGGAAGAAGACGAGGATACGGTCCGCACGCTCATCGAACTACCTTTGGAACATGTCCCTGAGAACGATGATCGTCGATGACGAGCGGCTCGCTCGGAAAGAGTTGCGGGAGCAACTCGAGGAGATCGGGAATATCGAGTTCTGTTCAGAGGCCGCTAATGCTGAAGAGGCGCAGGGATTGATCCCTGAAGAGTCCCCCGATCTCCTTCTCCTCGACATTCAAATGCCCGGCAAGGACAGTTTTCAAATGTTACAAGAGCTCGAGCGAGCCCCTCGGGTGATCTTCGTGACCGCTTACGATGAATATGCGGTCAAGGCCTTTGAGGTCAATGCCCTCGATTACCTCCTTAAACCGGTCGATCAGGACCGTTTGAAGGAAGCGGTGGACCGCGTCCGAGAGGAGGTGGAGCATGAAGAAAAAGCGCAGGAGGCAAAGGAGGTGTTGGGTCCGGAAGACCGGATCTTCATCAAGGATGGAGAGCGATGTTGGTTCATTCCCCTCAAGGATGTACGGGTGTTCGAATCGGATGGAAATTATATCCGGGTTTATTTCGGGAACGAGCGGGCTTTGATCCTCCGTTCCCTGAACGAGCTCGAAAAGAGGTTGGACGAGCGGCATTTTTTCCGCACCGGCCGAAAACGGATCGTGAACCTCGATCAGGTGGAATCGATCGACCCCTGGTTCAACGGACGCCTTTTGGTCCGGCTCAAAGGGGAAGAAGAGGGCATCGAAGTTTCGAGGAGACAAGCCGCTCGTTTTAAGGAAAAAATGAGCCTTTAAAGGGTCGTTATCCCTTGGTGGCTGTTGAGCGATCCTTTTACCCTGTTGGTAGAAAAGTTCTGCTCTTTCTTGCTTTTATCCCCGATATTCGGAAAGAACAGCCACCGTTCTTTATGGAACTATTCGAACAAGAAGGGGATAATAAGAAGATCCCTTATATCCTTTTGGACTCCACTGGAGATCTACGCATTATAGGAAGATCTTTTCCGGAAGACGCTTCCAGGATCTATGAACCCGTCCTTCGATGGATGGAGCTATATAAAAAGGCTCCTTCTTTCCAGACTGTTCTGAGGTTGGATATGGAGAGTTTCAATATAGGGACCTCCAAATACATCCTTTACATGATCTATCATCTACAGGAGATCGATAGAAAGGGGGGACAGGTCTCGATCGAGTGGTTTTACGAAGAAGGGGATGAGGACATGATCGAGGTCGGTGAGGATTATGAGATCATGGCCGGTATTCCCTTTTATTTCAAACGTCGTTCTCCCCAAGCTCAGTTGGCCCAAAAGGCCACTCTGAGCAGTTCCTGATCAGCTCCCTTCGCTCAAAAGAGCGATGGTGTGGCAAGCTGCGACGGCGGCTGTTTCTGTTCTTAATACGGCTTGTCCTAAGGAAACGGGCTCGAATCCTTTTTCCACGGCTTTCTCCACTTCTTCTGGGGAAAGATCCCCTTCAGGGCCGATGAGCACGCTCACTTGCTCCCCCCCTCGATAGGCTTCTTGGAGGGGAGTTCGCTCCGGACTTTTGTAACAATGGGCTACAAAGGCCTCTCCATGGGGGGTATCATCGAGGAACTGCTCCAAGTCCACAGGTTCTTCTAAAGCAGGAAGATAAGCCTTGTTGGATTGTTTCATCGCGGCAACGAGGATCCGATGAAAACGCTCCGGTTTGCTCTTCTTTTTCTCTGAACGAGCACAGATCACGGGAACGATCCGATCGACCCCCATTTCGGTCGCCTTTTCGAGGAACCACTCGAATCGTTGGTCGTTCTTAGTAGGAGCGACCGCCAAGGTCAGGTGATAGGGGCGTTCCCGGGCCCCTTGATGCTCATCTTCGATCCGGACCCGGCAAGTTTTCTTGTCGATGGCTTTGACGCGGGCTTTGTACACCCCCCCTTTTCCATCCACCAATCGAAGCTCATTCCCTTCCTGAAGGCGGAGCACTTTGATCGCATGTCGTGCCTCCTCTTCAGGGAGGGCAAGCTCAGGTCCTTTCACGTTGGGGACGTAAAAGAGCGGGACGCCCATCTAGGATGCCTAAAAAGCTCTGTTTAAGCTTCAGAGCCTTTTTTGACGCGAGGTGCCGCTTCTAGGATCTCCTCGTTCGCGTTGTCCTTGAATTTCTCAAAGTTCTCGTTGAACTTGCGAGCAAGGAGGTCGGCTTTTTCGTCGTAGGCGCTATCGTCGTTCCAGGTCTTTTTGGGGTCCAGGATCTCCGAAGGCACATCGGGGCATTCCTTCGGCATTTTCAAGCCGAAGACCTCGTGCTCTTTGGTCTCCACTTGGTCCAGATCCCCTCGAAGCGCTGCCGAGATCATAGCGCGGGTATACTTCAGGTCGATCCGGGATCCAACGCCATAAGGCCCGCCTGACCAACCGGTGTTGATGAGCCAGATGTTCACCTGATGTTCCTTCATCTTCTGCCCCAACATCTCGGCATATTCGGCGGGATGGAGGGGAAGGAAGGGAGCTCCGAAACAGGCGGAGAAGGTCGTGGTCGGTTCGGTGATGCCGGCTTCGGTACCAGCGACCTTCGCTGTATATCCCGAAATGAATTGGTACATCGCTTGGCCTGCGGTAAGCTTGGAGATGGGGGGGAGCACTCCGAAAGCATCGCAGGTCAGGAAGAAAATGTTCTTAGGAACCGGGCCTCGGGAGGGTTGAGCGATGTTATCGATGTGATGGATGGGATAGCTCACCCGGGTGTTCTCGGTGGTGCTGCCATCGGAGAAATCCACATCAGAGGTTCCGTCCACGAACTGAACGTTCTCCAAAAGGGCGTTGAACTTGATGGCGTTGTAGATGTCGGGCTCTTTCTCTTCCGTCAGATCGATGCACTTGGCATAACAACCTCCTTCAAAGTTGAAGACCCCTTTTTCGTCCCATCCGTGCTCGTCGTCTCCGATCAATTTTCGGTCCGGGTCCGCGGAAAGGGTGGTCTTTCCCGTGCCGGACAGGCCGAAAAAGACCGCGGTATCCCCATCTTCCCCGATATTGGCGGAACAATGCATCGAAAGCACGCCTTTTTCCTTGGGCAGGATGTAGTTGAGGACCGAGAAGATGCCTTTTTTGATCTCCCCGGTGTAACCGGTTCCACCGATGATGATGCATTTCTCGGTGAAATTGATAATGGCAAAGTTGTGTTGGCGGGTGTTATCGATCTCCGGATCCGCATAGAAGCCGGGGGCACAGATGACATGCCAATCGGCCTGGAAATTTTCGAGCTCTTCCCGCTCCGGCCGAAGGAACATGTTGTATGCGAAAAGATTGGACCACGGATATTCGGTGACAACGCGGATGTTCAGCTGATGATCGGGGTCTGCGCAAGCGTAGGTGTCGCGGGCGTATATATCCCGGTTGCTCAAATACGCGGTCAACCGGTTGTAAAGTTTTTTGTAATCCTCGGGGCTGAAAGGCTTGTTGATGTTGCCCCACCAAACGGTATCCTTCGTCTTATCATCCTCCACGATGAAACGATCCTGAGGAGACCGTCCTGTGAATTCCCCCGTGTCGATGGCAAGAGCTCCGGAATTGGCCAGAACTCCTTGGCCGTTCAAAAGGGTGTCCTCCACTAATTGGGCAGGGTCCGCATTCCAAGTAACGCTCGATACATGCTCGAGCCCCAGTTTCTTCAGGTCAGCGTGCTTCGACTTCTTTCCGAATTCGGTCATGGTTATTGGTGGGATTTGTTCTGATCTACTGCAAAGTTAAGGGATCCCGGGAGAACGTACCATCATCCTTTTATCATATCGATCAGTTCTTTTAATTCGTCCCCCCCTTTTCGAGGGTCCCCGCCAGCCCGTAGATACGACCGTATTTTTTTCGAGCATGCTCCATAAAGGGAGATGGGTCCAAACGATCTCCAGTGACCCTTTCGCAAAGCTCTTCGGGCTTTTCGAGCCGCCCTTTTGAATGGATCCGTTCCCGGAGCCATTCCCGAAGGGAGCGGAGGTCGCCTTTTTCGATCCGGCTCTCCAGATCGGGTAGCTCCTCGAGCGCTTGTTGATAGAACTGAGCACTAAGGAGGCTTCCCAGGGAGTAAGTGGGGAAATAACCGATCCCTCCATGGGACCAATGGACATCCTGAAGACAGCCTTCGGCATCCGAAGGAACCTCGATGCCCAAGTATTCCCGGACTTTCTCATTCCATTTATCGGGTACATCCTTTACATCCAATGAGCCTTCTATCAGTCCGATCTCGAGTTCCGTTCGAAGGATGATGTGATAGTGATAATGGAGTTCATCGGCATTGGTCCGGATCAAGCTGGGGCGGACCAGGTTCATCGCCCGATAGAAATGATCCAGGGAGCTGTCCGCCAAAGTGTCCGGAAAATGCTCCTTCAGCTCAGGGAAGAAGTGTTCCCAAAAAGGGCGCCCCCTTCCGATGATATTCTCCCATAAACGGGCTTGGGATTCGTGGACGCTCAGGGAGCAGGCTTCTCCTTCGGGCATTCCATAGGCTTCTTGAGGGAGTCCCTGTTCATAGAGGGCGTGCCCTCCTTCATGAATGCTCGACCAGATGGCTTCGTGAAGGTCCTTCTCGTTCATTCGGGTAGTGACCCGCACATCATTAGGAGAAAAGCTGATCGTGAAGGGGTGGCTGGAGAGGTCTTGACGGCCTCGCTTCATATCATACCCCATGGTCTCGAGGACCTTCATGCTGAACTTCCATTGCTCTGCCCGCGGATAAGAGCGGTACATCAGTTCATCGTCGGGGACCGGGCAGGCATGGATCGCTTCGAGGAGGGGGTCCAAGCCTTTCCGAAGTTCACTGAAGATGCGGTGGACCTCACGGGTTTTGAGGCCGGGTTCGAAGCTGTCCAAAAGGGCATCGTAAGGATGGTCGGAATATCCCAAGAGCTCGGCTTCTTGCTGTTTCAGCTCTACCATCCGTTCCAATTCCGGGGCGAAGATCCCGAAGTCGTTCGCTTCTTTGGCCTTTTGCCAGGCTTGAAAAGCCTCGCTTTGAGCTTTGCTGAGCTTTTGAACGAAATCCGTACTGTATTTGGAAGCCTCGTCGAGATCCTCTTTGATCCGCCGTACATTCCGTCTTTGTGATTCCGATAATTCCCCGGAATCATCGAGTTTTTCGACGCGTTCCCTATTGGAACGTGTGACGAAGCTTTCATGAGCGATCCCCGATAAAGTGGCCGATTGTTGGGCTCTAAAACCGGCTCCTTCTTCCGGCATATAGGTTTCCTGGTCCCACATGAGGACCGCGGTAGCATTTTGAATATCGGCCACATGTTGCATGGCCTTTTTGAGGGCTTCGTATTCCTGGACCATTTCCGGCTTCTTTTTCTTTATTGCTTTTCCAGAAATTCTTCGAGTTCCTCGACGGAGGAGCTGAACTCGAAGCTGTCGTGGAGTTTGTAATAATTCCCCTGATCGTAAGTGTGTTCGTGGGCGAATTTGGCGAACTCCACCCTGTCATCCTCGAAATCGAAGAGTTCTACCAGCTCTTGGACCTGATCGGTCAGAAGGCAGTTGTTCTTGGTCATTCTCTTGGCTTGACTCATCCTTTCGTCCGCGAAGTCCTTGTTTTGGATCGAGCTTTTCGCCTCCCTGAACCGTTTTTCGCTCATCACTCCTTCACAGCCGATCGGACCATTGTAATCCGGGAGTGGGGCTTTTTTTGAAGAGTCCTTGCCACTCCCTTGGTCCATTTGCCCGGAGCTTGTTGACCCGCCTTGCTTCCCTTTGCTTTTGACTTGGGTCGTACGGGTCCGGGTCTTGACCGTTGTGCTGTATGAACTGTCGGATGAGCGGACGCTTACCGAAATGGAGACCCCTTTGCTTTGCTTGTGCCCCTTATTGCTCTGGTCGTCCGAGTCGTCGTTCCCATTTCCTTGATCCGTACCGGTGTTCTTGTTAGAGGCGGCATCGGAACTCGCTATCTCGCTTTTGCTATGGGGGCTGACGGTGTATTCATCGAACATGTTCTTTTTGATCTGATAAGTGAGCTCGTACCCTGGCTTCACGATCACGTTCTTATCGATCGAGGCGATGGTACTGTCCTCGAAGATGATCTTCAAGCTATAGCGATCCGCTTTTAAGCGTTTGAGTTGGACGTTGGTTTCCGGGTTTTGATGCATCTGTTGCCCATTGAGGATCACATAGAACTTTTTCCCTTCTTGGTTGAAAAGCTCGATGTTCCCTTTTTGCTGAGCAATAGCGGGTAGCGTCAAGATCCAAAAAAGAAGGCCGAGGGTTATGGCTTTGCGCATGATATCGGATTTAAGGTTCGTTCTGGATAAAGGAAGGAGCTCTTTAAAGATACGGCGCTCTTCGCTTTTAGCGTTCGGTCAAAGATCGTAAAACCCTTTTTAACCCGTTCTGGCGTAGCTTCACCTTTGTTCCTGTTCCTTTTTGAACCTGAAAAATGACTGCGATCCCAAGGTGCTCGGCCTTTTGGGATACGCGCTTCGAGCGGTATCTTCCTCGGGTTTTAAAAGGTCGACGTAAAGCGGAAAAGGGGAAATGTGCGTGCTTGTCCTATCTTCGTTCCATCGAACGGGAAAACCAGGATCATGGGTCGGATTCTCATCATCGGAGCGGGTAAATCATCATCGGCTCTGATCGCTTATCTCCTCGATCGGACATCGGTAGCGGATCTTGAGGTCCGGGTTTTGGATCGGGATGAAGAACTTGCGAGGAAGCAAGTGGCCGATACGGATAAAGGGTCAGCAGCTGCGCTCAACGTGGAAAACGAGGCTTCTCTTCGCGAAGAGATCGCTGAAAGCGAGCTCGTGGTCTCCATGTTGCCCGCCTCTTTTCATCCGCTGGTGGCTCGGGAATGCATTCATCAAAGGAAACATCTGATCACGCCCTCCTATCTTTCCGATGAGGTTCGGGAAATGGATGCAGATGCCCGGGAAGCCGGGATATTGATCATGAACGAAATGGGGGTGGATCCCGGGATCGATCATATGTCGGCTATGCGTGGGCTTGATCATATCCGATCGGAAGGTTACGAGATCCGTGGTCTGGAGTCTTTTACCGGAGGCCTTGTCGCCCCGGATAGCGATGACAACCCATGGGGCTACAAGTTCACCTGGAGTCCCCGGAACGTGGTCCTTGCAGGACAAGGAGGCACGGTCAAGTTCATCCAGGAAGGCCGTTACAAATACATCCCATCCTATCGGATCTTCAAGCGAGCAGAGTTGATCGATATCGAGGGGTATGGGCGTTTTGAGGGATATGCCAACCGGGATTCGCTCCGTTATCGCTCGGTCTATGGATTGGAGGGGGTCCCGACCGTATTCCGTGGAACGATGAGGAGGCCGGGTTTTTGTAAAGCCTGGGACGTCTTCGTTCAGCTCGGAGCAACGGATGATAGTTATATCATGGAGGGATCCGGAGCGATGACCAAGCGGGAGTTCATCAATTCCTTTTTAACCTACGATCCGCACGATTCGGTCGAGCTCAAATTGATGCATTATCTCGGCATCGATCGGGACAGTGATGTGATGGAGAAATTATACTGGCTCGGCATCTTCGAGGATGAACCCATCGGTTTGGACGATTCCACGCCGGCGCAGATCCTTCAGAAGATCCTCGAGGACAAATGGTGGCTCGCTCCCGAGGATCGCGATATGATCGTCATGTTCCACAAATTCGGGTATCGGGATCGTGAGGGGCGTGAACGGGAATTGCGTTCTTCGATGGTCCATATCGGAAAAGACCGGGAACGCACCGCTATGGCCGAGTGCGTCGGTCTCCCGATCGGCATTCTGGCTCGTATGATCATGGAGGGGAAGTTGGAAGAGAGAGGGGTTCGTTTGCCGATCCTTCCTTCCGTATACGAGCCGGTTTTGGATGATCTGGAGGATTTTGGGATCTCTTTCCAGGAAGAGGTCGTGGACCCTTCCTTGCCGGGCACTTTCCAGAACGCCCGTTCTTTTTCATAGCTCCGTCAAACCTTCCGGAAGCTGGGTGTAAATGATCCCTTGTTCCGTGTCGATCGTTTCGATCAAAGCGTCGGTGAGGGGAATGGGAATGCGATCATCGCCGACGTAAGCGACGGGTTGTTCCGAGCGTTCGAAGCCGCTTTCGATGATCCCAAGGTCCCCTTGCTCCCGGTCGATCACCCGAAAGCCCTTCACTTTCTCCAATAGAAGATCCTCCCGGTCCTCCTCGGGATAGGCGGTGCGGGGGAGCCACACCTCATAGCCCACCAGTCGGGAAGCCCGTTTTTCGCTATCGATCAGATCGAAGCTTAGGATATAACGCTCTTTTCCGAGCTTCTGACAACGGGTCAGGTAGAAAGGGATCCCTTCATTTTCCCGTTCCACGGGAATAAAAACCGGACCTTCCGGGGGAAGGTCCGGGGGAAATCCTTTTTTGATCTTCAGGAGAAGTTCGCCTTGCTTACCCTGTGTTTTGGTGAGGACTCCAACGAGCTCACGATCCTCAGGGTTCATGGGAAAGGGTAGGGGTCACTCCTTCTTTTCGGCCTCTTCGCCCTCTTGACCGCTTTCTTCAGAGCCTTCGGAGGAAGCTTCCTCCTCCTTGCTTTCCTCACTGGCTTCGGCTTCCTGGCTCTCTTCAGCTTGACCGCTTTCTTCTTTTTCCTCGCTTTTCTCCTCGGCTTGTTCGCTAGCGGCCTCTTCCTTTTGCTCGGCTTCAGCCTCTGCAGCTCCTTCTTCCTGACCGGAAGCTTTTGCCTCAGCCTCTTCTTGCTCGGCACTTGCTCCTTCAGCGCTGGTCTCACTTGCTTCTTGACCGCTCTCTTCGCTCTCGGCGGTGGCCTCTTGTTCGGATCCCCCGCTTTCCGGGGATGCTTCGGCCGCCTCTTCCTGTTGTTTCTTGGCGATAGCAGCGGCGCGTTCCTCGCTGATCTTCTTCTCGGCGGCGATCCGTTCCTCCTCTTCTTTTTCCGCCTGCTTTCTCACGGCTTCTTTGCGCTCTTCGAGCTCTTTGCCTTTTCGGTCGAGGAAGTCTTGGTACTTTTTATCGGCCTCTTCTTGCTTCAAGATCCCTTTTCGAACGCCTCGAGCGAGATGCTTGCGATACATCACCCCTTCGCGGGAAAGGATCGACCGTGCGGTTTCGCTGGGAATAGCTCCGTTCTCGATCCATTGAAAAGCTTTTTCACGGTCGAGATCGATGATGGGAGGTTCGTAATTGGGGTCGTAGCGACCGATCCGTTCGATGGCTCGGCCATCGCGAGGTGCTGAATTGTTGGCCACCACGATGTGATAGCTGGGCTCTTTCTTCTTTCCCTTACGTTGAAGGCGGATTTTCGTGGGCATCTTCTTTTAAGCGGCTTTTGAGAATAGACATTCTTGAAAGGATGTGCAAATATCGCTTTTTTGTCTGGAATGAGGACGCCTTCGGCTCTATAAATAGATCGACCTGACAGGTTTCGAAACCTGTCAGGTCGATTTTCTTGGCGGTATCAAAACCGCAGCACCTTCCAAATTCCCGTTCCGAAGGTCCTGGAGGGCTTCGTTGGCTTTCTCCAAAGGATATTCCGTGGTATGAGCTTTTACGGGGACTTCAGGGGCTTCTCTTAGAAAGCGTTCCCCGTCCTTGCGTTCAAGGTTGGCCACGGAACGAATGCATCGTTCTTCCCAAAGGATGGAGTATGGAAAGGAAGGGATGTCGCTCATATGGATCCCTCCGCAAACAACCTTTCCTCCGGGTTCTGTATCGCGAAGAGCTTTGGGGACCAGATCCCCTACAGGTGCGAAGATCATGGCCGCATCGAGTTTTTCGGGCGCCTCTTGGTCCGAGCCTCCGGCCCAATGAACCCCGATTTTGCGTGCAAAGGCTTGAGCTTGCCCATCGCCGGGTTTGGTGAAGGCATAGACCTTCTTGCCTTCGTGGAGCATGAGCTGGGTGATCAGATGAGCAGCTGCTCCGAACCCGTAAATGCCGATCCTTTCCTTATCTTCTCCGGCCATTCGATAGGTCCTGGAACCGATCAGACCAGCGCATAGGAGTGGGGTGGCCTCGGAGGGGCCATAAGAAGGATCGATCGGAAAACAAAAAGTTTCCCGGGCCCTTGCGTATTCAGCGTAACCACCGTCCACAGTGTAGCCGGTAAGATCAGCGTTCTCGCACAAATTCTCCATGTCTTGCTGACAAAAACGGCAAGTTCCACAGGTGCTCGCTAGCCAAGGGACTCCGACCCGCATGCCTACCTCTTTCTCTTCTACTTCCTCTCCTGTACGTACGATCCGACCAACGATCTCATGGCCCGGGATCAGATCCGCTTTCGGGTTCTCCAATTCCCCGTCCAGGATATGGAGATCCGTACGGCAAACACCGCACGCTTCGACCTCTAGAAGGACCTCTCTCGGTCCGATCCCTGGAACCCGGACCTCTTTCGGGATCAGCTTTCCGGGGCTTTCTTCCAGGACCATCGCCTGCATCCGTTCCGGCAAAGGATCAGTTTCCTTCATACTCCTTCATTTTCATGCATTTCATCCAATTTAAAGGATCGCGACGGAGTCCCTGTTCAGCACGCCTGTTCAGGAAACACTTCCGTAGCCCTTATCGAACGGCCAACTTTTCATTTCTTTGAGAGAAAGGACCTTCAAGTTCATGGGCGCGTTTATGAGAAGCAAGGTATCCCCCTCTTTTTGCAAAAAAGTGGCATTCTTTCTTTGCTGCATTCTGTTTGGTCCCAGCCTCGCAGCTCAAGACGAGCGCACCCTGATCCGTGATGTGGACCTTTTTGATGGTCATGAGCTCCGAAAGGAGGTCGATATCGCGTTACAGAACGGAACGATCGAGCGGATCGCCAAAGAACTAGAGGCCCAAGAAGGGTCGGACGTCATCGAAGGAAAGGGCAAAGGCATCATCCCTCCCCTGATCAATGCCCATGTGCACGCCTGGGACCCAAAAGTTCTCGAACGGGGGCTCGGGCACGGGATCTTTGCTTTTCTCGATCTGCACAACGGGAAAGAAGGGGTGGAGCTCATGCGGGAGTTCAACGACTCGTTGGAGTATTCCCGTTTTTACTCTTCCCATGCCGGAGCCACGGTGCCCGGGGGCCATGGGACCCAATTCGGGCTGGATGTTCCGGTGCTGACCGAGGATTATGGCGCCAAGGAGTTCGTGAAGGACCGTGTGGAGGAAGGGGCGGATTACATCAAGATCCTCCGTGAGCCTATGCGCAAGACGATCGACTTTGATCAGACCCGGAAGGTGATCGAAGCGGCGCACGAACATGATAAGTTGGTGATCGCTCATATTTCCCGTTTATCCGATGCCATGACACTCGCTCGGCAGGGGGTTGATGGCTTCGCTCATATTTGGGTCGACGAAAAGATCCGAGAGAAGCAGTTGGACAGCCTTCAAGATGCCGGGGTCTTTATGATCCCCACCTTGGCGGTTCAAAAGAAGTTCATCGAGAAGTGGGAGGAAGAAAAGGATGCCAGCAAGATCCTTTCCTATGAAGAGCTCGAGAAGGAGTTGAAGAAACTGCACGATGCCGGCATACCCATTTTGGCCGGGAACGATGCTCCCAATTTCAGTCTCTCTTATAGCGAAGGGCTTTACGAAGAGATGAACTTGCTGGAAGGTTGTGGGTTGTCTAGGAAGGAGGTCTATCGGGCGGCGACCACGAAGATCTATGAAGCGTTCGGGCTCGACCGTTACGACAAGGTTCATGAAGGGGGTAGGGCGAACTTTCTTTTGATCGAGGAATCTCCCTTGGAAGGGAAATTGAGTTCGGATCGAGTGCACCGGATCTTCAAAAAAGGGAACGAACTGGACCCGGATCGGCTCCTTAAAACCTCTGAACCTCCTGAGCCTGAAGTTCATCGCGAAGAAAAGGCGGATAAGGAAGAAGCGAAGGGTGAAGGGGAACTCACCCTGACGGTGCGGATCCAAGAAATACGCTCCTCGGAAGGGGAGGTCCTATTGGAGTTGAAGAACGAAAAAGACGAGGTCATCCGGCGAGAGAGAGCCGGGATCGAGGAGGGGGAAGCCCGTTTCGAAATGAGCGGTCTTAAAGAAGGCTCTTATGCGGCAAGGGTTCTCCACGACGAGAACGGGAATAAGAAGTTCGACACGAACAATGCCGGGATGCCACAGGAGGGATGGGGTTATTCGAACAACGCGAAAGGGAACATGGGGCCGCCTCCGCTCGAGGAGCAGCTATTCCGATTGAAAGCGGATAAGAGCATCAGCATCCGGATGCGCTATATGGGGAACTGACCCTTTTATCCCTCCCTCTCCCCTCAGTGGTCCGGCCCCTCTAGGGCTTTTCCATCCGGACGGCTTGGGCTCTTTAATCTTTTTTTCCCGCTTCCTTCGGGCTCCATTGGATCTTCACGGTCTGCTTTCCCCACTCCTTAGCGTCTTTATCGATCGTTCCCATGTAGATGTCGATCTTCTTCGTCCAACGGCGGTTCATTTTATCGAGGACCTTGTATTCACCTGGCAATCCTTTGATCTCGACCTTCGTGCCATGTGTTAGCCCGCTATCGAGGAGATCACGGGATACAGCGATGCATTTCATGCCCGGACGGAGGGTGTCTCCCCAAGCTCCGATGCTCGGATCTCCGGACCCTTGTCCATGGAGCGAATTGTAAGCGGTGGCAGTGACCTCCAGTTCTTTTTGTTCATTGCTCGCTTCTTGACAAGAGGCAAAAAGGAGGGGCAAAAAGATGAGAAGGAGGGGGGTGAAGCGATCGGTAGTGGAGGGGGCTTTCATTTTTAGTCTTCGTTTCTTCATCATGGATTTCCCAAACTTCACCCTTAGAGCTTTTGGGCCCCGTCAGGCCTGAACTAAGTACTGATTGAAGGCTCGGGGGTTAGGGAGATAAAAAAATGGGGGCCTCAAGCCCCCATTAAGGATCTGAAATTGATATAGGATCAGCCTTGTTTACCAGAGCTACCGGAAAAGCTGAAGCTGTTCTGTGCTTTGCTTTGACTTCCTTTTTTCAGGTTCTCTTCAAAGGCATTGATCACTTCATCCGTCTTCTTTTGAAGCGCATCCCGGATCTTGTTCACATCCTTTTGGCTGTATTCATAGTTCACTTTATTGCTCAATTTTTTCACTTTGTCCATGTCATTGAGCACCTGAACCATTCTTTTTTCACCGAGGCGTTCGAATTTGGTGCGCTTGTCTTCTGCCATTTTTTTGTTTTTTGAATTCGTTCACGAATATATAAAGAGATTTTTTAATAGGTGGAAATTTGTAAAGAGATTTTAAGGAATTTTAGGTTTTTTCTTGATCCTTGTCTTGGTCGTTAGCCTATACCGATCTGATCCCTTTTTCATATTATTCAAAATGATCGCACTGTTCGATCATATTATATGCAAACCGGTTTTTAAAAAATGCACATACGTGTCTTTTCAGGTGTGCTAGGACTTTTCATTCGCTCGGTCTTCTTGGTGGTCGTGTCTTTCTGTATTAGATGTGATAGTCATGATAGGAAGTTGACCTTTCTTTAAGCGTTTTCCCGATTTGCAGTTCATGCTCCTTAAGGAAGGGGGGCGAAAAGCGCTTCAGCGCTTTCAGCTTGGCTAAAGGAAGACCATAGGCTACGAAAAGGAACCCATGGCTTCTTTTTTCATCCCTTATGGGGTCCTTCTTAAAATGCTTTCCCTATGATCAACCTCAAGCCGCGGCTCAGGGATAATATTGAATACACGATATAAGGAGTGATAAAAAGGGAATAGCTGCTCATTCTAAACGGATCCCCACTACACAGACGTCGTCGATCTG
>CAZOSO010000013.1:21258-26724 GCA_964582635.1 uncultured Weeksellaceae bacterium | reverse complement strand
CTCCGCATAAGAAGCCCTTGAGGCTTTTAGCGGGCAAGACTTTCTTTGTGGGGCTTTTTAGAACGACTTCAGGTACTCGTCGATCTTCAGGTGGAGCTTCCGGCCGCGGAGGTTCATGGCCACGATCTTTCCGTTCTGATCGACGAGGAAGTTCTTGGGGATCTGGGTGACGTTGTACTTCTTAGCGACCGGTCCTTTCCAGCCTTTGAGCGAGCTCACGTGCGTATCCCATTTCATCCCGTCCTTTTCGATCGCTTTTTTCCAACGTTTAACGTTCTTGTCCAGGGACACGCTCAAGATGCGAAGCCCTTTGCCTCCTTCGAGTTCAGCGTCGTGGTATTTCTCGTAGGCTCGGACGATGTTCGGGCTTTCTTGACGGCAGGGCTTGCACCAAGAAGCCCAGAATTCGATGAGGACGAAATGGCCTTCGAAATCGCTCAGGCTGTACTCGGTCTCTCGGTCGGGAGCCTTCAGGGTGAAATCGGGGGCTTTTTGTCCGATCCGGATCGATCCCTGGGGGGTGTTTTCCTTCGCGCCTGGGCCGGGACGGGCAAATAGGCCGATACCCAGAACGGCTAGAGCAAGGAGAGCTAGCAGGGTGTTGGTCCAGCTTTTCGACATCGTCATCTTTTGAACAAAGATAACGAAGGGAAAGTTCGCTCAGGCTTAAGCCTCCTTGCGTTGGATCTTGGCCCCGATGGCATTGAGGCGTTCATCGATGCGGTAATAGCCCCGATCGATCTGGTCGATGTTGTGGATCGTGCTGCTCCCTTCTGCTGAAAGAGCTGCGATTAATAGAGAGACCCCTGCCCGGATGTCGGGGGAGGTCATTTCGATGCCCCGAAGGGGATGCTCGCGCCCGAGGCCGATCACGGTGGCCCGGTGAGGATCGCATAGGATGATGCGAGCTCCCATATCGATAAGCTTGTCCACGAAGAAGAGGCGGCTCTCGAACATCTTTTGGTGGATCAGGGCGCTTCCTTTGGCCTGCGTGGCCACGACCATGACCACACTCAACAGGTCGGGTGTGAAAGCAGGCCAGGTTCCGTCCGAAATGGACATGATGGACCCATCGATATAGGTCTCGATCTCGTAAGTCCCTTGCTCGGGGATCCGCAGGTCGTCTCCGTTCCTTTCCATCTGGATGCCGAGGCTCTTGAACACATCCGGGATCATCCCGAGCTGTTCCCATCCCACGTTCCGGATGGTAATGTCGGACTGGGTCATGGCCGCCAGGCCGATGAAACTTCCGACCTCGATCATGTCGGGAAGAAGGGTGTGTTCACAGCCTCCGAGTTCATCGACGCCTTCGATCGTGAGAAGGTTGGATCCCACCCCCGAGATCCGGGCTCCCATGCGGTTGAGCATGTGACAGAGTTGCTGGATATAGGGCTCACAAGCTGCATTGTAGATGCGAGTGGTCCCTTCAGCAAGGACGGCGGCCATGATGATATTAGCGGTCCCCGTTACGGAGGCTTCATCGAGCAGCATATAGGTCCCTTGCAAGCGCTCCGCGTGGACCTTATAGGTCTGTTCGCTCGGGTTGTGCTCGAAATGGGCGCCCAGGTTCTGAAACCCGATAAAATGCGTGTCCAGACGACGACGGCCGATCTTATCCCCTCCGGGGCGGGGGATATAGGCTTTTCCAAAGCGGGCTAGAAGGGGTCCGACCAGCATGACCGAACCTCGAAGCCCCTGGGTCGATCCCTGGAACTCCGGGGTCCCCATGTATTCCAGATCCGGTGCTTCGGCTTGGAAGCGGTAACTACGGTCGCTGAGCTTTTCCACCTTGACACCGAGTCCCTTTAGGATCTCGATGGAATTGCGCACATCGATGATTTCCGGGAGTTGGTGGATGGTGACCGGCTTATCGGTCAAAAGGGTCGCAGCGATGACCTGAAGGGCCTCATTCTTGGCCCCTTCCGGGTGGAGTTCTCCCTTCAGGCGATGGCCGCCCTCGACCTCGAAAGCGCCCATGTTCAGTTCCGGCGTTTCTTGTTCTTGTTATTGCCCCGCTTTTTCTTCTTTTTGCCGCCCCCTCCACCTTGGGGCACGAGTTCCTGGGCCGGGGTGAGCTTGGAGGGATCATCGATCGTGAGCTCCCCGTTCGATAGCTTCTTCAAGTGTTCGACGATCAGTTCGTCCTGCACCGAATCCCGGTTCCATTGGAGATAAGCTCGCTTCATCAGGTTGGCGATCGAAAGGGTGAGGCCTTCCTTCGCTTCCCCGTCCTCGAGGCTGCGGGCTTTCTCGATCATAAGCTCGATCGTCTTTCCGTATTGGTCGTATTTGAAACTTTTGCGCGGATAGGGGACCGGATCGGGACTCTCCGAGAAAGTTTCGGGAGTGGGTTTGGGAAAGGGGGAGTCCACGTCGAGTTTGTAATCGGAAATGATAAAAAGGTGGTCCCAAAGCTTGTGGCGCACGTCCTCGGAAGACTGTTTCTGATCGCTGGGGTTCACCCTCCGCATGACCTCGATGATGGTTTCCGCGGCGGCTTGGCGTGTTTCACGGTCTTCGATCCCGATCGTATGTTCGATCATCTTATGGACGTTCCTGCCGTATTCGGGGAGTTTCAGGTTTTCGCGCTGCGTGTTGTATTCCATGGTGCCGTGCGTGTTAAGGACCTCCTTTTCCTCTATCCTTTAGCCCTTTGAGCAGAAGAGCGGGTCGGTTCTCATCGCTGGGCGATCTTTCCGATCCTCGCCTCTTCAGGGGAGAGCGTGGAAATTCGAGGAATGAGAGATCTTCTTCGATCGGCAAAACTACGGATCATGGCCGATCCAAGATCTTCAAGCGGGCGAACTTGAGGAGAAGCTGTTTATTTCCGACTTGCGGAAAGTAGACCGTCGCCTTGGTGTCCGGGCTCTTTCCTTCCAGGGCCACCACTTTTCCTTTTCCAAAGCGGGAATGCTCCACTTCTGTTCCGACCTCCAGGTCTTCCTGAACACCACCTCCTGGCGGCGGTGCTCCTTTTTGAACCTTTTTCAGGTTCTTCTTTCGTTGTTCAGCGGCCTTTTCTTGCTCCTTCCCCGCTTTTCCGTTTCCTTTTTGGCCGCCATTATCCTGCGAACGGCCTTTTTCCGCTTCCTCGAAAGGCACTCCTTTGTCGCGTCCGCTCTCTTCCTCGATGTAAGCGGGGTCCAATTCCTCCAAAAAGCGGGATGGTTCGGAATGAATGAGTTGGCCGAACTTGTAGCGGCTGTCCGAATAAGAAAGGAAGGCTTTTTTCTGGGCGCGGGTGAGCCCCACGTAGAAAAGGCGTCGCTCCTCCTCCAGGTCTTCTCGGGAATGCAAGGCCATTTGGGAAGGGAAAAGGTCCTCTTCAAGGCCGACGAGGAACACATACGGGAACTCCAACCCTTTAGCGCTATGGACCGTCATCAAGGACACCCTTTCCTGCTCATCATCGTCGTTCTCAGCGTCGGTCAATAGAGCGACCTCCATCAGGAAATCGTTGAGGTAGACCGTTCCTTCTCGTTCATCATCCTCCACCAGCTCCTTGATCCCGTTGAGGAGCTCCTGGATGTTCTCATAGCGGGCGATCCCTTCGGGGGTCTTGTCGGCGTAATGTTCTTTCAGGATGCCCGATTGGGTGGCGATATGAGCGGCCAGGTCGTAGGCGTTCTTGGCCTCCAGCATGGCGCTGAAGCTATCGATCATGGTGGTGAACTGGAGGAGCTTGTTCCGTACGCCGCTCCCTACCTGAAGCCCGAACCTTTGGGGGTTGGCAGCTATTTCCCACAAGCTGGTCCCGTTCTCGGAAGCGGCCACGATCAGCTTATCCACCGTCGAATCACCGATCCCTCGCTTCGGATAATTGATGACCCGCTTCAGGGCCTCTTCATCGTGATGGTTGACGGTGAGGCGGAAATAAGCCAGGAGGTCCTTGATCTCCTTCCGTTGGTAAAAGGAAAGGCCTCCGTAGATCCGGTAGGGGATGTTCTGCTTCCTGAGGGCTTCTTCGATGGCCCTCGATTGGGCATTGGTCCGGTAAAGGACCCCGAAATCCGAATAGGAGGCCTTCCGCTCCTCCGCGATCTCATAGATGTGATCCGCCACCCGACGTCCTTCTTCATTGTCGGTAAGGGTGTTGAAGAGCTGGATCTTTTCGCCGGATTCGTTCTGCGTCCAGACCTCTTTGTGGAATTGTTCTTCGTTCTTCCGGATGAGCGCGTTCGCTGCCTGGACGATCGTATCGGTGGAGCGGTAGTTCTGCTCGAGTTTATAGAGGCTGTGATCGGGGAAATCCTTTTTGAAGTTCAAAAGGTTGTAGATGTTCGCTCCCCGAAAGCCGTAGATGCTCTGGGCATCATCCCCTACGACACAAAGGTTCTCGTGCCTGGCCGCCAATTTCTTGACGATGAGGTACTGGGAATGATTGGTGTCCTGGAACTCGTCCACCAGCACGTGGTCGAATTTGTTCTGGTATTTGTAAAGCACCTTTTCGAAGTCCCTGAAAAGGATGTTCGTTTTAAAGAGCAGGTCGTCGAAGTCCATGGCCCCTGCCTGGAACAGTCGTTTGTCGTATTCCTGATAGATCTCCCCGAGCTTGGGCCTCCCCGACATATGATCGTCCTCTTGGATCTCTTCGTCCTTGAGGTAGGCTTGGGGAGAGACCAGGCTGTTCTTGGCGTTGGAGATCCGGTTGTAGACGAGGCCGTGTTTATAGGTCTTCGGGTCGAGGCCTTTATCCTTCACGATCCGTTTGATGAGGCTTTTAGAATCCGTCGTGTCGTAGATGCTGAAGTCCTTGGGGAAACCGAGTTTTTCGGATTCCGCCCGAAGGAATCGCGCGAAGACCGAATGGAAGGTCCCCATCCAAATGTTCTTGGCATCGCTATCCCCTACGATCTGGGCGATCCGTTCCTTCATCTCGCGCGCTGCCTTATTGGTGAAGGTAAGGGCGAGGATGCGGAAAGGATCCGCTCCATTGCTGATCAGGTAAGCGATGCGATGGGTAAGGGCTTTGGTCTTTCCGGATCCTGCTCCGGCTATTACGACCATCGGCCCTGTCCCGTGCTCCACCGCTTTTCGTTGGGCCTCGTTGAGTTGCTTCAGTGCTTCCATAGCTGTCGACGAATTTAAGGAAGGCATCCCGGTGGCATTCGATGAGGTTCAGTCTCCTTATCCCCATGTTATCCACAAAAATGTTCACAGGATTATTGCACAGCGGGCAAAAACTTGTAGATTTGCAGCCCCGAAAAACCGGAAGGGGGTCCTTTTCGGAAGCACAAAATTCGCGAAATACGCTATGCCGACGATCCAACAATTGGTCAAAAAGGGACGGAAGAAAGTCCACAAGCCCAGCAAATCCGCTGCCCTTGACAAATGTCCTCAGAAGCGAGGCGTTTGCACGCGGGTCTCTACCACTACGCCGAAGAAGCCGAATTCGGCGATGCGGAAGGTGGCACGGGTTCGCTTGACCAATGGGAAGGAAGTGAACTCTTATATTCCCGGAGAGGG
>CAZOSO010000013.1:0-21158 GCA_964582635.1 uncultured Weeksellaceae bacterium | reverse complement strand
CTTGTCACTCGGTTCGTCAATAACATGATGGTCGATGGCAAGAAATCCCTCTCCTACGAGATCTTCTACGGGGCCATGGACCGCCTCAAGGAAAAGAACGAAAGCGGTGAAGAAGGACCGCTCGACCTTTTCAAGAAGGCGATCGACAACGTGACCCCATCTGTGGAGGTCCGAAGCCGTCGGGTAGGCGGTGCGACCTTCCAGATCCCTCAGGAAGTGAGACCCAATCGGCGGCTTTCTCTCGCCATGAAGTGGTTGATCCGCTACGCCAGGGAAAGGAACGAGAAAGAGATGAAGGAGAAGCTCGCCAATGAGATCATGGCCGCAGCGAACGAAGAAGGCGGCGCTTTCAAGAAGAAAGAGGATACGCACCGAATGGCGGAATCCAATAAAGCATTCTCCCATTTCCGATTCTAAAAGAGCGACGAACACCTTAAGGCATGGCTAAACGCGATCTACAATACACCAGGAACATCGGCATCATTTCCCACATCGATGCCGGGAAGACCACCACTACGGAGCGGGTCCTCTATTACACCGGGATCAGCCATAAGATCGGTGAGGTCCACGAAGGGGATGCTGTGATGGACTTCATGGAGCAAGAGCAAGAGCGTGGGATCACGATCACTTCCGCTGCTACGACGACCCACTGGCCCTATAAAGGGAACGATTACAAGGTCAATATCATCGATACGCCGGGCCACGTCGATTTCACCGTCGAAGTGGAGCGCTCCCTGCGCGTTTTGGACGGCGCTATTGCGCTTTTCTGTGCTGTGGGGGGTGTCGAACCCCAATCGGAGACGGTTTGGCGCCAAGCTGATAAGTACGGCGTTCCGCGCCTCGGTTTTGTGAACAAGATGGACCGGGCAGGAGCCGATTTCTTCGAAGTGCTCCGCCAGATCAAAGAGAACCTCAAAGCCGAACCCGTTCCGCTTCAGATCCCGATAGGAGCGGAGGACGATTTCAAAGGGGTCATCGACCTGATCACGATGACCGCTTATGAATGGAACGAAGAGGATCTCGGGAAAACCTTTAAAGAGGTGGAGATCCCCGAGGATCTTCAGGGCACGGCGAACGAATACCGCGAGAAACTCGTGGAGTCCGTCGCCGAGTCCGACGAGGCCCTCATGGAAAAATATTTCGACGATCCCTCTTCCATCACGGAAGAGGAGATGTTGACCGCGATCCGTACGGCTACGCTCAACATGTCCATCTGCCCGATGCTCTGCGGGTCGGCCTTTAAGAACAAGGGGGTTCAGACGCTCTTGGACGCTGTGATCAGTTTCCTTCCCAGCCCGAGCGATATCGGGGATGTGGAAGGAAAGGACCCCAAGAGCGGAGAAGCGGATACGCGTCCCCCCGAGCCGGAGGCTCCCTTCTCGGCATTGGCCTTTAAGATCGCCACCGATCCATACGTCGGGCGCCTTTGTTTCTTCCGGGCTTATTCCGGAAGGCTCGATGCGGGTTCGTATGTCCACAACATGCGGACCGGTAAGAAAGAGCGGATCTCCCGGATGTATCAGATGCACTCCAATAAGCAAAACCCCATCGATTACATCGAAGCAGGGGATATCGGAGCTGCTGTCGGTTTCAAGGACATCCGGACCGGTGATACGCTCTGCGATGAAAAGAACCCGATCATCCTCGAATCCATGTCTTTCCCCGAACCTGTGATCGGGGTAGCGATCGAGCCTAAAACGCAGGCGGATATCGATAAGATGACCGAAGCCCTCGCCAAACTGGCTGAAGAGGACCCCACCTTCCAGGTCAAGACCGACGAAGAAAGCGGGCAAACCGTCATCAGCGGAATGGGCGAGCTTCACATCAACATTATCGCCGACCGTTTGAAAAGGGAATTCAAGGTCGACTGTAAACAAGGGGCTCCCCAAGTCTCCTACAAAGAGGCGATCACAAAGGATGTGGAGCATCGGGAGACCTACAAGAAACAGACAGGGGGTCGCGGTCAATTCGCCGATATGGTCATCGAGCTGGGGCCGCGCACGGAAGCTCAGGAAGACGAAGAGGATATCCAAGGGCTCGAGTTCCACGACCAGATCAAGGGCGGGAACATTCCCAAGGAATTCATCCCCTCCGTCGAGAAAGGGTTCCGTGAATCCATGGCCAACGGGCCCCTTGCAGGTTATCCGCTCGATAACCTGAAAGTCACGCTGAAGGACGGGTCCTATCACCCGGTCGACTCCGATCAACTGGCCTTTGAAGCTTGTGCTCGGATGGCTTACCGGGAAGCGATGCCCAAAGCCGGGCCGGTCCTTCTCGAACCCATCATGAAGGTCGAAGTAACGACCCCCGAGGAGAACATGGGGGATATCGTGGGAGACCTCAACAAACGTCGTGGGCACGTGGAGAACATGGATAGCCGTGGAGGTGCTAAGGTCATCCGGGCTAAAGTGCCGCTCGCTGAAATGTTCGGTTACGTCACCGATCTTCGGACCATTTCGTCCGGGCGGGCTGCTTCTACCATGGAATTCTCCCACTACGAGCAATGCCCGCAGAACGTCCAGCAAGAGGTCGTTAATAAAGTCAAAGGGAACATCGAAACCGCGAATTCTTAAGAAAGGGAACAGATGAGCCAGAAGATCCGGATCAAGCTGAAGTCCTACGACCACGATCTGGTCGATAAATCCTCCGAGAAGATCGTCAAAACGGTCAAGTCGACCGGTGCGATCATCAGTGGTCCTGTTCCCCTGCCTACGAACAAGCGGGTTTACACGGTCCTCCGTTCCCCGCACGTCAACAAGAAGGCGCGGGATCAGTTCGAATTGAACGCTTACAAGCGTTTGTTGGATATTTACAGCTCGTCCTCGAAGACCGTGGACGCGCTCATGCAGTTGGAACTCCCTAGCGGGGTCGACGTTGAGATCAAGGTATAGTCAAAAGCATTAGCCATGCCAGGAATGATCGGGATCAAAAAAGGAATGACGAGCATCTTCGACGAGGAAGGGAACAACGTTCCCTGTACCGTCATCGAAGCGGCTCCCAATGTGGTCACTCAAGTGCGGGACCCTGAGAAGGATGGGTATGAGGCCCTCCAGTTGGGGTACGGCGACAAGAAGGAAAAGACCACCAGCGATCCTTTAAAAGGCCATTTTAAGAAAGCCGGGGTCGAACCCAAAGAGAAATTGGTGGAATTCCAAGGGTTCGAGGAAGCGAAGAAGGCCGGAGAGGAAGTCGATATGAACATCTTCGAAGAAGGAGAGTTCATCGATCTGACCGGCGTTTCCAAAGGAAAAGGTTATCAGGGTGTCGTTAAGCGCCACGATTTTGGAGGTGTAGGAGAAGATACACACGGCCAGCACGGAACCCAGAACGCACCCGGTTCCATCGGTGGAGCTTCGGATCCTTCGAGGGTATTTCCCGGGAAAAAGATGGCCGGCCAAATGGGACAACGGAGGAATACGATCCAGAACCTCGAGGTGATGAAATTGATGCCCGAAAAGAACCTGATCGTGATCAAAGGGGCTGTTCCTGGTCATAAGAACGCATACGTGTTCCTTCACAAATAAGCTGATCGGACGGAATGAAACGCGAAGTCTACAATAAGAACGGAAAAAAGACCGACCGCAAGGTTGAACTGAACGACGGCGTGTTCGGCATCGATCCCAACGATCACGCGATCTACCTCGATGTCAAGCGCTATCGTGCTCACCAGCGTCACGGTAAACACAAAGCCAAAGAGAGGGCTGAGATCGCCGGTAGTTCTACAAAGATCAAGCGGCAGAAAGGGACCGGAACCGCCCGCTCAGGGGATATCAAAAGCCCTATTTTCCGCGGTGGAGGGACCGTTTTCGGGCCTCGCCCCCGCAAGCACCGGGTGGGGTTGAACAAAAAGGTCAAGGCGCTTGCCCGCGCATCGGCCCTGAGCTATAAAGCTCAAGAAGAAGGAGGAGTTACAGTCCTCGAAGATCTGAGCTTCGATGCTCCGAAGACGAAAGAATTCGTGAACGTGCTCAAAAACCTCGAGCTGGAGGATAAGAAAGCGCTCTTGGTCCTTTCGGAAAAAGATGAGCGAGTGCTCCTCTCCGCGCGGAACCATCCGCGTTCCAAGGTGGTCACAGTGGACCAATTGAACACCTACGATATTTTGAACGCTTCCAGCGTCGTGTTCACCGAGAGCTCTCTGGAAAAGCGAAGCGAACTGAAAAAGTGATCGATCATGGATAACGTCATCATCAAACCGATCATCACCGAAAAAATGACCCAGCAAGGGGAGGATCTGAACAAGTTCGCCTTCTATGTTCACCAGGAGGCGAATAAGCTTCAGGTCAAGGAGGCGATCGAGAAGACCTATGGGGTCAGTGTCGATAAGGTGAACACTATGAACGTGAAAGGAAAAAGCATGACCCGCTATACAAAGACCGGGATCCTCGAAGGGCGGACCAATGATCGTAAGAAAGCGGTGGTCACGTTAGCTGAAGGGGATACGATCGATCTTTATAGCAACATTTGATCATCGAAAAGCAGTAAGGAATAATGGCGGTCAAGAAACTCAAACCGGTCACCCCAGGGCAACGCTTCACCGTCCTGAGCAAATTCGATAAGGTGACCGCTGAAAATCCGGAGAAGAGCTTGCTGGAGCCCTATCGCAAGAAAGGGGGACGGAACCAGCAAGGCAAGCAGACCATGCGGATGCGCGGGGGTGGCCATAAGAAGCAATACCGCAGGATCGATTTTAAGCGGGATAAATTCGGGATCCCGGGGACGGTCAAGAGCGTTGAATACGATCCCAACCGCTCCGCCCTTATCTCGCTCATCCAATATGCGGACGGGGAAAAGCGATATATCGTCGCTCCCGAAGGACTTGAGGTCGGGAGTACGGTCCGGTCCGGTAGTGATGCTCCGGCTGAAGTGGGAAATGCTCTTCCCCTCAAGGATATACCCTTGGGTACGGTCGTTCACAATGTGGAATTGAAACCGGGAGAAGGAGCTGAAATGGTCCGAGCGGCCGGTGGTCATGCCCAGCTTTTGGCCAAAGAAGGGCGCTATGCCGTTCTTAAACTTCCTTCCGGTGAATCCCGGATGGTCCTAAGCGATGGAATGGCCACGATCGGGTCCGTGTCCCATTCCGACCATATCCTCCGGGCGATCGGAAAAGCGGGTCGAAGCCGTTATCTTGGACGCCGGCCGCGTCAGCGGGCCGTTTCCAAGAACCCGATCGATCACCCGATGGGGGGAGGTGAAGGAAAAGCTTCCGGGGGACACCCCAGGAACCGGCGCGGTATTTCCGCTAAAGGGTATAAGACCCGGAAGAAGAAAAAACACAGCAACAAGTACATCATCGAGCGACGGAAAAAATAAGGAGCTGTCATGAGCCGATCCCTTAAAAAACCGCCTTATGTGCATCACAAGTTGATGCATCAAGTCGAGAACGCCCAGCAGCAAAAGAAAAAGCAGGTGATCAAGACCTGGTCGCGGGCATCTATCGTCACCCCCGAATTCGTGGGATTGACCATCGCTGTCCATAACGGCAACAAATTCATTCCGGTCTATATCACCGAGAACATGGTGGGGCATAAATTGGGCGAATTCGCCCCGACCCGAACTTTCCGGGGACATCCCGGTAACCGTTGATCGAAAAGCGAGCAGTTAGAAAGCGATAAGCAATGGGAGCACGTAAACGACTCAGAGCTGAAAAACTGAAGGAACAGCGAAAGCAGCAGGCTTTTGCCAAGCACAGCAATTGTCCCTGTTCTCCTCGGAAGATGCGTATGGTGGCCGACCTCGTCCGTGGAGAAGAGGTCTTTAAGGCTATGAGCATCCTTCAATACAGTTCGCGCGATGCCGCTCAAAAGTTGGAGAAAGTACTCCGCTCGGCGATAGCGAATTGGGAGCAAAAGAACGAAGGGGAGGACCCGACCGATGCCGGCCTTTATGTCAAAGAGGTGAAAGTGGATAAGGCAAGGACTTTGAAGCGGCTTCGTCCCCGTGCCCAAGGGAGAGCCTTCCGGATCGAAAAAACCTCCAATCACGTGACCCTGTTACTGGGGACCGAACAAGAACAAGAAGCTAAAAAGGCGAGCAACTAAAAGATATGGGACAGAAGACGAACCCGATCGGCAACAGGCTGGGCATCATCAAAGGATGGGAGTCCAACTGGTACGGTGGTGAGGATTATACCGAAAAGATCGTCGAGGACGATAAGATCCGCCGCTATCTCCATACGCGACTTCAAAAGGCGAGCATCTCCAGCATCATCATCGAGCGGACGCTCAAATTGATCACGGTGACGGTCAAGACCGCTCGCCCTGGTGTGATCATCGGAAAAGGAGGGCAAGAGGTCGACAAGCTGAAGGAAGAGCTGAAGACCCTTACCCAGAAAGAAGTGCAGATCAACATCTATGAGATCAAACGTCCGGAGCTCGATGCGCGCTTGGTGGCCGATAGCATCGCTCGCCAGCTCGAAGCTCGGATCTCCTTCCGCAGAGCCACTAAAATGGCTGTTTCTTCCGCCATGCGGATGGGAGCTGAAGGGATCCGGATCCAGTTGAGCGGTCGTTTGAACGGAGCTGAGATGTCCCGTACCGAGCGTTTTATGGATGGTCGGGTTCCGCTGCACACCTTCCGTGCCGATATCGACTATGCTTTGTCCGAGGCCCATACGAATGCGGGACGGATCGGTGTGAAGGTTTGGATCTGTAAAGGGGAGATCTATGACAAAGTCGAGCTTTCCCCAGTA
Organism: uncultured Weeksellaceae bacterium; assembly: GCA_964582635.1. Lineage (GTDB taxonomy): Bacteria > Bacteroidota > Bacteroidia > Flavobacteriales_D > CAYVSK01 > CAZIDL01. The sequence goes on along the minus strand of CAZOSO010000013.1, from coordinate 14,464 downwards.
ACCGACGATAAAGGAAAAGGAGGCCGCAACAAGCAGCGCGGCGGAGGTTCCAAGAAATAAAGAAGCGCAGAAAAGATGCTACAACCGAAACGGACCAAATTCCGCAAATCCCAGAAAGGCCGCGTAAAAGGGGCGGCCAATCGGGGGAATCGTCTCGCCTTCGGATCCTATGGGATCAAGGCGCAGAAATCCGCATGGATCACTTCCCGCCAGATCGAAGCGGCCCGTATTGCGATGAACCGCTACATGAAACGGGAAGGGAAAGTCTGGGTACGGATCTTTCCCGATAAGCCGGTCTCGGCTAAGCCTGCTGAGGTCCGGATGGGAAAAGGAAAAGGCGATGTGGATCGCTATGTTTCTGTGGTCAATGCCGGGCGGATCATGTTCGAGATCGATGGGGTCCGTCAGGAAGTGGCTGAAGAAGCGCTTCGTCTCGCAGCTCAAAAGCTGCCGGTCAAGACCAAGATCACTTTGAGGGACGACCTCGTTAAAACCTGATCGAATGAATACGCGAGAGATCCGAGAACTGAGCGACGTCGACATCCAGGAACGCCTGGAGAGCGAAGAGGCGGAATTGAAAAAATTGCGCCTTGATCACGCGGTGTCAGAGATCGAGAACCCGATGCAATTCCGCGACCGAAAGCGGAACATCGCTCGATTGAAGACCGTCCTGCGCGAACGTGAGCTCGGGATCGAGCGCAAGCAAAAAGAAGAAGGATCCTAAGCCATGGCACAGGAAAAGGAACGTAAGAATTACCGCAAGGAACGATTGGGCTACGTGACCAGCAATAGCATGGATAAGTCCATCGTGGTATCCGTGCAGCGGAAAAAGAAACATCCCAAGTACGGGAAGTTCATGAACCAGACCTCGAAGTTCAAGGCGCACGATGCGGAGAACACTTGTACTGTGGGCGATTACGTTCGCATACAGGAGATCCGCCCCTTGAGCAAGAACAAGAACTGGCGCTTGGTCGAGGTCATCGAACGGGCGAAATAAAGAGGAATGATACAGCAAGAGTCAAGACTCAAGGTTGCGGACAATACGGGAGCCAAAGAGGTCCTCTGCGTGAGGGTCCTCGGTGGGACCAAGCGCCGCTATGCCTCGATCGGGGACCAGATCGTAATTACGGTCAAGAACGCGCTCCCCTCAGGGAACATTAAACGGGGCACCGTGTCCCGGGCAGTGATCGTCCGGGCTAATAAAGAGGTCCGGCGGAACGACGGTTCCTACATCCGCTTCGACGACAATGCCGTCGTCCTGTTGAACCAAACCGGAGAAATGAGGGGCACCCGGATCTTCGGGCCGGTCGCCCGCGAGCTCCGGGAACGAAAATATATGCGGATCGTCTCATTGGCCCCGGAAGTCCTTTAAACGAGCAGTACCATGGCAGGGAAAAAGAAATACCATATCAAGAAAGGGGATACCGTCAAGGTCCTGACCGGTGTCTCCAAAGGGCAAGAAGGTCGGGTGCTCTCGATCGACCCTTCCAATGAACGAGCGGTGGTCGAAGGGATCAATATGCGGTCCCGCCATCAAAGGCCCTCGAGCGAAAATCCCCAAGGAGGGATCGTGAACCAGGAAGGATCGATCCACATCTCCAATCTGATGTTGGTCGACCCCAAGACCGGTGAAGCGACGCGTGTAGGTCGGACCCAGGATGAGAACGGAAAGTCCGTTCGCTATTCCAAGAAAACCGGCGAAACGATCAAGTGATGGACAAACCTAGGCTTCAAACCAAATACGAAGAAGAGATCATCCCTGCGCTCAAGGATGAGTTCTCTTATAAGAGCAGCATGGAAGTTCCCCGGCTCCAGAAGATCACCCTTAATCAAGGGGTCGGTCGGGCCGTTAGCGATAAAAAGATGCTCGAGACCGCGGTCCAGGAAATGACCATGATCGCAGGGCAAAAGGCCGTGCCGACCTATTCCAAAAAGGACGAAGCCGGCTTTAAGCTTCGCAAAGGCATGCCGATCGGGGTGAAAGTGACCCTTCGTCGGGAACGGATGTTCGAATTCCTCGATCGCCTGATCTCGATCTCTATACCGAGAACCCGAGATTTCCGGGGAGTCCCGACCAAAGGCTTCGATGGAAGAGGGAACTTTACGATGGGCGTGCAGGAGCAGATCATTTTCCCCGAGATCGATATCGATAAGGTGAACACCATCAACGGAATGGACATTAATTTCGTGACCTCTGCGAAAAGCGATGATGAAGCCTTTGCATTGTTGAACAAGTTCGAATTCCCCTTTAAAAAATAAAACTCAGCCATGGCCAAGGAATCCATGAAAGCCAAAGACCAGCGGCGTAAAAAGCTGGCTGATAAATACGCTGAAAAGCGCGAGCAGCTTAAAAAGGAAGGCCGCTGGGAAGAACTCCAGAAATTGCCGCGGAATTCTTCCAAAGTCCGGAAGAAGAACCGCTGCAACATGACCGGACGCCCCCGCGGTTATATGCGGGATTTTGGGCTTTCCCGGATCGCGTTCCGGAATATGGCCCTGGAAGGGAAGATCCCCGGTATCAAGAAATCAAGCTGGTAAAAAAGAAAGAAGCGAAGAGATGTTCACCGATCCTATAGCCGATTATCTGACCCGTATCCGCAACGGATTGAGAGCGGGGCATCGTTTTGTCGAGGTCCCCGCTTCCAATCTCAAGAAGGACATGACCAAAGTCCTTTATGATAAAGGGTATGTTCAGAACTTCAAGTTCGAGGATGATGGGAAACAAGGGATTATCAAGATCGCCTTGAAATACCACTCCCCCAACCGTACCCCGGTCATCAAAAAGCTCGAGCGGGCCAGTAAACCCGGCTTGCGGAAATATTCCAATTCGCGTGAACTCCCTCGCGTGATGAACGGACTCGGCGTAGCCATCATGTCCACCTCAAGAGGGGTCATGACCGATAAAGAGGCGCGCCATATCAAAGTAGGGGGAGAAGTCCTTTGTTACGTCCACTAAAGAATCTAAGGTAGCATGTCCCGAATAGGAAATACTAGAGTGGCGATCCCCGAAGGGGTGGAAGTCAAGGTGGAGGACGGGTACGTCCATGTTTCCGGACCGAAAGGCAGTTCGAGCCAGAAACTCGACCCCACCATCAAGGTGGAGGTTCAGGATGATGGGTACGTCCAAGTGAGCCGTACTTCCGAAAAGACGGATTCCAAGGCCAAACACGGCCTCACCCGTTCCCTGATCTATAACATGGTCATAGGGGTGAGCGAGGGTTACAAGATCCAGCAGGAATTGAACGGGGTCGGTTATCGCGCTACCGTGAAAGGACAGCGTTTGGAATTGGTGTTGGGGCTCTCTCATCCGGTGGCCTTCGAGATCCCGGAGGAGATCCAGGTGTCCGCTGAGACCCCGAAGCGGTCCAACCCGATCATCACCCTGGAATCGCACAATAAAGAGTTGATCGGACAGGTAGCTGCTAAGATCCGTTCCCTTCGGCCCCCTGAGCCTTATAAAGGAAAAGGGATCCGCTACCTTGATGAAGATATTCGACGGAAAGCTGGTAAAGCAGCAGGAAAAGCGTAAAGAACGATGCCTACTCAAAAAGAGCTCCGCAGAAAAAAGATCAAACGACGGATCCGTAAAAAGGTCAGTGGAAGCGAAGAGCGTCCTCGTTTGTCGGTCTTTAAGAGCAACAAACAGATCTACGCGCAGCTTATCGACGACCGAAAAGGACATACGGTGGCCGCTGCTTCATCCCGAGCTATCAAAGAGGCCCAGAACGTCCCCAAGATCGAACAGGCCAAAGCTGTGGGAAGGGAATTGGCCAAAAAGGCCCAGGAGGCCAATATCGATAAAGCGGCCTTCGATCGGAACGGCTATCGGTATCACGGACGGGTGAAAGCTTTGGCTGAAGCGGCCCGCGAAGAAGGACTTAAATTCTAAAGCGACCATGGTGAAGGATAACATAGAACGTGTAAAATCGAGCGAGATCGAGCTCAAAGACCGCTTGGTCAACATCAACCGGGTGGTCAAGGTGAATAAAGGGGGACGGACCTTCAGCTTTGCTGCGGTCGTCGTCGTTGGTAACGAGGACGGTGTCGTCGGGCACGGGCATGGAAAGTCCCGCGAGGTCACCGAAGCTATCTCGAAAGGGATCGATGATGCGAAAAAGAGCCTTGTAAAGGTTCCTCTGATCCACGGGACGGTCCCCCACCTTGCGCACGGCAAGTATTCCGGTGCTCGGATCATGCTCAAACCGGCCGCACCCGGTACGGGAGTGATCGCAGGAGGGGCCATGAGGGCCGTTCTTGAGAGCGTTGGAGTGACCGACGTTCTGGCCAAATCCCATGGTTCACCGAATCCTCACAATCTGGTGAAGGCGACGATGGACGCCCTTCTTCAAATGCGCGATGCCCGAACGGTCTCTTATCAGAGGGGTATTCCCATGGAACGCGTCTTCAAAGGATAAAAGATAAGGAAGATGGGAAAGATCAACATTACACTCCGAAGGAGTCCGATCAACCGTTACTGGAAACAACGGCGGACCCTCAAGACGCTCGGCCTTACCAAGCTCCATCAAACGGTGGAGAAAGAAGATACGCCCCAGATCCGGGGAATGATCCGAAAGGTCGAACACATGGTCGAAACGAGCGAGAAGAAATAAAAGCACTGGAAAAGCGCTAAAGCATGAAATTGCACGAGATAAGACCAGCGAAAGGATCCCGAAAGGGACGGAAAAGGGTCGGGCGAGGACCCGGATCCGGCCTACGCAAGACCAGTGGTCGGGGACATAACGGTGCGAAATCCCGGTCAGGCGCCACACGGCGTATTGGTTTTGAAGGAGGACAAATGCCGCTTCAAAAGCGGGTGCCCAAATTCGGGTTCAAAAACCCCACACGCCAAGAAAGGGTGGGGATCAACCTTTCTTCCCTTCAAAAACTCGCCGAGGATCAAGGGCTCGATAATATCACCCCCGAAACCCTCAAAGAGCATGGGGTCATCAGCAAACAGGTTCGGGTGAAGATCCTCGGGAACGGTGAATTGAAACAAAAGATCAGCGTCAAGGCGCATGCTTTTTCCGCTTCGGCGAAAAAGGCGATCGAAGATCAGGGGGGAAATGCCGAAAAACTCGCGTAAGGGTTCATGAAGGGTTTAATAGAAACACTGCGGAACATTTGGAAGATCGAGGACCTGCGGAAGCGGATCCTCTTCACTCTCGGCATCATCCTTATCTATCGGATAGGATCCTATGTCGTCCTGCCCGGCGTCGATTCCTCCGAGCTCGAGTCACCTTCAGGAGGAGGGACCGGCCTCGCATCGATGATCGATATGTTCGTGGGAGGAGCTTTTTCCCGGGCTTCGATCTTTGCCCTCGGTATCATGCCTTATATCTCTGCTTCCATTATCATGCAGTTGATGGGCGTAGCCGTACCTGCTGTGCAAAAAATGCAGCGAGAAGGGGAGAGCGGTCGGAAGAAGATGAATCAATGGACCCGCTTTTTGACGGTCCTGATCACCGGTTTCCAAGCCCCCGGCTATATCGCCAGTACCATTCCTGTGGCGGCCCGCCCGGTAGGGGATCCTTATTGGTGGTATCTCCAGTCGATCCTGATCCTCGTTGCAGGAACCCTCTTCGTGATGTGGATGGGGGAACGGATCACCGACCGGGGGATCGGGAACGGGATCTCGCTTTTGATCATGGTGGGGATCATCGCCCAATTGCCCTTTGCCTTTGCCCAAGAATTCGTTACACGGCTTCAAGAAGGAGGCGGTCTGGTCTTCATTCTGGTCGAGATCGTGATCCTCTTACTGGTGATCACTGCGACGATCTTACTGGTGCAAGGAACCCGTAGGATCCCTGTTCAGTTCGCGAAACGCGTTCAGGGGAACAAACAATACGGGGGCGTGCGTCAGTATATTCCCCTGAAAGTGAATTCCGCTGGTGTGATGCCGATCATTTTTGCACAGGCCATCATGTTCGTGCCCCTCTATATTTCGCAGTATACCGGGGCGCAATCCGGAATTTTTGTGGCTCTTGCGGATTTCAGCGGGTTTTGGTACAACCTCATTTTCGCCATCATGGTGATCCTCTTTACCTATTTCTATACCGCCATTATGATCAATCCGAACCAAATGGCGGACGAAATGAAAAAGAACGGCGGCTTTATACCGGGGGTGAAACCCGGTCGGAAGACCGCAGAATTCATAGATAAATTACTTTCGCGCATCACGCTGCCGGGATCGATCTTCCTGGCCTTTATTGCTATTATGCCGGCCTTCGCCATCCAGTTCGGGGTGAAGGAAGCTTTCTCCCGCTTTTTTGGCGGGACTTCCCTCCTCATTATGGTGGGGGTCGTGCTCGATACATTGCAGCAGATCGAGAGCCATCTGATGATGCGTCATTACGATGGGTTGATGAAGAGCGGGAAGATCAAAGGCCGCGGCGGAAGCATGTTCGGCGGCGGCGGTGGCGGCGGAATGGCCGGCGGTGTCGCCTGATGGATCTTGGATGTTGAACCTGAAATAGAAAAGAAAGAAAGAAGCTTAAGCAATATGGCCAAGCAGCCATCCATCGAGCAGGACGGAGTGATCCAAGAAGCATTGTCGAATGCGATGTTCCGGGTCGAACTCGAGAACGGGCACGTTATAACAGCCCATATCTCGGGAAAGATGCGGATGCACTATATCAAGATCCTCCCCGGAGATAAGGTCAAAGTGGAGATGTCCCCTTACGACCTTAGCAAAGGACGGATCGTTTATCGCTATAAGAACTGAAAACGAAGGAGCTATGAAAGTTCGAGCTTCATTGAAGAAACGTTCTTCCGATTGCAAGATCGTACGACGCAAAGGGCGTTTGTACGTGATCAACAAGAAGAACCCGAAGTATAAACAGCGACAAGGCTAAAACAAGAACGCTATGGCAAGGATCGCAGGGATCGACCTTCCGCGGGAAAAACGCGGTGTTATCGGATTGACCTATATTTTCGGGGTCGGGCACACGAGTGCTCAAAGGATCCTGGATGAGGCGAACGTCTCTTATGATAAGCGGGTCCATGAATGGAACGATGACGAGCTCGCCGCTATTCGGAAGGTGATCAACGACAACTACAAAGTGGAGGGGGATCTCCGCTCGGAAGTGCAGAGCAATATCAAACGGTTGATGGACATCGGTTCCTATCGCGGTATCCGCCATCGTTCCGGTTTACCGACCCGGGGTCAGAGCACCAAGAACAATGCTCGGACCCGTAAAGGCCGGAGAAAGACAGTGGCTAACAAGAAGCAGTGATCCCCGTCCAATAAAGAGGAATTATGGCAAGGAAAGCACAAGGAAAAGGCGCCAGCAAGGTCCGCAAGAAAAAGAGTGTCAAGGTCGATTCCGTCGGCCAGGCTTATATTCAAGCGACCTTCAACAATCTCATCATCAGTCTGACCAATGGCCAAGGACAGGTTATTTCCTGGTCCTCGGCCGGTAAGATGGGTTTCCGGGGTTCCAAAAAGAACACCCCCTACGCCGCTCAGGTCGCTGGAGAGGATTGTGCTAAGGAAGCCTACGGTCTCGGCCTTCGACGAGTGAAGGTCTATGTGAAAGGCCCCGGAGCTGGTCGCCAATCCGCGATCCGCTCCCTGCACAACAATGGAGTGGAAGTGACCGAGATCATCGATGCAACGCCGCTCCCTCACAATGGATGTCGGCCTCCCAAAAAACGACGGGTTTAGGAAATTTCCGATCTAAAACAGCGAAGGAAGCTTAGCATATGGCAAGATACAGAGGACCCCGGTCGAAGATAGCTCGAAAGCTGAAATCACCCGTTTTCGGGCCGGATAAGGTTTATGAGAAGAAGAACTATCCCCCGGGACAGCACGGCCCTTACCAACGGCGAAAGAAATATTCCGAATACGCCCTTCAACTGCAAGAGAAGCAAAAGGTGAAGTATACCTACGGTGTATTGGAACGGCAGTTCGCTAAAATGTTCGATACGGCCACCCGGAGCAAGCAAGTGACCGGTACTGCGCTTCTTCAGCTCTGTGAAGCTCGGTTGGACAATACCGCTTTCCGGCTCAGCCTTGCACCGACCCGGGCCGCCGCTCGGCAGCTCGTTAACCACGGGCATATTACGGTGAACGGAAAAGTGACCGATATTCCCTCTTACACGTTGAGCCCAGGGGATAAAGTGAGCGTGCGGCATCGTTCCCGTTCGCTCGAAGTGATAACGAACGCGCTCTCTTCAAGGAGCAAATATTACGATTGGCTGAATTGGGACCCCAACGAAATGGTGGGGACCTACTTGGATCATCCTGAACGGGAACAGATCCCCGAGGATTTCAAGGAACAGTTGATCGTCGAGTTGTATTCCAAATAAAAATCCGAACCAGGCTATGGCCCTTTTAGATTTTCAAAAACCCGATAAGGTCATCATGTTGAACTCCGACGAAGAGAAAGGGGAGTTCGAATTCAGGCCATTGGAGCCCGGTTACGGGATGACCGTCGGCAACGCTCTTAGACGGGTTCTGCTCTCTTCCCTCGAAGGGTTCGCGATCTCTTCGGTCAAGATCGAAGGGGTGGAACACGAGTTCTCCACCATCAAAGGGGTGGTCGAGGATGTGACCGAGATCGTCCTCAATCTCAAGCAGGTCCGTTTTAAGCAACAGATCGAAGACACCGAGGAAGAAAAGGTCCAACTATCGATCAGCAGCCAGGAACAGTTCACGGCCGGAGATATCGGTAAACAGACCTCCGCATTCCAGGTCTTGAACCCGGACCACGTGATCTGCAATATGGAGAAGTCCGTGGAGCTCAATATCGAGTTGAAGATCGAGAAGGGCCGCGGATATGTCCCCGCTGAGGAAAACAAGGACGATGATGCCGCCCTCGGTACCATCCATTTGGATTCCATTTTCACGCCCATCCGGAATGTGAAGTTCGACGTTGAAGATTACCGGGTCGAACAGCGGACGGACTATGAAAAACTCGGACTGGAGGTCACGACCGATGGATCCATCCATCCCAAGACCGCTCTGCAAGAAGCTGCCAAGATCATGATCCATCACTTGGCCCTCTTCTCCGACGAGAAGATCACCCTCGATGAAGAAGAGGAGTCCAGTGGTGAGGAGTTCGACGAGACCTCCCTGCACATGCGGCAGCTCCTCAAAACGAAATTGGTGGACCTCGACCTCTCCGTGCGAGCTTTGAATTGTCTCAAGGCTGCTGACGTGGAAACGCTCGGGGACTTGGTCCGCTACAACAAGAACGATCTGCTCAAATTCAGGAATTTCGGTAAGAAATCCCTCACCGAACTCGAAGACCTCGTCGAGTCCAAAGGACTTTCCTTTGGTATGGACGTCGATAAGTACAAGCTCGATAAGGACTGAGGGTTCTAGAACGAAGGAAAGATGCGACACGGGAAGAAATTCAACAAGCTCGGCAGGACCGCTTCACATCGAAAGCACATGCTTTCGAACATGGCGGCCTCCCTCATTACGCACAAGCGGATCAATACGACCGTGCCCAAGGCCAAAGCCCTGCGGAAATACGTGGAACCGCTTATTACCCGTTCGAAGACGGATAATACGCACTCACGAAGGGTGGTTTTCCGCTACCTGCAGGACAAAGATGCCGTTAACGAACTCTTTCGGGATGTAGCTCCTAAGGTGAGCGAACGCCCTGGAGGGTACGTGCGGATCATACGCTTGGGAAATCGCCAAGGGGATGATGCCGAGATGTGCATGATCGAACTGGTGGATTACAACGAGCTGATGCTCGCTGATAAGCAAGAAAAGAAGAGCTCCGGTTCCGGTAAGCGCCGTCGCCGTAGAGGTGGAAAGAAAAAGTCCTCGGGGCAGCAAAGCGGCAAGGGAACCCAGCAAACTGCAGAAGCAGGTGCTGAAGAGGGAACCTCCACTCAGGCCGCAGAGTCCCAGCAAGAAGAGAGCCAGGCTCAAGCCTCCGATCAACAGGAAGGTGAGCAAGGGGAAAGCACCCAAGCCAGCTCTTCTGAAGAAAAGGGCAGCGAAAGCGGTGAAGAAGAGCAGAGCACTGCTTCTTCCGGTGAGAGCAGTTCCGAGGATCAAGATCAGGAGCAAGGTTCCGATGAAGGAAAGGATGAGGATCAAGATAAAGGAGAGGATGACCAAGAGAAAGGAAGCAGCTCGAATTGAGCCTCGCATCTACACCGAAAGAAAGAAAAAGGATAATGCCCGCCGGGTGTTATCCTTTTTTTTTACTTTGAACAGCCCTCACAGCCCAATATAGCCACTTTATATGTCACATCCCGAGAAAGCTCCTGCCGTCCTTTTGCTCGAAGATGGGACGGTCTTTTACGGAAAAGCAGCCGGTAGCATCGGTACCACCCGAGGGGAGATCTGTTTTAATACGGGAATGACGGGTTACCAGGAAATTTTCACGGACCCCTCTTATTATGGGCAGATCATGGTGATGGCCACTGCCCATATCGGCAACTACGGGATGCATCGCGATGAGGTAGAATCGGGGTCCATGAAGATCGCTGGTCTGGTCTGTAAGAACTTTTCCTCCCATTCTTCGCGCAAAGGCCCCGTAAGTCCGATCCAAAAAGCCTTTGAGGACGAGGGGATGGTCGCTGTAAGGGATCTGGATACGCGTGCATTGGTCCGGCATATCCGGAACAAGGGCGCGATGAACGCGATCCTTTCTTCGGAGACCCTGGATACCGAGCGCCTTAAAAAGGAATTGGAAACAGTACCGGACATGGAAGGGCTGGAGCTTTCCTCGAAGGTGAGCGCTTCAGAGCCCTATTATTTTGGGGATCCCCAGTTCGATCATAAGGTGGCCGTTATCGATTATGGCCTGAAGCGGAACATCCTTCGCTGCCTGGAAGAACGGGGGGCTTATATCAAGGTCTTCCCCAACGATGTGGATCATCAGGAGCTTCTCGATTGGGAGCCCGATGGGGTTGTTCTGACCAATGGCCCCGGGGATCCTGCCACGATGGAAAAGGAGATCAGCGAGATCGGTCGAATAATGGACAGTCCCCTTCCCATCATGGGCATCTGTTTGGGTCACCAACTGATGGCTTTGAGCCAGGGGTTGGGTACCGAGAAGATGCATGCCGGCCATCGAGGGATCAATCACCCCGTTATCGAACGAAGTGCCCATCGGGATGAGATCACTTCCCAGAACCATGGTTTCGTGGTGAAACGTGAGGATGCGGAAGCGATGAAGGGGGTGGAGATCAGCCACGTGCATTTGAACGATGGGACCGTTGCTGGTCTCAACTACAAAGAGAAGAACGCCTTTTCGGTACAGTACCATCCTGAGGCTTCTCCAGGACCGCACGATCCGCGCTATCTTTTCGATCGCTTCATCGATCGGGTCCGGAACGAGAAGCCTCACCAAGAAAGCGTCTGAATCTTTCAAAAAAAATCGAGCAAGGAAATGAGTCGGATCGAAAGGATCACCGGAAGAGAGATCTTGGATTCCCGAGGGAATCCTACAGTAGAAGCGGAAGTCGCTACCACGAACGGCATTGTCGGGAGAGCTTCTGTGCCATCAGGGGCTTCCACCGGGGAACACGAAGCGGTGGAGCTTCGGGACGGGCAGAAGAACCGTTATTTGGGAAAAGGAGTGACCAATGCGGTTCGGAACGTCAACGGCCGCATTAGGGACGAGCTTTTAGGGAAGGATATCTATGAGCAGAGCAGTCTGGATCAGCTCATGATCGAGCTCGATGGATCATCCAACAAAGGAAAGCTCGGGGCCAATGCCATTCTCGGCGTTTCCCTAGCTGCAGCTAAGGCCGGAGCACAAGAGGCCGGGCTCGGTCTCTACCGATATTTGGGGGGGACCAATGCTCATCTGCTCCCGGTTCCCATGATGAATATCCTGAACGGAGGGGAACATGCCGATAACAACGTGGACCTTCAGGAATTCATGATCATGCCGGTCAATGCCAACTCCTTCCGGGAAGCCTTGCGGATGGGTGCGGAGACCTTTCATCAATTGAAGAAGGTCCTTCAGGAAAAGGGTTTGTCTACGAATGTGGGGGATGAAGGCGGTTTTGCGCCGGAGGTAGGTTCCAATGAAGAGGGGCTCGACGTGATGATGAAAGCCGTGGAGAACGCTGGCTATAAGCCCGGAGAGGACATTTATTTCGCGCTGGACGCTGCCTCCTCCGAATTCTACAATAAAGAAGAAGGGGTCTATCACCTTCATCAATCCACCGGGGAGAAGCTAAAGCCAGAGGAAATGGTCGAAAGGTTGGAGCAATTGGTGGATAAGTATCCCATCGTTTCCATCGAGGATGGGCTCGATGAAAACGATTGGGAAGGGACGCGGACCTTGACCCAAAGGCTCGGTGATCGGGTCCAGCTCGTCGGGGACGATCTTTTCGTGACCAACACCGAGCGGCTTCAAAAGGGTATTCGAGAAGGGGTGGCCAACTCAATCCTCATCAAAGTGAACCAGATCGGTTCGCTCACAGAGACCATGAAAGCGGTGGAGATGGCCAAAGTGAACGCATACACCTCTGTGATCAGTCATCGGTCCGGGGAAACGGAAGATCCTTTCATCGCTGACCTGGCGGTCGCTTTGAATACCGGTCAGATCAAAACCGGATCCGCTTCCCGCTCGGACCGGATCGCCAAATACAATCAGCTTCTTCGGATCGAAGAAGAATTAGGGGAGCGGGCCCATTTTCCCGGCCCCTCCTTTCGTTCCCTTTGAAGGTGCTTGGAGCGGTGAAGGGACCGGTTTTCATCCTGTCGACCGGACGCACCGGCACCGATTTTTTCACACGGCTTTTTAACGAGGCTGTGCCAGAAGCTTGGAGTTTGCATGAGCCGAAGCCGGCTTTTCGACGCCGCGCTTATCGGCTCCTATCGAGCACCCCTTCTCACTTTGATGTGGAATACTTCCGGATCCCGAGGCTTCGTCGCCAGCGAAAGCGGAAAAAGCCGCTTTATGTGGAGACCAATTATCACCTTTTCGCTTGCATTCCTTTGATACGAAGGGCTTTCCCGGATGCTCTGATCGTCCATATCGTTCGGGATGGAAGGGAGGTGGTCACCTCTTGGCTCAACAAATGGCGCTACATCACCAACGATCACATCACTCCTTATCATATCCCAGGCCATTCCGATCAGGAGAAATGGCCCTATTGGGATCCCTTGCAAAAGAACGCCTGGTATTGGCGTACCGTCCAGGAAGTGGTCGAACGTGACGGTGTGGACCTAACGCTCCGCTTTGAGGAGCTTTTCAAGGGGGACCGGAAGGAAGTTTATCGCTTGCTCGATCGCCTTAGCGACCGGGTCTCATACGAAAAGGAGCGGGTGGAAGCCCTTCTCGATGAAAAGGTGAATCCTAGCCCCCGACGTTTCTTTCCCGCTTATGACGAATGGCCCGAACATTGGAAGGAGCATTTCGAGCAAGTGGCCGGTGAGAAGATGCGAGCTCTCGGTTATTCCTGAGCGCTCGGATCTTTTAAATTTGATAGGAGAAAAGCGACCCCTTATGCGACGATCCCTTATCATTCCATTCCTTGCCTTTTCTATGGTCCTGGGCGTTAGCTGTGGCAAAGAGAACTGTGAGGATTGCAAAAAGGTCACCTATGAGAACGGGCAAAAGGTGAGCGAAGGAGACGAGGAGACCTATTGCGGAGATGAGCTCGAAGAGAAGAAGGAGTATGAGAACGAAGTCGGCAACCGGCGTGAAGAATACGAGTGTAGCTGATCCTCTAGATCTCCACCGCTAGGACGACCACGTCGTCCACTTGCTCGAAGTTCCCCTTCCATTCCATGAATTCCTTGTGGAGGTGATCGCGCTGTTCCTTGAGGGGTAGCTCCATGCTGTCGAGGATCATGCGTTTAAAGGGCTTGTATTTGAGCTTTTTCCCCTTGTCACCACCGAACTGATCGGCATAGCCGTCGGAAAAGAGGTAGAGCCGATCCCCCTTGTGAACGGTGATCGAATGCTTGCTGAAAGGGGTCGCCTCCTCACCGTGAGCTCCGACCGGCTGTTTATCCGCTTTGATCTCGACACCCCGAAGATTCCCTTCCTCGTCCTCGATCGGTTTCGAATCCTCCGGAAATTCCCGTCCCTTTTCATTTCCATCCCCGAAATAGAGGTAAAGGGGATTGTTGGCCCCTGAGAAATCGAGCTGTCCGCTCTCCGGATCGAGGGTACAAAGGGCGATATCCATGCCGTCCTTGGCATCCTCGCCTTCTTCTTCGGATGAAAGGGAACGAATGATCATGTCCCGGACTTCGTCCAATATTCGGTTCGGTTCGAGGATCCCCTTCCTGGTCACGACCTCCCGAAGGAAAGCTATTCCCAACATGCTCATCATGGCTCCCGGAACACCGTGGCCAGTGCAATCGGCCGCTGTCCATATCAGCTTCCCATCTGTACGAGCTGCCCAATAAAAATCCCCGCTCACGATATCGCGAGGGATGTAAAGCGCTGAATGATCCGTGAAATGCTCCCGAAGGATCCCTAAGCTCGGAAGCATCGCATATTGGATCTTGCTCGCATAGGTGATGCTTTCC
>CAZOSO010000012.1:0-27299 GCA_964582635.1 uncultured Weeksellaceae bacterium | reverse complement strand
ACCCGAAACCTTCTTTTCCTCGAGCTCGTATTTAAAAACAACAAAAAGGATCGCTTTATGGCCACCGATACCGAAGCGCGGGAGATCCCGAAGGAAACCCTCGATCAATGCCAATTCCCCTCCGAAGAGGTCCTAGCAGATGCGAATGCGATCGCAGAGCGTCGCAATATGCTCGAGCGCGCCACTTCCATGGGCAACACGGAACAAACCAAATTCAAGATCATCTTTCAGGATGATGAGGCTGTCAAACAAGTGGAGACCACCATATGGGCCACGGGTGATAAAAACATCTCCCTGAAGCACGGAAAAACCATCCCCATCCATCGCATCCGCGAGGTCCGGATCGTATGACCCGCACGTGTTTTAAGGGTTTTTAACGCTCTACTGCTCTCCATAAGGCCATAATGGAAAGCCATTCCCGTTCATTTACGACTTTGCTACATTTGGTCGGCTTATGGGAATGAGCATTCCACGCCCATTTACGCTCCTGTTCATCCTCCTCGGGATAGCTGGCCTTTCCGCAAAAGGTCAAATGAAAGATCCTGTGGATTGGTCCTTTAGCAAGGAAAAGCTTAAGGAAGGGGTCTACAAACTGCACTTCCGGGCCGATATAGATAAAGGGTGGCACCTCTATTCCCAAAACCTTCCTGAGGATGCCACTCCTTTACCGACCGTTTTCGATCTTAAAAAAGGGGAGAAGCTCTCACTCCAAGGAGATGTTCAAGAGATCGGAGTGGTAACGGAACCCGATCCCATTTCAGGGAACAAGGTCAATTTTTTCAAAGGGCAAGCCCATTTCACCCAAAAGGTGAAAGTAAAGGGGAAGAAAGGGAAAAAGCTCGAGGGGAGCGTGGAATACATGGTCTGCGATGACTCCCAGTGTCTCCCCCCTACCGAAGAGAAGTTTTCCTTCCAGGGCCTTAAGGGCGTCGCGGCAAATAACTCTAAAAGCTCCCCCTCGGAAAAGGGAAGCGAGGGATCCGGGAAAAAGAGGGAGGAAAAAGCGGATAGCAGCCTCAAGAATGAAAGCCCGAAGAAGGGATCCGGAATGGCAGATCCCGTCGAATGGTCCTCAAAAGCTTTTCGGCTGGATGAGGACCGTTACCTGCTCAGGGTAAAGGCGAAGATCGACAGCGGTTGGCACATATACGGGACCGATGTCACGGGCAGCGGGCCGGTGGCAACGAGCATCGAGTTCGAAACCAAGAAGGGGCAAGAACTCGCTGGTGAGCTCCGAAAGCAAGAGCCGGAGACCAAGTACGATGAACAATACGAGCGGAAGCTTGCGCTCTACAAAAAAGAAGCGCTCTTCGAGCAGGTGTTGACCGTAAAAGAAGACGGCGAACCGGACAGCGTGACCGGTCAACTCGAGTTCATGGCCTGCACCGATGAGCGATGTCTGATCCCCAAGACCATCGATCTCCATTTCAAGCTTCAAGGAGCTGCCAAAGGGGAAGCGAAGCTCGACGCTTCCCAAGGTACGGAACAAGCAGCGGCGGAGGCCTCGGCCGAACGGAAGGAAGCCGATAAGCGTGGGTACTGGCTGACCTTTATCCTGGCATTCGGTGGAGGATTCGTGGCCCTCCTTACCCCCTGTGTTTTTCCGATGATCCCTCTTACGGTCAGTTTTTTCACCAAACAAAGCACGAGCCGGGCTCAGGGGATCCGTAACGCGATCACTTATTCGGCTTCCATCGTGATCATTTACACCGCTTTGGGTTACCTGGTGACCAGCATCTACGGGGGAAGTGCGATGAATGCGATCTCCACGGATCCCTGGATGAACCTCTTCATCTTCGTTTTCATCGTGATCTTTGCGATCTCCTTTCTCGGAGCTTTTGAGCTAACCCTCCCGGAAAGCTGGATCAACAAGTCCGATAAGATGGCGGACAAAGGAGGCTTGATCGGGATCTTCTTCATGGCCTTCGTTCTCAGTTTGGTCTCTTTTTCCTGTACGGCACCCATCATCGGTCCCCTCTTGTTCCAAACGGCCTCTCAAGGGGGAATAGCCCCGGTCGTTGGAATGGCCGGTTTTTCACTTGCCCTTGCGCTTCCCTTTGGCCTCTTCGCGATCTTTCCGGCATGGCTTAATTCCCTGCCGCAATCGGGGGGATGGATGAACACGGTGAAGGTCACCCTTGGATTTTTGGAGCTAGCCTTGGCCTTTAAATTCCTTTCCAATGCGGACTTGGTCACTCAAACAGGGATCCTTAAACGAGAGCTCTTCCTTTCCATCATGATCGGAATCTTCACCATGATGAGCCTTTACCTTCTCGGGGTTTTTCGAACACCGCACGATGATGAAGTCCCGAAGCTTTCCGTACCGCGGGTTTTGATCGCCACCCTTTCCCTCGTCTTCACCCTCTATTTGATCCCTGGCCTCTTCGGCGCTCCCCTCAAACTGATCAGTGGCTTCCCACCGCCGCTTCAGTACAGCGAATGGTCCAGGGGAAGCTTGGTGAGCAATGGAGGTGAAGGATCCAATAATGATCGACCTGAGGCGGATTGGGGGGAAGAGTGTCCGATGGGATTGAACTGCTTCAACGATTACGAAAAAGCCCTAGCCTACGCTAAAAAAGTGGACAAACCCCTCATGCTCGATTTTACAGGGCATGCCTGCGCCAATTGCCGAAGGATGGAAGAGACCGTCTGGACAGAGGCCGGGATCATGGATAAGATCAGAAACGAAGTGGTCCTGGCATCCCTTTATGTGGATGAAAGAAAAGACCTGCCTGAAGAAGAGCAAAAAACGGTGACTTTGAACGGGGGAAAGAAAAAACTGGAGACGGTCGGGGATAAATGGCACTACTTTCAAGCCAAGCATTACAACACCAACACCCAACCTTATTACGTGCTTCTGAACCACCAAGAAGAGCAACTCGTTCCCCCGACAGGGTATCAACCGAACGCCGAGGCTTTCGCATCCTGGATGGAAAAAGGCCTTGAAAAGTTCGAAAAAGGCTCCTGATCGTTCAACGGAGCATCACCTTTCTCGTCACGGTTTCGTCCTCCATCCTGAAATGGAGGAAATATAACCCGCTTTCGAGCTGCCCGAGGTCGAGCCGGAAGCGCTCCCGATCCCCGTTCACTTCAACTTGATGGACGCTCCTTCCAGCAGCATCCCTTACATCGAGTTGGATCGTTCCCAACTCACCTTCGAGCTTTCCGTTCAACTGCCCTTTGCTGGGATTGGGGTAAACTTCTAGGGAGCCGTTCTGGCTTCGGGCTTCGATGGATGTAGGTTCATCCCCTCGCAACTCAGACTCCCAGAGCCCACGTCCGTAGGATGCGGCCCTCAGTTTTTGGGCCCCGTTATGGATCGCTAGTTCATTGACGATCACGTTGGGAAGTCCCTTATTAAAAGGTTTGAATTCGGCCATTCCGTCCTCCCGATAGTAAACCCCCAGGTCGGTCCCGACATAGACCCTTTGCGTACCAGGTTCGTGCACCACACAATTGACAGGAACGTTGGGGAGGCCGTTCGAGCGGTTCGCCCAGGTCACTCCACCATCATCCGTGTAATACACTTTCTCGGCGCTTTGATAACCGGAGAAAGTAACCCATGCCTGATTCGGATCGCCCTTATGAGCCTCTACGTGGGTGATGGACAATTGGCTTACAGGGAGCCCATTATCCCTGGATTGAAAAGAAGTCCCGCTTCCATCCTTTTTCCAAAGCTCGCTGCGCTTAGCAGCATAGATGTGGTCAGGTGCGCTTTCGCATCGACCGATGGTCTGAAAATTTCCGGTTCCCATTCCGCTACTGAATTGACTCCAGGTATCCCCTCCGTCCATCGTCCGATAAAGTTCCTTTTTCCCGATGATCAACGCATCGCTGTTCTGGGGGTTCATGGTATAGGGGGTCACCCATCCCCCGCTTTCGTGGACAGAATTGCTACTATCGGAATACACGATCTTGGAAAAAGAGCTTCCCTTATCCGTGGACCGGTATAATTGCCCGTAATAGATGGTCCCATACATGATCGAAGGGTCGCTGTGGCTAATGACACATTCCATCCCGTCCCCACCGATCACCCGATACCACGTGGCGGGTGCATTGCGCAAATTGGTGCCGTTATCCTGCCATCCGGTTATAATGAGTTCCGCATCTTGTTCAGCCTGTCCGAGTCGATAGATCTGAGCGATATGAAGCCCATCGCTCAGATCAGTCCATTGATCCCCGACCAATGGGCTACGAAAAACCCCTCCATCGTTACCGGCCCATAGCCGCCCATTTTGATCGAAGCTGAGATGATGCTGATCAGCATGAACTTCGGGAAGGTTCTGATCGCCCCACCAATGGGTCTTTATATCGAAAGAGTAACCCCCATCGGTAGAGCGCCAAATATTGATGCCCCCTGTATAAACGTAATCGGCGTTTTTAGGGCTTACCGCTATAGCAAGGTCGTACCAGGCCTGTCCCCCACTACCGCTCCCATCCGCACTATAGCCCAACAAATTGGGAGAATTCGCGGTCTGAAAGAAACTCTGGCCGGCATCGTCGGAACGATAGAGCCCATAAAAGCCTTGTGTAGAGGCATCCCCTGCGATAAAGTAGACCCGGGAAGGATCGTCGGGACTCACACCGATCTCCATGCGTCCCACATCGTTCTGGGGAGGGGTTCCTGAAAGAACCGCAGAAAAAGAGTTCCCTCCATCGGTGGAGCGCATGAAGAGATGATCGTCGGCGTCGATCGTATAAACGATGGATGTGTCGGTCGGATGGTACTCGATATCCCCGAAACGGCCACTGGCCACTTGCTTCCAATCGGAACCCCCGTTGCTGCTTTTGTACAGTCCCTGATCGGTAGAGGCCAGAAGGGTGCTCGGATCCTCTTGGTTCATGACCAGGTGAAAGATCCGGATCCTATCCGACTGGGTGATGTTGTTCCAGCCAACGGTACTCCAGGTGTTTCCCCCGTCGGTGGACTTGAGCACACCGATGGAATAAGTATCCGCTCCATCCCCATCTCCCGTAGCAATATACATGGTATCGGGGTCCTCAGGGTGGATAAGGATCCGCGACACCCCTAGAACAGGCTCATGATCGGTCATGTGCTCCCAAGTGCTACCATCATCGGTGGATTTCCAAAGTCCCCCTGAAGCGGCCCCTGCAAAAACCGTCGTTTGGTCATCCGGATGTAAAGCGATACTGTTGATCCGTCCGGCACCTCCGTATGTTGGAATATCGTCGTTCCCGATATAATCCCAATCTCCTGCTGAGCCACCACCCCCTCTAGGGCCTTTCATCTCTTTCCATGCCTCCCAACGAGCTGAAGCTGGAATGCGCTTACCGGAGGAGCTTCGGCTCTCCATGAACCATTCCCAACGTTTGAACTGTTTCCATCCTGGGCCAGTGTCCCCTTTCCAATACTTTTCAAAGCTCTTTTGCGCCTTTTTGAAAGGCACTTCAGGATCCTTCATTTTTTCGACCCATTCCTGGGCTTGAGAAGAACCCGCCCAAAGAAGCGACAGGAGAACGTAGAGGACTGGTTGGAATTTCCGTCTCATAAGCAAGGATCTAACTATAAACACTGCGGACGATGCGGCGACCCGAAGCATTCTCTCTGAACTCACAGAGATAAACTCCCTGCCAGATCCCGACCGCTGGCTTTCCCTCATCGATAGGAATGGTCAAGGAAGGACCGACCAGAATGGAACGGATATGGGCAGGCATGTCGTCCGGACCTTCTTCTACGTGCGTATAGTAGGGCTCGTTCCAAGGGACCGCCCTTTCGAAATAAGCTTCAAGGTCCCTACGGACGTTCGGGTCAGCGTTTTCATTGAGCGCCAAAGCAGCAGAACTGTGCTGGATGAAAAGGCTCATCAACCCCTTTTCCGGAACTTCTTCGCCATTCGGGAACAAATAGTCCGTAACCAAGTGCACCCCCAAGGAAAAGGGGGGAAGCTGAATGTAACGATGCTCCACCATAGCAACTTACCTAAGTTACAAAAAGCCGATAAGAAAATCCGATCCAGGCTTACGAGTAAAGGAGCATGCTCCGCCCCTTATCACCTCAGGATAGCCCCCCTTTTTCAAGTCTGAATAGCACCCACGTTATAGCGCTCCATGTGGGGGTTGTGATCGGCCGCTTCGATGCCCATGGAGAGCACTTTGCGCGTTTCATCCGGATCGATGATCGCGTCCAGCCAAAGGCGAGCCGCTGCGTAATAGGGGGTTGTTTGTTCCTCATAGCTCTTTTTGATCCGCTCAAAGAGCTCGTTCTCCTCTTCCTCGCTCACTTCCTTTCCTTGGGCCTTCATGCTCGCCACCTTGATCTGTAGGAGCACTTTCGCTGCCTGTGAGCCCCCCATAACTGCGATCTCGGCAGTAGGCCATCCAACGATAAGGCGGGGGTCGTATGCTTTACCGCACATGGCATAATTCCCGGCCCCATATGAATAGCCCATGATGACCGTGAACTTAGGGACCACGGAATTGGCCATCGCATTGACGAGCTTAGCCCCGTCTTTGATGATCCCTCCGTGTTCGGACCTAGAGCCGACCATGAAACCGCTGACATCCTGGAGAAAGACCAAGGGGATCTTCTTTTGGTTGCAGTTCATGATGAAGCGAGCTCCTTTGTCCGCAGAATCGGAATAGATCACACCTCCGAACTGCATCTCACCCTTACCGGTTTTGACCAATTCGCGCTGATTGGCGACGATCCCTACGGACCACCCGTCGATCCGTCCATAGCCACAAACGAGGGTCTTTCCGTACCCTTTCTTGTACTCGGTGAATTTGGAACCGTCCACCAAGCGTCGAACG
The DNA here is from genome assembly GCA_964582635.1 of uncultured Weeksellaceae bacterium. Lineage (GTDB taxonomy): Bacteria > Bacteroidota > Bacteroidia > Flavobacteriales_D > CAYVSK01 > CAZIDL01. The sequence goes on along the minus strand of CAZOSO010000012.1, from coordinate 20,528 downwards.
ATCTCTTTGACATCGTAAGGCTTATGGGTGGCCGAAGGGTAGATCCCGTAGATCTCTTTCGGATCCTTTTTAGGGGGCTCCGGTTCCTTTCGATCGAAACCGGCCCGCTCGAAGCTCCCGATCCGGTCCATGAGGTCCCGGATCGTGTTCAGGCATTCCTCATCGTTCTCAGCTTTATAATCGGTCACTCCTGATATTTCTGAATGCGTAGTGGCCCCACCTAGCGTCTCGTTGTCGATATCCTCTCCGATCGCGGCTTTAACGAGATAGGAGCCGGCCAGGAAGATCGTACCGCTCTTATTGACGATGAGCGATTCATCGCTCATGATCGGCAGGTATGCACCCCCGGCAACACAACTCCCCATGACCGCACTGATCTGAGGGATGCCTTTCGAGGACATGACCGCATTGTTGCGGAAAATACGTCCGAAATGCTCCTTATCGGGAAAGATCTCGTCCTGCATGGGAAGGAAAACCCCGGCACTGTCCACCAAATAAATGATGGGAAGATGATTCTCCATGGCGATCTCTTGAGCCCGAAGGTTCTTCTTCCCGGTCATCGGGAACCATGCACCGGCCTTCACCGTGGCATCGTTCGCAACAGCGATGCATTGCCGCCCCTTCACATAGCCGATCTCTACGATAACACCTGCAGCAGGACATCCCCCATGATCCCGATACATCCCCTCGGCAGCGAAGGCCCCTAATTCAAGACGTTCAGCATCCTTGTCGAAGAGAACATCCAAGCGTTCACGGGCGGTCAGTTTTCCCTTATCGTGTTCTTTATCGGCCTTTTTCTTCCCCCCTCCCTCTCGGATCTCAGCGAGCCTTTTTTCCATCTCGGAGATCCGAAGGCGCATCTTATCCTCATTCTTGTTGAAATCGATGTCCTGTTCCTTTTTATCGCTCGTCTTCGCTTTAGCCATTGAATTCCCTTTGGGTGCGGAGTGCGTCAAATATAGAAGATCCTCCCGGCCACTAGGGATACTAGAAGAGGACCCCGACCGAAAAGCCTCCCCAATGCTTGATCCATCTATCCTCTTCCGCCCCTCCCCGGAAAAAGGGCGTATAGACCAAGCGAAGGACCAGACCCAATTCATCCTGATAACGAAAACCGGCCAAACCGGTCCATTCATACCCGAACTGCTGGTCGGAGAATCGGGGTAGAAGAACGGCGCCTCCTCCCCATTCCATTTCCACAGGCCCGAACAATGGATGAGAAGCTTGCACGAGCATCGGAAAAGAAAAACCTCCTCCGAGGAAAGAAGCTCCGATCCGACCTCGAAGCGAGATGGGCGGACCAAGGACGAATAAACGCTCGTAGTTCAGCGAATAAGTGCCAGCACTTCCTAAAAGCTCTATATAAAAAGCGTTCTGAGAAGGAAGTTCGATCGGCTCGCTCTTTTTCGGAGCCTGATAACTCTGAGCCGTCCCATCATCCATCGATAAGAGGAGCAAAAGGGCGATGAATATGGAAAGGGAATGCTTCATGCTCATTCAGAAGGGGAAAGATAAGGCGTAAGATCGGCACGACGCAAACGATCGATCCCTTTCGGCCCTTCATTGAATAGAAGATCGAGTACGCTCAAGCCCGGCACGAAACCAAACCGCTCATCAAAGACCTGGGGGTAAGGACCGGTCACATCGACCGGAGCTCGACTCCCCCCTTTTGCCTTATCCTCCGGCAAAGCAGGAGGAAGATGACGCAGGTCCATGAATCCAGGGACTTCTTTGGCGAAACGCTCCGTGAACGAGAACTGCGGTCGGACCCGGAACTCCTCGAGGATCTTTTCCTGGAAAGCCAGGTTCAGATCGATCAGAAACGCATAGCGCTTTTTAAAAAGCTCCCCAAAACGGTCCTCAAAGAACTCGAAATATGGGGCCGTCCGATAGGCGGAAGTGATGGAACGCCAATGGAGGGAAGGCCAGGGATCGTCGTAAGCGATCCGAAGGTCCTTCATGGGGGTGCGGGTCCTGCCTTTTCTTTTGACCGGTACGACCAGATCCATCGGACCGTTCGCCGACAAGATCCGACAACGGTTACGCCAGGTCTGCTTTTCGAAATGTTCATGCTGCTCGAGCAAGACTTCGGGAGCTTGAAGCAAAAGCGCATAATAGAAGCTGTTGCCAGCGTATACGATCGGTAAGAGTACGGGATCTTCCATCTAGCTCAAGAATGCTTTAAGGGATCCAACGAAAAGTCCGGTCCCCCCGAAAAGCACCCTTTTCCATATTATAGGAAAAAAGGACGAAAAGGGCCCGACCGATGATATGATCCTCCGGAAGAAATCCCCAAGTCCTTGAATCTTCCGAAAAAGGCCTCGGATCCCCTAAAACGTAAAAGTAATCCTTTTCGAAGCTGTAGCTGTTCCGCGGCTTACCATCGATCCGCACGATCGTATCCGATACCGAAACTTCGTGCCCTTCATAGACCTCGATGACCCGTCGATAAAGAGGAAGCGTGTTCGTGTCCAAATGCACCGAACCCCCTCTAGCTGGTATATAAAGAGGGGGCACATGGCCAGGTCCCCATGCATAACTCGGATCCTTTGGGAAAAACCGTTCACTGCCTTTCCCCGCCTTTTTCCAGGGTTTCACAAAATGCACCCATTCTTCCTTTCGAAGTCTTCTGGCATCCTTTTTCCTAAGGAAAACCACATAATCTCCCCTATTGGAAAGAGCCTGTGGCTTTTTCACCCAAAAGCGATCGAAGGATTCCCTCAGAGAACTGTCGGCTTCGACCTTGACGTGGTAAGAAGTGATCACACTGGGAGGCTGGTCGATGGGATCCCCGTTCACCAGAACTTCTTCCCCCTGGATCGAAATAGAATCCCCAGGAAGCCCAACGCAGCGTTTCATCATGAGAGGGCGTTTAGCGATAGGGGTCTTTTCAGAGACCCTCGGATCGTTGAAAACGAGGACATCGTTCTTTTGAATACCGGTAATGCCCGGCATACGCATATAAGGCAACTCCGGGATGCTGGAATAAAAGCGGTCGGAATAAGGGATGGCCAACGGATGCTCAGGAATTCGGGCGCCATACCCACATTTATCCACATAAACGAAATCCCCTTTTAAGAGCGCTCGCCGCATCGTACCGCTCCTCACGAAGAAAAAGCGGGTGGCGAAAAGGGCCGCCAAAAGGATGAGGACCGCGGTGATCGATAAGGTCCATCCCCAGGCTTTCAGATAAGGTCTTCGGCGGGCGGTTATGAGAGAACGGCTCACGTTCTCCAATTTAAGGGAAAGATCACTCGATCCCTTTGAACAGCCTATCCCAACGTATACGCTGGAACCACCAGCTGGACCTTCCAGGGATCCGCGACTCGATAGACATCCATATAAAGAGCGCTTCTCCCACGACGTGATCTTCGGGAACAAAACCCCACGCCCTCGAATCGAGAGAGCTATGACGGTTATCCCCCATCATCCAGAAATAATCCATTTCGAAAGTATAGCTGGAGGTCTCCTTTCCGTCGATATAGATCGTACTGTCTTTCACCTCCAGGTCGTGCCCTTCATAAGTATCGATGATCCGCTCATAGAGGGGGAGCTTATCCAAAGTGAGTTCAACCGTGCTTCCTTTCCGGGGGATACCCAGAGGTCCGAAATTCTGAAAGCTCCAGGGATACCGTTTATCATGAGGGAAGATCCTCATGCTCCTTTGAGAATGATCCATTTCAGGATATTTACGGATCTTCCGGACCAGGTCGGATCTGCTCAAAGCCTTTTTGGCCTCATCCGTCATAGAAATGACGTACTGCCTGTTGGAGGGATCGTACTCGATCCCGTTCCTGGATATCCCATATTCTTCGACTAGATGGGACTTACGGATCTGTTGCTTCACATCGACGACATATTTCCATTGGGCTTTTTCCGGCCTTTTAGCCGGTTCCCCGTTCACATGGAGCCGATCGTCGATCACCTCGATGGTATCTCCGGGAATACCCACGCACCGCTTAATATAATTATCCCGCTTATCCACGGGGCGGGTCATGATCTCCCCGTAACGCCTTGAGTTCTGGTGCACGGCTTTTCGCCCATATTGCCGGACCAAGCGATAATAACTCACATTCTGTTTCTTCGTAGCAACGGTGTCCTGTGCCGGAAAATTGAAAACGACCACATCGTTTCGCTCGACCGTATCGACCCCAGGGAGGCGTTTATAGGGCTGCGTGTACCATTCCAGATAAGAGGGTGTGCTCTCCGTGAAAGGGAGCGTGTGCTGAGAAAAGGGAAAAGCCACAGGGGTTTGAGGGATCCTGGAGCCATAGCTCATCTTGCTCACAAAGAGGTAATCCCCTACCAATAAGCTCCGCTCCATCGAAGAAGTCGGGATGGTAAAAGCTTCGATGAAGAACCCTCGGATGATCGTAGCGGCAATAACGGCGAATATGATCGCATCTCCCCATTCCTTGCCAGCACCCCGCATCTTTTGGCCAGCGGTCGGGATCTCATCATATCGCTCCAAAAATCCGCGGTCCACACCAAGGCCAGCAAGAAGCCTGTTCCGGAAATTCCGCCAACCCCGCAGGATCTTTCCGGGTTCTTTCTTTTTATCCTCCTTCTTTCGGTGAAGCCATTGGACCGGTCCTTTCCAGGCCTCTTTTTCGTTGAAGGCCAAATAAGGCAGGTAGACCCATGGCAAAAAGATGGCGATCAGACCGCTGAAAAATCCCCGATGGCCGAACATCTTCACCGTTTCCACGTGCATGATGATCACCATGAGGAAATTCACTCCCGGGATCAGGAATAGCAGGAACCACCAGCCAGGCTTCTGCATGAGCTTCAACCATATAAAAAGGTTGTAAAGCGGGATCAAGCCCTCCCAAGCCTTGCGACCGGCCTTTTGAAAGATGCGCCAAAGGGTGGCGTAATGAACGAGGAGCGTAAGGACCAGGAGGATGGTATCGAGCATGGGAAAAACTTAAAGGTCCAGCATATCCTGCATGGTGAAGAGGCCTTTCCGATCGCTCACCCACTCCGCAGCGAGCACAGCCCCTAATGCGAACCCTTTACGGGAATGGGCCCGATGCTGGATCGTTAGTTCGTCGATCTCGGAGCTATAGCGGACTGTGTGAGTCCCTTTCACATCGTCTTTACGCTCAGATCTCACTTCAAGCTCACCCCTGTTCTGCCCCTCTTCTTTCACCCACGCTTCTTTCCGATCCAAATGGCCTAGCAAGTCCTTAGCGATACGAACAGCGGTTCCGCTGGGAGCGTCCTTCTTCTCTTTGTGGTGCACCTCATCAACGGTCACGTCGTATTCTTCGTGCCCGTTCATCAACTGCGCAAGGTAGCGGTTGAGGGCAAAGAAGAGGTTCACCCCGATGCTAAAGTTCGGAGCGTGGAAAAGGGTACACTGCTCGGTCTTACAGCGCTCTTCAACAGAAGGGAATTCACCTTCCCAGCCCGTCGTTCCTACGACGACCGGGATACCCGCATCGAAAAATTTGTGAACGTTCGTAGCGACCGCTTCCGGCGTGCTAAAATCGATGGCCAGGTCAACCCCTTCCAGGTCCGAGGGTTGAAGATCCCTGTTGCTGGAATCGATCCGATAGGCGATCTCATGTCCCCTTTCCAAGGCTTCTTGCTCGATGGCTTTCCCCATCTTCCCGTATCCTGAAAGTGCGATGCGCATAGCTTCGATCTAAAGCTTCAAATTTAGGAGTAAGGTCGAAAGAAACGATAAAAGGGATGCTAAAAAGGATCAAAGGGGTACAAGACCATCCATGGAAGCACTCCGTTCCCCTTAAAACCCGATCCTCAAAGACAGACCGACCCCCCCTTTCATAGGATCCGAAGGAAGGGGGGTTCCATTTGTCCAAGGCTCCATCCTCAAAGAGAGATCGTCGCTCACATCGAAATCGTGAAGATGGGCATCGACATTGGCATCCACGACTTGGAGCAAGTAAACGGCTAGAAAACTCATATAGGAAAGGTCCCGCCAGCGCCGATAGGTTTTTTTAAGCACGGTCAATTGTTGCTCATTGTAGATCCCTTGATAAGGATCGCTCTTTCCATTCGCTCGGGCCACTAAAGCCGACCGATAATCCCGGTACCGACGACCGTTCCGAACGATAAAATAGACGGAGGCTCCGAGCCCTCCATAAACGATAGGGACCTTCCAATACTTTTCATTGTAGACCTGGCCGAGGCCCGGGAGGATCGCGGAGCGAACCGTAGCTACGGTCGGGTCGTGAAAAGTGCTGTCGCTTTTGGAGCTGCTATCCCTTTTCTGGGCAAGGAGGGAAATGGGGAGCAAAAAGAGCGCGAAGATCAGCCCACGCCTCATCAGGGTTCCAATGCATCGATGATCCGATCGAGCTCCTCTTCCGAGCCGTAATCGATCACGATCTTCCCTTTCCCGGACTTATCCTTTTTCAGATCGACGCGATCGCCGACTTTCTCACTGAGCGTTCGGAGGGTCTTTTGCTCTTTGGAGGAGAGCCCGGGCTTTTCTTTACGGGCATTTTTTTGCGGTTCCTCCTCGTTGAGCTTTTGGATCAACTCTTCCGTCTTCCTCACGGAGAGTCCTTCCTTGAGGATCCTTTGATGGATCTTGAGGCGGAGCTCATCGTCCTCCACATTGATGAGGGCTCTTGCATGCCCCATCGAAAGGCTGTCGTTCCGGATGGACTCCTGGATGGCTTCGGGGAGTTTCAGAAGCCGAAGATAATTGGTGACCGTAGCCCTTTTCTTCCCCACCTTTTTGCTCACGCTCTCCTGAGTTTCTTGGCACTCTTCGATCAGCCGTTTATAACTGACCGCCACTTCGATGGCGTCGAGGTTCTCTCGCTGCAGGTTCTCGACCAATGCCATTTCGAGCATGGTCTGGTCGTCCGCCACCTTTATATAAGCGGGGATGCTCTCCAGACCAGCTTTCTCGGCGGCTCGGAACCTGCGTTCCCCAGAGATGATCTGATACTGGTCGTAGCCCATTTTCCGGACCGTGATGGGCTGGATCACTCCGTGTTCTTTCACCGAGTCGGCCAACTCCTCCAGAGCCTCCTCATCGAAAGCCCTTCGGGGCTGGAAGGGGTTGGCTTGGATGCTATCCATCCCGATCTCTGAGACCGAACCGATGGTCCGTTCAGCATCCTTTTGATACTTGGAAGTGATATCCGTCTCAGAATCCTCAAGAAGGGCGCTAAGCCCTTTACCTAGGCTTTTCTTCTTCTTGGTCATAGTGATCGGTCTTCGAATTCAACGCTCCGGTCCGCTTCGCTCATCTTGGTCATCTCGTTCTTCTGGAGGATCTCGCGGGCCAGATTGAGGTAATTGACGGCGCCTTTACAACTGGCATCGTGCATCACGATGGTTTCCCCATGGCTTGGAGCTTCCCCCAAACGGGTGTTCCTATGGATCACGGTATCGAATACCATCTGCTGGAAATGGGTCTTCACTTCCTCGATCACTTGATTGGCCAGTCGGAGCCTTGTATCGTACATCGTAAGGAGGATCCCCTCGATATCGAGGGCGCTGTTGAGCCTGGACTGCACGATCTTGATCGTGTTCAAAAGCTTGCCCAGGCCTTCCAGGGCAAAATACTCGCACTGGACAGGGACGATCACCGAATCCGCTGCTGTTAAGGCATTAACCGTGATCAAGCCGAGGGAGGGAGAGCAATCGATGATGATGAAATCGTAATCCTCTCGGATCCGATCCAGCGAGTAGCGCATCATCTTCTCCCGGTTGGGCTGCTCGATCATCTCGATCTCTGCCCCGACCAGATCGATGTGTGCAGGGAGGATCTCGAGGTTCGGGCTATCGGTGCTGAGCACCGCATCCCTCGGGTTTTTCTCCTCAACGATACACTCGTAAATGCTCAGCTTGACGTTCTTAGGATCGAAACCCACACCAGCGGTCGAATTGGCTTGCGGATCGGCATCCACCACTAAGGTTCGGTACTCGAGCACCCCCAAGGATGCTGCCAAATTGATAGCGGTGGTGGTCTTTCCCACCCCTCCTTTTTGATTAGCGATCGTAATGACCTTTGCCATGGATCGGTAAAACTTTTTCGAGGCCCCGGGCTTAAAACTGTTTCCTTTGCATAAGGGGCCTGTTCAGAATTAAAGATACGATCTTTAGGAGGCTTCGGGGCTTTTACGAACTTCGATTTTTTACACAAAAAGCTGTTGACCCCCCTGTATGATCACGATCATTAGTGGCACGAATCGCCCGGACAACAACAGTCAACGGATCGCTAAGATCTGTCAGGACTTGTTGAAAGTTCGCGGAGTAGAAGCCCCTATCCTTTCCATGGAAGACCTTCCGGGGGATTTTCTCCGTTCAGAAATGTACGGAGAGCGAAGCGAGGGGATGGGAGCGTTGCTCGACACCTATATCGTTCCAGCGGAAAAGTTCCTTTTCATCGCTCCCGAATACAACGGCAGTATATCGGGCGTTCTCAAAGTCTTTCTGGATAGCGTGGACCCGAAGACCTTTTACCACAAAAAAGCCTCGATCGTAGGAATATCAGCGGGTTTCAACGGGAACCTAAGGGGCTTGGACCATCTCACGGCTATTCTCCATTACCTCCAAATGGAAGTCCTTCCTTTTAAGACCAAACTCCCCTTCATCTACGATAAGCTTGGGACGAACGACGAACTGACCGACGATGAGCGGATCAAGGATCTTGCTTATCAGATGGAGCGCCTTATCGCTTCTTGAAGGAGGGAGCAAAAAAACCCCGGACCAGTGAGGTCCGGGGTCGTTCCTATAAAGAGGATCGCGTCCTTGTGATCGCTATTCTTCGCGCTTGTTTTCCGAGTCGCCAAGGTCCTCAAAGCTCACATCGGTGTAGCGTTCGCTATCCCCACTGAGCTCCTCACGCTCGCGGTTCTCGGTCTCAAAGGCCTCTTCACTGCTCTCCCCGGATTCGCCGGCCTCTTCAGCTTGGCGCTTTTTCTCCAGGTCTTCTTGATATTTCTGAGCGTAGACCTCATCGGTCTCCCGAAGCTCTTTGATCTTATCGATCGTCATCTGAAGCCCTTCGACGAACTTTTCAAAGTCCTCTTTGTAGAGGAAGATCTTATGCTTTTCGAAAAAAGGCTTGCCTTCGTCCTTGTTGAAACGCTTCTTGCTTTCGGTGATCGTCAGGTAAAGGTCGTTGCCTTTTGTGGCTTTGATATCGAAGAAATACGTTCTTTTCCCCGCCTTCACCTTATTCGTGTGGATCTCATCACGATACTGCTTGTCTTGTCCTTCAACCATCTTCACAGAGATTTGATTAAACAGATGGGTCCAACTCCAAATTTAAAAAAAATCGATAAAACTATGCTCGAAAGGGATGAAAAGCTCTCTTCGAACGAGGAAAAAGGACTCGGTCCGAAGTCATCGTCCTTTTTCAGCCTCTTCCAACAATTGCCGGCGGTGCATTTCCGCGTAATGCCCCCCTAATTCCAAAAGATCTTCGTGGCTTCCATCCTCCACTTTCCTTCCCTGATCGAGCACGATGATCCGATCGGCCCTTTTCACGGAACTCACCCGATGGGAGATGATAACACTGGTCCTTCCTTGCATGAGCCCTTGCAGATTTTGAAGAATATTATCCTCTGTTTCGGTATCCACCGCCGATAAGCAATCATCGAAGATCAAGATACGGGGTTCCCGAATGATCGCTCGCGCGATCGAAAGTCGTTGTTTCTGTCCGCCAGATAGGGTCACACCTCGTTCACCGAGAAGGGTCTCGAAACCATCCCGCGTGGCCCTTATATTGTCCAAAACATCAGCATTAGCAGCTGCTCGTTCGATAGCTTCCTCACTCGCATCGCTCCGACCGAACGCTATATTGTTCCGGATGCTGTCCGAGAACAAAAAGACCTCTTGGGGTGCATAACCGATGGAAGAGCGAAGCGTGCCGAGATGCATATCCCTTAGATCGATCCCATCCACTAATATCCGCCCTTCATCCGGATCGTACTGCCGGATCAAAAGGTCTGCGATCGTGGATTTTCCCGAACCCGTCCTCCCGATGATAGCGAGGGTCCCCCCTGCCTCGATACCGAAAGAGACCTGATCCAAAGCTTGAATGCCGGAATCGGGATAAGCGAAGCTCACCTCTTGAAAATCGATCGCTCCTTTGATATCCGGTCGCTCGGGACGCTCCTTTTCTTGGATCTCGGGTTCGGTGCGAAGGAATTCATTGATCCGTTCCTGAGAGGCGGCCGCTCGCTGAACGAGGGATGTAACCCAGCCGACCGATGCGAAGGGCCATGTGAGCATGTTCACATAGATCATGAAGGATGCGATCGTCCCGAGGGTCACATCATTGGGATCGTTGATGTGCCACATCCCTCCCAAATAGATGGTCAGAATGGTGCTGAGCCCGATCAACAAGAGAACAGCGGGCATGAAATAGGCGTTGGTCCGGGCCAGATCCACGGACCGGTCCCGATAAAGCTCACTCTCATCCCTGAAACGGTCGAGAAAACCCGCTTCTTTATCATAAGCCTTGAGCACCCTTATTCCGGAGAAAGCTTCCTGAACAAAAGTCGACAAGCGGGATTGCTGGCGTTGGACCCGCTCGCTCTTTCGGTTGATGACGCTGCTGATAAAATAGATCGTCACCGAAAGGATGGGAAGGGGCGAGAGAATGTAAAGGGTGAGCCAGGGCTGCATACGCGCCATCACCGTAATAGCCATCATAAAGAGCACAGCAAGGTTGATCGTATACATCACGGCCGGCCCCAAATACATGCGGACCCTGGTCACATCCTCCGTGATCCGATTCATGAGATCCCCGGTGTTGTTCCGTTTGTAGAAGCCCATGTTCAAGGTCTGGTAATGGGCATAGACCTCGTTCTTAAGGTCGTATTCGATGAAGCGCGACATCACGATGATGGTCTGTCGGGTCAGGAAAAGGAAGAACCCCTTCAGGAAGAAATAAAGAAGGTAGAGCCCGGCGGCTCCCAGCGCGTATTCAGTGACCCTTTCCCGAAACGGATCGGAAGCTTCCCCTTGGTGCTCCTTCAGCATTTCCTGGATGGTATCGACCGCCTCCTGAACCACCTGAGGAGCCTTCACCGCGAAAACATTGGAAGCCACGATAAAGAGGATGCCGAGTAGAAATCGCCACTTGTACTTAACGAAGTATTTATTAAGATGACGGAGGGCCCGCATAAGGTGAAGGTGTAAGAGCGCGGAAAGAAGGGATCTCCTACCTTTGCCACGCCCAGAAGGCAAAGGTAGGACCTTCTGCGGAGATCCCGTTCATCACTTCCATGCTTAGCCGTCGCCACATAAGAAGCAAAGTGCTCCAAAGCCTTTACGGCTTCTTCCAAAGCAAGGGAGCCGACCCAGCCTCCTATCAAAAAGAGCTCTTCAGAAGCATGGAAAGGGTCCGGGAGCTATACCTCCTGCTCCTTCGGATGCTGATCGAAGTTCAAGATCATGCTGAAAAACGCATGGAGGAGCGGAAAAGCAAAAAATTGCCGACAGCGGAGGACCTGAACCCCGACCCACGATTCATAGAGAACCCTTTCCTATGTAAGCTTCGGGATTCGGAAAAGCTGAACAAGGAATGGGAGCGCAACGGGACCGAAGCCCACGTCCCGGAGGATCTTATTCCATCGATATTCAGGGAGCTCGAGAACTCCCAGCTTTACAAGGATCACATGAGCAAGGAAAAGCTCGATCACGAAGAGCATCGGGAGTTCCTGGCAGAAGCTTTTCGGGATTTCATCGCGGATTCGGAGAACTTTCAGTTCCGGCTCGAGGAAAGGAGCATCCATTGGGTGGATGATCTGGACACCGCATCATCCATGGTCCTCAGAACTTTAAAGGAAATGCCCACCCGGCCCGAAAAAGAGCTTTCACTCCCTCCCCTTTACCGAGATGAAGAAAAAGACCCAGCATTTGCCAGGCGCCTTTTCCAAGCGACGATCGAACAGGATGAGGAGAACCGGGATTGGATCCAGGCCCATTTGAAGAACTGGGAGCTGGACCGCATCGCTTATATCGACATGCTCCTTCTCGAAATGGCGATCGCTGAAGCTCGGACTTTCGGCGAGATCCCGGTCAAAGTTTCCATCAACGAGTACATCGAGCTCGCTAAGATCTTCAGCACGCCCAAGAGCGACCGTTTCTTGAACGGGATCCTCGATAAAGTGATCCCCAAAATGCGAGAAGAAGGGATGGTTCAAAAAAGCGGCAAAGGGCTGATCGAATAACACCCCTTCCGTTCGTACCTTTGCAAGAAGAGAAAGCACCCCCATGGCAAAGAGCTTCCCAACCCCCCTTTTTCATCCGCTTTTGAAAGGCATCCTTTTCCTATTCATGGGGGGCATTGTTTCAGGATGTTGGCTGACCGACCGTAGTGAAGAAGAGAAGAAGAAGATCGGCCCCCATCTCATCAATAACGATCAGAGCGCTAGTGGAAACGGGAAAGGGGAAAAACCCAAGATCGAATTCAAAACGAAAAGTTACGATTTCGGGACCATTTCCCAAGGCGAAACGGTGAAGCATAGCTTCATTTATCGGAATGCAGGAGAGGCAGCTTTGATCATCGCTTCCATCGAACCCGGGTGTGGATGCACCGTTACCGAAGACGCTCCTGAAGAACCTCTATTGCCAGGGGAATCGGACACTTTGACCGTAACCTACGACAGTAAGGGGCATCAAGGCATCCAGAACCGCACGGTGTCCATCGTGGCCAATACTGCCCCCAAGACCACTACGATCCGTATGAAAGGGGAGGTAAGAGGCCCGAAATGATATAAGGATCCGTAATTTTGATCCCTTTCAAATGAGCTGAGCCTAACTTTATATGGAGCTATCCAGTTGTACAACCGTCCTCGCGATCATCCTCCAGGGAGGTGGAAGCGGTTGGGTCAAATTCCTTCCTTGGATCTTGATCCTCGTCGTCTTTTATTTCTTTATGATCCGCCCTCAAATGAAGAAGGCGAAAAAAGAGCGGGAATTCCGTGAGAACATCCAAAAAGGGGATCAAGTGGTCACGATCGGAGGGATCCATGGGAAGATCACAGAGGTCAAGGATTCTTCGGTCATCCTGAGTTTGGAGGACGGCAATCGGATCCGTGTGGAAAAGAACGCGCTGTCCGCCAACTCGAGCACCCAGCTGAGCGAGGAACAAAAGAGTTAAGCCCTTAAGGGCCCGTTTTGCTTTCCCTTGGGACCTTCTTGAAAGATCGCCTGAGCAGGAAACTGAACGTCTTCCTCGTTTGCCTCTTTATCTCGACCGTCATTTGGCTCCTGATATCCCTCTCCAAGAGCTATACGACGGAGATCGTTTTTCCCGTCGAACATCGAGGTTTGCCTGAGGACCGGATCGTGAGCGACCCTCTCCCGGAGGAGTTGAGGCTCGAGGTTCATTCCCACGGTTTCGAGTTGCTCGCACATAAGTTCCTTGCGAGAAAGGAACCCGTTAAGGTCGATATGAGCGAGCTCCATTACAAGGACCCGGGAAAACGCCAAAAGGCTTATCTACCCACCGAAGAGCTTTTGAACAAGCTTTCGCGCCAATTTCCCTCCCACACTCGGATAAAAGGAGTCCAACCCGACACGCTCTTTGTATCCCTTACTCCTCGGGAGAAGAAAAAAGTGAAGGTGATCCCGGATCTGAAGATCCAATTCAGGGAACAGTACCGATTGGCGAAACAGGTGGAAGTAACCCCATCCAAAGTAACGTTAACCGGACCTTCTACGGTATTGGACACGACGTACAGCATCCCCACCGAAAAGCTCGAGATCGAAGACCTTCATGAGGACCGAGAGCTCCAAGCTCGAATTCGTACCGACAGCATTTCGGAAAAACTGGAGGCGGACCCTTCGAAAGTGACCTTAGGGATCAAAGTGAACGAGTTCACAGAAGGGAAGGTGAAAGTGGCGCTTCAAGCCAAAGCAGTGCCCGATCAATATGTCCTCAAGACTTATCCGGATTCCGTGATGGTCCACTACCTCGTAGGCTTCCAGAACTACGAAAAGGTGGAAGGCAAGATGTTCAAAGCCCAAGTCCCCTTCCCTGAAAAGAACGAACGGGACCAAGAGGAACTCCCCATCAAAATGGTCGAAAAACCCTCCTTTGTGGACATCGTTCGATTCGAGCCGAAAAGGGTTGAATTCATCATCCGCAAAAAATAATGCTGCGCGTTGGGATCACCGGCGGTATCGGAAGTGGCAAGTCCACTATCGCCCAGGCTTTTCAAGTCCTAGGAGCTCCCCTGTTCAAAGCCGACGAAGAGGCTAAGCGGGCTCTGAACAAAGACCCGGAACTGATCCGTTCGGTGAAAGCTTCTTTCGGGGAAGACCTATACGGGCCGGAAGGCTTGGACCGAAAAGGTTTGGCGCGGATCGTATTCAGCGATCGGGAAAAGTTGGAAAAACTCAACCAGCTCGTACATCCGAAGGTTCGTGAGCGTTTCGAAGAATGGTGTGAAAAAAAGGAAGCGGCCTATGTCGTCCAGGAAGCGGCCATCCTTATCGAGAGCGGAGGATATCGGAATTTCGATCACCTGATCCTGGTAAGTGCTCCCCAAGAGCAGCGGATCCAGAGGGTCGCCCAAAGGGACGGCATCGCTGAGGCAAATGTGCGGGAGCGAATGAAAGAACAATGGAGCGACGAAGAAAAAGCCCCCTACGCCGACACGATCCTGGCGAACGATGATTCAGAGCTATTGCTCCCCAGGATCCTGGATTTGGACGGGATGTTCAGAGAGAAGGAAGCTTCAACAAGTCCCAACCCCTAGTCGGTAAAAGGGGAGAAAACCGCACCTTTTCCTCGAGCACGGCTTCATGCCACCCCTAACATCCCGACGATCACAGCGGTGAAAAGACAGGCCAAGGTGCCTGCGATCAGAGCCTTAATGCCGAGCTCGGAGAGAAGGGACTTCCGGTTCGGGATAAGGGCTCCGATCCCTCCGATCTGGATCCCGATGGAGGCGAAATTGGCGAAACCGCATAAGATGTAAGTGGCCATGAGAACGGACTTCTGCTGGGCAAATGCTCCTGAGGCCTTCATCTCCCCGAGGGTCTTATAAGCGATGAACTCGTTCACGATCGTCTTCTCCCCAAGAAGTTGGCCGACGATCACCATATCCTCCTTGGCCACCCCGATCAACCAAGCGATGGGGGCAAAAAGGTAACCGATAATGAATTGGAAGGTGAACCCATCGTAATTCGTGCTTTCCACGATAAGCGGATTAAGGCCGGTATAGTGCCCGATCAGATCCTTCAGAATGTAATTCCCCATCGTGATCAAAGCGATAAAAGTGAGGAGCATGGCAGCGACATTCACGGCCAAGCGGAGTCCGTCGCCGGTTCCATTCGTGATCGCTTCCAAAGCATTCGTCCCGAATCCCCGATCGTGCAAACGCATTTCCTTTTCAAAGCTCTCCTTTTCGGGGACCAACATTTTAGCAGCTACGATCGCAGCAGGTGCGGACATTACCGAAGCCGTGAGAAGATGTTTGGCGAAAAAGGCTTGCTGGGCGGGATCCTCTCCTCCAAGGAAACCAACATAAGCCGCGAGGACCCCTCCCGCGATGGTGGCCATTCCCCCGGACATCAAGCACATGATCTCCGAACGGGTCATTTTGGGCAAGTAAGGTTTGATCAAAAGCGGGGCGCTGGTCTGACCGATAAAGACATTCCCCGCAGCTGCCAAACTCTCAGCCCCTGAGAGATTCATCAAACGGCGCATCACCCAAGCCATCCCGTAAACGATCCGCTGCAGAACTCCGAGATAATAGAAGAGGCTCGTCAAAGCCGAGAAGAAAATGATCGTGGGAAGAATATCCGTCACAAAGGTCCTCAGAGCAGGTTCGATCTTGCCGGTGACCTGTGAGCTGAAGAGGAACTCGGTCCCTGCATCAGCAAAATTGATCACTTTCAAAAAGAAGGAGCTAAGGCCTTCGAACGCCGATTCTACCCAAGGGACCTTCAAAACAAGGACCGCAAGCACGATCTGCAGCAGAAGCCCCTTGATGACCAAACCCCAATCGATGGCCCGGAGATCCGAACTGAAGGCCATTCCCAGCAGAAGAACGGTGGCCAACCCCAGGACACCCCTGAAGAACGAGAAGAAAGTGAAACCTTGAGCGGCCACGGGGAGCTGGCTATCAAAATGAAAAAGCCCTTTGATCCCTTTAAGAGCCAATTTGTCCAATGATAGGGTGTCGATGTTCAAACGGGTGGTCCCTGAGGAGGAAAAGATCACCGTATGGGGATCCTTTCCCAAAGCACTGTCGTGAAACGGTTTTAACAGGAGCTCATCCCCTTGGCGTTTCCAAACCCCTTCGGCCAGCACATCCTTTTCCTTCCTGTAAAAAAAGCGGGATGAATCCGTCAACTCCAGGCTTAGAGAAGCAGATGCCATATCCCGGTCGGCACGAGAAGCATAAGAGATCTTTTGGAAAAGCCAATTCCCTTCCAGAACAGCGCTATCCCGACCGGCTTTGATCTCACTGTTCTGTCCCTGAAGGGAGGAAAGCGAACTCAGAAAGAAAAAAAGAAAGAAAAGGATGGAACGCATGGGTGAGAAGGCTTATTGATCCTTCTTATCCCGCTTGCTCAATTCATCACGGATCTTCGAAGCGGTCTCGTAATCCTCGATCGCGATCGCCTCTTCGAGTTTCTTTTCTAGCTCCTTGTAGGAAAGGCTTTTAACGTCTTCGGGCTTGGTCAGGTCCTCGATATTGATCTCCGGACTCTGCTCGCTTTCTTCTCCTTCTCCTTCCTCTTCTTTGTTCTCCTCGTCCAGTATGATCCCAGCTGAACTAAGGATGAACTCGTAGGTGTAGACCGGACAATCGAATCGGACCGCAAGAGCCACAGCATCAGAGGTACGGGCATCGATCTCCGTTTCTTCACCATTGTTCTCACAAATGATCTTGGCGAAGAAGATCCCTTCCACCAGATTGTAGATGATCACTTCTTTCACCCCGATCTCAAAAGATTCGGCGAAGCTTTTAAAAAGGTCGTGCGTAAGGGGGCGGCTCGGGGTCATCTCCTCCAACTCGATAGCGATGGATTGCGCTTCAAAGCCCCCGATGATGATAGGGAGACGCCGTCTTCCTTCCTCTTCACCCAAGACCAAGGCGTAAGCGCCCGATTGGGTCTGGCTGTAAGAGAGCCCCACGATGTTCAGTTTGATCTTATCCATAGAGCTTCCTTATCCGAAAGGATTCAGCTCTCCGCCTTGAATTTCTTAACGGCTTCGGTCAATTTAGGAACGACTTCAAAGGCATCCCCAACGATCCCGTAATCCGCAGATTTGAAGAAGGGAGCTTCCGGATCCTTATTGATCACAACAATAACTTTACTTCCGTTCACACCGGCCAAGTGCTGAATAGCTCCGGATATGGCAACAGCAATGTAGAGGTTTGGACGAATGGTAAGCCCGGTCTGGCCCACGTGTTCATGGTGAGGGCGCCATTCATTATCAGCTACTGGCCGTGAACAGGCGGTCGCTGCTCCCAGTTCACCCGCCAGATCTTCGATGATGTTCCAATTCTCAGGTCCTTTAAGGCCTCTTCCACCAGAAACGACCAGATCGGCCTCTGGAAGGGAAACTTCCCCTTCCTGTTTCTTCACTTCTTTGACCTGCAAGCCAGCTCCTTCACCTTGGAACTCGTATGGCTCCACGGAAGCTTCCTTATCGGTCTTTTCCACATCATGGGAGTTCGGAAGGACCGAGATGACCTTCTTATCGGTCCGGACCTCGGTGTGAGAAAAAGCTTTTCCCGAGAAGACATTCCGCTTGACGACGAAGCCGTTATCGGTGACCGGAACTTCGATGGCCCCGGGGACCAATCCTGCTTCGAGCCGTACCGAAACCCGCGGTGCCACCGCTTCACCGGTCTGATCCATGGACAGGACCACCACTTGAGCCCCTTCATCCTGAGCGGCTTTATCGAGCAAACGGGCGAGCTCGCTCGGGTCGTTCCCATCGAGTCCAGCCTGGAGCACTTTATCAGCCCCATAGGCACCGAGTCCTTTGAGGGTACCCTCATCGACCTTGGATTGAGTGATGACGGTCGTACTCCCTCCGATCTTTTCAGCGGTTTTATGCCCGTAATTAACAGCCTCGTAAGCTCCTTTTGCGAGCCCGCTATCTTCTGCTTCAGCGAATACCAGAACGCTCATGCCTTAAATAACTTTTGCTTCGTTGTGTAGAAGGTCGATCAGTTCTTCGGGGTTCTCCGGATCCACATACTTGCACTCGGATTTCGGTGGAGGAAGCTCAAAGTGGGATACCCCGGTCCGCTCTTCCACATCCGCTGCCCCGATCACGGTGATCTGCTTCTTTCGTGCGGCCATGATCCCTCGCATGTTCGGGATCCGCTGTTCGGCCATCCCTTTGGCGCAAGAAACGACCATCGGAAGGGACCCCTCTACGACCTGGCTCCCTCCTGGTATCGGATGTTCCAAGGTCGCCTTTTCGCCTTCCACCTCAAGGGAGCTGGCGTTGGCGACATAAGGAAGATCGAGCAGCTCAGCGAGCATGCCCCCGACCTGTCCTCCATTGTGGTCGATGGTCTCCTTTCCGGTCAAGATGATATCGAAACCTTGCTCCTTCGCATAAGAAGCGATCTGAGCGGCCACAAAATAGGCATCCTTCGCCTCTGCATCGATGCGGACCGACTCATCCGCTCCTAAGGCCATTGCCTTGCGAATGCTTTGCTCATCCTCGGATCCTCCCACCGTCACAGTGGTCACATCACCACCGAAGGACTCCTTCAGCTCCAATCCCCGAACGAGAGCGTACCATTCATCAGAGGGATTGAGGATCCATTGGACGTTCTCGTCGTCGAACTTGGTGTCATTATCCTTGAACTGGATCTTGGATGTTGTGTCGGGTGCTTTGGTGATCGGTACCAATACTTTCATTGCGAGGCGATTTTCTCGCTGCTGCTGCAGCTTTCGGATCGGATCACAAAACTAACCAAAATTGTGGGAGATCCGAAACAGTGGAAATTCCATGCAAGAGGGACAGAACGGTGATTCTGTGGAGGTCTTGGATCGGGGATATTTTTATTTTTGTCGTTCTATACCTTACAATTGCCATAGCCATGCGAGAAGTCCAGTTCAGAGAGGCCGTCCGGGAAGCGATGAGCGAAGAGATGCGGAGTGACGAGAACATCTTCATGCTCGGCGAGGAGATCGCTGAATACGACGGAGCTTACAAAGTGACCGCTGGCATGTCCCAGGAATTCGGCACGGAAAGGGTGGTGGACACCCCTATTTCGGAGCTCGGTTTTGCCGGGATCGGGGTAGGTTCTGCTATGAACGGGATGCGCCCCATCGTCGAGTTCATGACCTGGAACTTTGCGATACTGGCGATGGACCAGATCCTTAACAACGCCGCCAAGATCCGTTACATGTCGGGTGGCCAATTCGATATCCCGATCACCTTTCGGGGCCCGAACGCGCAAGCTGGACAATTAGCTGCCACGCACTCACAGGCTTTCGAGAGCATCTACTCCCATTTTCCCGGCCTCAAGGTGGTCTGCCCTGCCGATCCCTACGATGCCAAAGGCCTTCTCAAATCTTCCATCCGAGATGATGACCCGATCGTTTTCCTGGAATCGGAAAAGATGTACGGGGACAAAGGGGAGATCCCCGATGGTGAATACACCCTTCCGATCGGGCAAGCCGATATCAAGCGGGAAGGAAGCGATATCACCCTTATTACCTGGGGGAAGATCCTAAAGGAAGTTCAAAAAACGGCGGATGAGCTCGCAAAAGATGGCATTCAGGCTGAGGTGATCGATGTCCGCACGATCCGCCCGATGGACTACGAAACACTTGTGAACTCGGTCAAAAAGACCAACCGAGCGGTCATCGTCGAAGAGAGCTGGCCCCAGGCTTCTGTTGCATCCGAGATCGGCTTCAAGCTACAGTTCGAAGGCTTCGATCACCTTGATGCTCCGGTCGCCCGGGTCACTCAAGCGGACACCCCCTTTCCTTTTGCGCACAACCTGATCGAGCAGAGCGTTCCGAACGTAGAGCGGATCATGAAGGCCTGCAAGGACGTTCTTTACTTGGGGTGATGATTTAGAGATCCAACCGACCCCGACCTGACAGGTTTCGAAACCTGTCAGGTCGGTGGTGACCCCCACTATTTTCCTTTCCCCTTATAACAGAGGACTAAGAGTTCAAAAAACTCAAATCCCCGTTTTTGGGGGTCTTATCATGCGATCTCTCAAAAAGGTCATTTGACAACGATCACAAGGTCTCTGGGGCATGCATTGGACCTGACAGGTTTCGAAACCTGTCAGGTCCTTTTTGATTTGGCTAAGCTCCCGAGATGTTCTATTTTTGCCGATCCTTTCAAGCGAAGCGAACCGAAAAAAGCGATAGGAAATGAGCTTTCTGGAAGAGAATCTGATCTATATCATCCCGTTTATTGGACTGATCGGCCTTTTCGTGATGGGCATTAAAGCCCATTGGGTTTCCAAACAGGACGCTGGCGAAGAGAACATGAAAGACCTGGCCAGCCACATCGCCGAAGGGGCCATGGCCTTTTTAAAAGCAGAATGGAAGATGCTCGGCTATTATGCCGTGAT
>CAZOSO010000011.1:15804-27870 GCA_964582635.1 uncultured Weeksellaceae bacterium | reverse complement strand
ATTTGCTCGAACAATAAACTCCGCGAAAGGGAAGAGCGACCTGGCCACCGATCGAACCGATGTTGATAATGGTCCCGTCTCCCTGAGCTCTAAAATAGGGTAGGATGGTCCTGGAAGTGCGAAGGGTCCCGAAAAGGTTGATGTCGAAGACCTTTTTGGCCTCTTCGACCGGCGTTTCTTCCAGAGCTCCGGTCAAACCGATCCCTGCACAATTGATGAGGACGTCCACACGGCCTTCTTGCTCGTATACTTGCTGGATAAAAGCCTTGACCGAAGCATCATCCGTAACATCCAAGTGCTTCGGAACAAATCCCTCCGGGATCTCCGTCTTAGCATCCAGGGTCCGGCTAGCACCGTAAACCCGATGCCCTGCTTTTACACTACTTTGAGCGATCGCCCGGCCTATACCGGAGGAGGCGCCCGTTATCAGGATCACTTTTGGCATTCCGCAGGAAAACTGGAACAAAACTAAGAGATCCATAGATGGATCCTTGACCCCTTGGTTCAGAGCATAAAAAAAGGGCAAGCTACTTATATCGCACCGCTCAACCGCCTACCCTTGCTCCCTTCCGGGCCTGGGGGATTCAGCGGGAGCTGGTCGTATAAGACTTGCCCTTAGGGCAGCAAATGTAGCAGATCCCTATGGATCGTCAATCCCGGATCATCGCCGCCTTATCGCTCCATCCCTCCCCGGACTCTTTATATTTGTCGAAGCTGTTTTTTTATGCAAGGAACTGAAAATGCCGGGCTTTTTCTTCCTAGCCTCGAGTACGGCTTATACCTTGGTCTCGGAATAAGCTTGATCGATGGGATCCTGACCGCTTGGGTGGGTTTCAATGCCGGGAATCTTGAATGGCTTGGAAGCCTTACCGGCATCTTGCTCCTGATCTATTTCGTGAAGCTTTATCGGGATAAAGAACGGGGTGGGACCCTTGATTACGGACAAGGCCTTGGGTTCGGGGCTCTCACCGGGCTTTTCGGAGCTATCGTGTTCGGACTCTATACGTACCTCTATCTTGCTTTCAACGAACAAGTGATCCAGGATATCTTGGTGAAGGTCGAAAAGACGCTCCAAAAAGAGGGCATCGAAGGCGAAAAGCTTGATTCTACCATGGAGCTTTATAGCAAGTTCATGACCCCTTTCAGCTATGCGGCAACGAGTGTTCTGTTCTATGCGTTCTTTCATTTCTTGCTTTCCTTGATCGCAGCTGCTATTCTGAAACGTTCGACCTATCATGGATGAAGAGCAAGATCGAACATCGAAGAAGGAGGAGCCTCATATCTCTTTTGTGATCCCCCTTTATAACGAAGTGGATTCCATTCAGGAATTGGCTGAATGGATCGACCGGGTCATGGAGCGGGAAAAGTTCAGCTATGAGCTGATCTTTGTGGATGATGGGAGCGATGATGGGTCCTGGGAGCGGATCCAGGAAGTAGGGGAGCAGAACGAGCAGATAAGGGGCATCCGTTTTCGACGGAACAACGGGAAATCGGCGGGACTCAATACAGGTTTCCTTTTGGCGAAAGGAGAGGTGGTGGTCACCATGGACGCCGATCTTCAGGATTCGCCCGAGGAAGTCCCTGCCTTGGTACGAATGATCGATGAAGAGAATTATGACCTCGTTTCAGGGTGGAAAAAGAACCGCTACGATCCCAAAAGCAAGACGATCCCGACCAAACTCTTCAATTGGGCCACCCGGAAGATGTCCGGGGTGGAGCTTCATGATTTCAATTGCGGGCTCAAGGCTTACCGATGGAATGTGGTCAAGAACATCGAGGTCTATGGGGAAATGCACCGTTATATTCCGGTCATCGCTAAGCGGGAAGGGTTCTACCGGATCGGGGAGAAGGCTGTAGAGCATTTTCCGCGTCGCTATGGAAGTACCAAGTTCGGGATGGAACGTTTCATCAACGGTTTTCTCGATCTGGCGACCATCACTTTTGTCGGGCGCTTTTCCAAAAAGCCCATGCATTTTTTCGGGACCCTCGGCACCCTGATGTTCGTAGTGGGTTTTCTTGGGGCGGTATATCTTGGAGGCAGCAAGTTGTACTACCTTTATCAGGGAATAGATGTCCGCTTGGTGACGGACCGACCGACCTTTTATATAGCCCTCACCACGATGATCTTAGGAACTCAGCTCTTTTTGACCGGTTTCCTGGCTGAAATGATATCGCGGAACAGTCCGGAGCGGAACAGTTACAAAGTCGAACGAGCCTATCGCTATCCAGGCATGGAAGGTGGAACGGTGGGTTGATCGAGGACGAACCTTGTATTATGCAAAAGCTAGCTCTTCACGCTCTTCTCTTATTCACCCTCCTCACTTTAATGCTTGCTTGTGATAGCGGTCCTTATTCGGATGCAGGGGAACCCAACGATAGCATCCTCGAAGCGGATCGCTTGATCAGTGGAAAGCCGATCCGTATGCGGATCGATAGTGGCGATGATGTCGACTGGTACGGAATTCCCTTAGATAGCAATGGATATCTGAAGATAGGATATCAAAAGTTACCGGAAGGGATGGTATTGGAGGCTCGCTTTGCTAAAAAACAAGCTTGGGAAGCTAAGAAGCGGAAATGGCTTGGAGAATGGCAAAAGCTGCCCCTTGCTCAGGCCTTTCGGGGATTGGACACCGTCCATTTCGCGGTTAGAAGCAAAAAAGGCAACAACTCTCCTAAAAAATTCAGGTTAAGGGCTGAATTCTTGCCCGAGATGGATGAATACGAGCCGAACAATAGCAAGGGTGAAGCAAGGTCCATCTCGCTGGGGGAAACGATCCGCACCTTTGCCTACCCCAAAGGTGATCGGGATTATTTCAAGGTAGAAGTCGATGGCGGTGGCTATCTCTATGCAAATGCCAAGAACGTGCCCGAGGGGATCGGGGCGGAGTTGCGCTTTCTAAAGAAGGAGCGTGGGCAAGGCCGTTTGATCCCGATCAGCGGTTATCGAACCCTGCCAGCCGGAGCATCTGTAAGTGAATCCGGCACTTATTACATCGAATTCGGGGATGATCACAATGATGCAGCAAGCCGCGAACCTGTCGAGTGGGAGCTGGAACGGGTCCCTCAGATGGACAGTACTGAACCCAATGCTCGTTGGAGCGATGCACAAGCGATCGATATTGGTAATACCCTGGAGCTGGCTCTTTTCCCGGCGGGCGATCGAGACCTTTTACGGATCGATCCCTCCAGGGATCTGAATTTGAAGGTCATCCCGGAAGGAGTGGAAGGGGTTGCCCCGCAGATCCAAACGGTTCAGGACGATGAGGGTACGCATAAGGACAAGAGCGGATGGCGAGGCCTCCCCGCCACGTTTTCCTTGGATGCAGGCAAGACCCATTACCTGATCCTCCGTGAGAAAAAGGACGATGGAGGTGATCGTCGTCCCTTCAGGCTTTCTTTCGAAGAAGGAAAGGAAGCTCCGAGCTAGAGCTTTCCTACCCTTCTTTTTTTTCTTTTGCCATCACTTCGAAAGGATGGCGGATCGTTCGCCCCGAGCCGTCCACGATGGTCACCACGTGATCCCCCTTTTCTACCTTGAAAGCCATCTTGTGCGGCGTGCTCGTTTTTCCCAGGAAACGTTGATCCAGGTGCCAATGAAGCTTTTCGTTCGGATCCCGATGCGAAGCCTCGAAGACCAATTCCCCTTTTTCTCCGGATAGCCCGATCGGAAGGTAAAAAGAGGAGCGAGCGTTCGGAGGATGGATGAGGGCCATTTCCTGAGTTTCTCCATCGCTATCACAGTAGGGAGCAAAGGGGGGCAGGGGCTGGTAGGATGGATCCTTTCTTCGATAAAAATATTCCCAGGAAGGAGGAAGGACGAAACGCGTACTGCTCCGACGCTCGGAGGCCGGAACGCAATCCGCTGTTACCCGATATTGGCCGTCTTGGCTTAAATGCACTTTTCGATGGAAGGAACAAGCTAGGGTCCGTTTTGGGGTTTGGGGGATCCAAACGCTATCGATCTCCGGGCATTTTGCTGAAGGGAGATAGCCGCTTTTAGCACACACCGCTTTTTTATCCAGGGATCTTTTCGGGATCCCGAAACCGGAGGCAGGTTCCAAGCTGCGAAAGATCTCGAAGAGGATCGGTGCGGCCGTACTCACCCCTGTTAGTCCACTACGCCCTTCCCCGTCCGCATTCCCTGCCCAAACACCTACGACGTACTCCGGGGTCACCCCTACAGCCCAAGCATCTCGATGTCCATAACTGGTGCCTGTTTTGTAGGGGATGCTCGCGGAAGTTTGGAAACGGTGCCAACCTCTTTCCTGCACGGGTCTTCTCACTTGTTCCATGGCTTCGAAAGCACACCAGACCGCTCCTGCCCCGAGGGGCGGCCGAAAAGAAGGGGAGGCTTTTTCCCGCTCATAGCCTTCTCCTTTTCGGTAGACCGGAGCCCTGTGATGCTTTTCCGGATAATCCCCATGCCCCTTGTTAAATCGGACCAATTCACGAGCGAGGTCCCCGTAGATCGAGACCAGTTCTTCCAATTTGACCTCCCCTCCGCCTAAGATCAAGGAAAGACCATAGTGAGAGGAGCTTTTCTTCATGGTCGTGAAGCCGAGTTCCTTGAGTTTGGACAGAAAGCGTCCGACCCCGTATTTTTTTAAAAGGTGAACAGCGGGTACGTTCAGGGAACGTGCGAGGGCACGGTCCGCTTGCACAGCACCTCGAAATGCTTGATCGAAGTTCTCCGGAGAGAACCCATCGACCCTTAAGGGAACGTCCGGAAGCAGTTGTTCAGGAAGGATCTCACCCTCTTCCAACATGCTTGCATAAAGGAAAGGTTTGAGGATCGATCCGGAACTTCGCTTCGCCGTGATCATATCCACGGATCTTCCGTGCTTTCCACTATCGAGCGGGGAATTCCCGACGTAAGCCCTTACTTTCCCGCTCTCTACCTCCATGACCAGGGCCGCTGCATTGTGGACCTGGTTTTTCTCCAGCCGTTTTGCATGCTCTGAAACGATGCGGTTCACGTCCTTTTGGAGCGAGAGGTCCAGGGTGCTATGAAAGCTCTCTTCAGGGTCCTCCTTTTGGATCCGGGTAAGGAAGCGGTGGGCATGTTGAGGGAGATCGGAAGGGGGTGGAGGGAGTTCTTCGAGTTTAGCCAGGCGACAGGTGGTGCTGTCGATGGTCCCTTGTTCTTGCAGACCCTCTAAAACCCGGTCACGTTTCTTCTTCAATTGATCCCGCCCTTCGCCTGGGTGGATCGAGGAAGGGGCGTTCGGGAGTACTGCGAGGGTTGCGGCCTCCCCCCATCCCAGCTCCTCGGGTTTTTTTCCGTAATAGCGCCATGCAGCTGCATCCAATCCTACTACATTTCCCCCAAAAGGCGCATGGGAGGCATAGAGGGCCAGGATCCTTTCTTTGCTTTTACTGAGTTCGAGGCGTGTGGCGAGGATAGCTTCCAGGAGCTTTTCGGTGAAGGTCCTTTCTTCATCACGGCTCAGCCGTAAAACTTGCATAGTGATCGTACTTGCTCCGCTCACGATCCGTCCCTCCTTGATGTTTTGGTAAGCAGCTCTTACAACTGCCATGGGGTCCACCCCCGGATGGTAATAAAAATTGCGGTCTTCATAGCGGAGGAGGGCTTTTTGAAAGCGCTTTGGGACACTGTCCCGGCTAGGAAAACGCCATTGCTGATCATCTGCGATCCTGGCCCCGATCAGTTCACCGTTCCGCGACAGGACTACGGTGGAACGGTCTGCTCTAAAAAGTTGATCGGGGAGGGCGAAGTAATAGAGGATGGCCCCCACCAAGAGTAAGCCGATGAGCAGCCGTTTTTTGATCGACCAGTAACGAGGGTTCAGGTTCATCGGAAGCGCTCAGGGGGTTTGGGAAGCACCGGCTATCTCGCCGGGTTTCACCACTTCAACCCACTGCCCTTCAGTACGAGCATTGACACTATGATCGTACATAGCCTCACAATAAACCCCGGGCATATAAAAACGCCCTAAATAAGAGGCGTGGAGTTGGACCATGAAGCTTTTTTGTTCATGGTCATCCAAGTCGAAGTAAGTGAGGACCCTATCGTCCCTCACATCCTCGTAATCCTTGCGTGACTCTTTGGTCATGGAGCTGTTGCTCAAGCGCTTGTTACGGATCTCCCACCCGGAGGGAAAAATGCGCGTTAAAGCCATTTCTTCGTAATCACCCCAGGTCCCCGGGTTTTTGACGGTCACTGCGGCCATAAAGTCCCGTCCCTGCTCCAGTTGGGTAATGTCGATAGGGTTCCCCTCGAGGTCCGTGTAGGTGACCTTCATCCGAAGCTTGTTCTCAGCGGCTTTTTCCTGGCCTTGGATGGGCTTTCCGCGAAGGAGGGAACGAACAAAGAGTTTGCTTTCTCCGCGGTTTTCGACCGTTATTTTGTTCCCTTCTTTGAGTTCGGTCTTGGACATTTCGACCCGCTCGATGGGGATCTGGGTACGCTTTTCCCCGTTCTTTCCGCTTTCAAAAGCGTAGCGGTAGCTCATATTATCGGAGCTTCCCTTTTCGCCAACATACTTAGCTATCGCCATGAGCGTATAAGCGGTTGTCTGGGTGCTTAGCCAGCGGTCGGAGCGAAGGGTTTTGGAAAGGCTACGGACGAGGGACATCCCTTCTTCTTCACGTCCCATCAAAGTGAGGGTCTCGAGGATCATGGCCCGATCCCTCTTGGAGGAGCCGTAGGTGCGGGCCATTTCCTGATATTCATCGATCTCGGTTTGAGCCTCTTTCACGAGCTCTTTTGCAACGGATCGCTGGCCGGCCAGGTAGTAAGCAGCGGCCAGTCGCCATTTGGCTTGGTCGGAAATGTGTTTGGAGCGACGGAGCCGGTTCATGGCGGATAGTACGGCTTCATCCGCAAGGGCTAATGTGTAGAGGCGGTAAGCCTGCTGTAGATCCCTTGTTTTGTAATGCCCCGGGGCATTCGAGCTCATTTTACTCCAGCTCCGAGCCATTTCGGATTGAGCCTCCAACCAATTCTGCTTAAGCCCGCTCGGTAGTTCATATCCTTTTGCTTCGGCTTCGAGAAGGAAATGGCCTGCATAGCTGGTACCCCAATGGTTGAAATTCCCTCGTCCCGGCCAATAAGAGAAAGACCCGTTCCGATTCTGGAACGAACGGAGCTTTTCCAGGGTATGGTGGATGTGCTCGTCGATCCGGGCTTTTTCCTGGGCAGTAAGGTCCGTCAGTCGATCCACATATAATTGGGGGAAAGCGGTCGAAACGACCTGTTCCACACATCCGTGGGGATAACGGATCAGTCCTTCGAGCCTCCGCTTTGAATCGATGGCGGGGATCGAAGAGAATTCGATGCTCCCCGAATTGGTTCCGGCCATTCCCGGTGGATCGATCTCGTGTTCCCACTTTTCACCGGGTTGGAGGACGGTGCCCTCGGTCCGGGCTACTTCGGGGTTCGGATTCCGGACTTCGATCTCGGTTTTATGCGTCGCTTTTTCCCCATTGCTGGTGGCGATCACCTTTACTTCTCCTTTACCGATCCCCTTTCGGACCTTCATGTCGAAATTGACCAGTTTCTCGCCCGGTTCCTCGAAGGAAACGGTCTTGCTTCCATTCCCTTTTCGGGGACTCAAGAGCTCGTTGGTTTTGAGCTCGAGCTCAACGTTCTTAACGTGGTCTTCCATCGCGAAGACGGAGACCGGAACCTGTACTTCTTCCTTTGGTCCCAGGACACGAGGAAGGGTTGAAAGGACCATAAGAGGCTCTTTCACTGGCGTGCTGGTGTCCGCATGGCCATAAGAACCGTCCCTTCCTGCTACGACCATGGTCCGTACTGAGCCGATGTAATTGGGAACTTTCACGCGGTGCTTGTTGGTAGCACCTTTTTCCAGGTTGAAGGGGCCGAGGTATTTTACCATCGGCTTGAAACGGTCCACGTTCCCCTTCTCTTCCACTTTGGCTTGTCCACCCCCACCGACGGCGAGAATGTTCCGAAGCCGGCCGCTGCGAGCCCCCATCACTTGATCGTAGAGGTCCCAGCTTCTGACCCCGTGGGCTTCCTTGGCATAGAAATGATCCCAAGGGGCGGGGGTTTCGAAATTGGTAAGGTCCAAAAGCCCTTCATCCACGATGGCCACGCTATAGGTCATGGCTTTTCCATCGCTCTCACTCACCCGGAGGTCGAAACTCTCTTCCGGGGCGAGTTCCGAAGGCATGCTTATCTCCGGGTCGAGCTTCGTTTTCGGGTCGAAGACCTTCACGGGGGCGATCCCGAAAAGACGGAGCGGCAACTCGTTCTTGTCCTGCCCATGAGGTTGGATCAAGGTAGCATGGGCATAGATGTTCGGGGCCATTTCCTCTGTTACTTTAAAGGAAAAACGGGTGCTGTCCGAGCGGGCTTTGAGCCATTGGGTTTTGAGCAGTTCTTGTCCGTCCTCAAGGCTCATTAGGATACGCCCCACTCCTCCACTGGGAATGGTGATCGTAGCGGTCTCTCCGACCTCGTATTGCTCCTTATCCGTGCTAATGGAAAGGAGGGAAGCATCCTCGCCACTTCCCTCAGGGGGACGCCCGTATCGGCTTACCGTGAATGTTTTGCCGCTGCAATGACCTCCCCGGGTGTTGCAAACGCGGATCAGGTAGTACCCCCATCTTACATCGTCGAAATCCACTTCGATGCTCCCTTTTCCTTCCGGATCCGTGGTCACTTTTTCGCTGTGGATCGGTTCGCGGTGTTTGCGCTCGATATATTCTCCCAGGTCCCTTCTACCCGAGTGGTCGTACCACCAATCGTTCTCGATGCGGTAGACTTTGACCGTGGTGGGGACTCCACCAGCGGGACGCCCCTTTTCATCGACCGAGAGGAAGGAGAACGTATGGGGACGGTCCGTTTTCAGGGATCCCCAGCGGTTCCTGGTCTCGGGCATTTTAAGGCCGATGTATTCATCGTAAGGGGAATAGGTCTTGGTCCCGTGATGGACCGATGAGTTCCCGCTGCGCTCGTAAACGCGGGTCGTAAAATGCGCTTTCATCATGCCCGGGGCTTCGTTCCCGATCTGGAAATCGCTCTTAAAACTCGCCATCCCGTTTTCATCGAGCCGCCCTTCGAACACCTCTTGCTCCGAGCTTCGGAAAGATCGCGAGGGATCGTTGAAGGTATATCCGTCGTGTTCGGAGAAATGGCCGTGTTTTTCGCTCACCGTCGCCTGTATTTCCGTACGTAGCTTCTTGGCGGAGGCTCCGTGAAGCCATGAGGAGCTGATCTTAGCCCCATCCTGGCCGGGTTTGAGGATCTCCCGGTCCCAATCGAGCTCGATCTTGAGCCGATTGGGTTTGATGGTTTCGATGCGAAGTCCTTTGGTGAAAGTAGCTCCCCCCACGTGGATCTTAGCGAGCCAATTGCCCGTGGGTGCATCCTTCGACGTTTTGAATGGGAAATAGTAGAAGCCGTTTTGACCTTGGGTTTGTACTTCCCGGTGGGTGATGTTGTTGCGGGGATCCTTGACCTCGAGTTTGACCGGATGGTCCTTGGGTAAGGACATTTCCTGATCGTCGAGAATGAAGGAAAGATGAACGCTATCACCTGGCCTGTGGACCCCTCTTTCGGTATAGGGGAATCCTTTAAGGCCTTCTTGAAGGGAGCGCCCACCCACGTCGAATTCACTGGTGGACAAGGAGCTCGAGCCATCTATGCGGAGGTAGGCTTTCTCTCCATCTTTTTCAGCGATGAGCAGATAGGGATCCCCATCCACCGATATTTGGGCCTTTCCTTTATCATCGGTTTTTCCGACCCCGATGCTCCTTTGTTGGTAATCCAATACTTTGATCCGTGCTCCGGCGATCGGTTCCGTAGTGCGAAGGTCGTTGGCTACGCAAAGGATCCGATCCTGCTCTCCTTTCCTGGTTATGAGGCCGATGTTGGAAGCGAAGACGTTGCGGGATACAACGGTCCGTCGCCCGTAATAATAAGCTTCGTGGCATGGATCCTTCTTTTGCCGCCATTCGTAATCGTGATCGTAATATCCGCCGGCACGGTATCCCATCTTTTCGGTCAAAAGGCCTTCTCCTTTTTCCGTTCGTTCTTTTGAACCAGCTTCTTCACCACCGCAAGGATATTTGGAATAGGCTTTGGGAAAGCCCAGTTCGACCCGATAGATCGCACCTTGGCCTTTTTCTTGGATGATATCCCCGAGGTCGAGGTGGTAGCTCGTCCACTGTCCTTCCCGCTCCACTTTTGAACCCGATAGCTCGATCGTTTCCCGGTGCACCACTTTTCCGACCCTTCGGAGCTCGTCGTCCTCGTCCATTCGATTGACCTGGAAGAACTGAGGGATGTTCCCCTCGTAGATCTTGATCAAACGAAGGTCCACAGCGGAGATGTTCACCGCTTTAAAGGGTAAGTGAAGGCCTTTGCTGTTGGGAAGGATCGTTCCAGAACCCAGCAACTTAAGCCGGGGTTTCAGGTCCTCGAAGAGGACGGTTTGTTCGAAACGTTCTCCAAGCCGGTGTCCGAGAATGTTCTTGACCGCGCTGGTCAAACTCAGGGTGCCTTCTCCGCTCAGATGTTCCTCCGGATACACCTTCAGTTTCTTCCCGGAAATGCTGGTCCTGACATCAGGACCGTTCTGAATGCGCACGATCCCGCTCAGGTCCTGGTTTTGGTCGAGGGGATCCGAAAAGCGGAAAAGGACGTGTTGATCGGGCTCTTTTTCAACCTCGACCGACATTACTTTGAAATCACCCAGTGCGGGCACGGGCTGTACTTTTCGTCCTTCTTTGTCCACTCCCAACGGATCGCCCTGCCAACGGATGATCACGCTGTCCGCCTTTTCGCTCCGCTCAACGCTGTCCACCGTAAAATGATGGCTCGTTCCGTCCACATCGTGTTCCCAGCGTACGTCCAGCTCTTTTCCACCTTGGATCGCGGTCAGGGCCTTCTCTACTTCATCCTCATTCGCTACATCGGCTGTTTTGAGGATCCCTTTGACCATCTCTCTTTCGAGAAGGTCCATCCGATACAAGGCCAATCCATCGAGGTGAACGTTCAGGTCCTGCTGGATGGTCCGGAAGCCGAACTCCAGCTCTTGCAATTCCTCCGGAATATCTTTTAGGACCTTTCCGAGTTGAAAAGCAGCATGAAATTCCTTTCCGCTCGGCAGAGGCTCGTCGGGGACGAAGGCGATGGTGCGGCTGTCCTCCCATTCTTTGGACCCCTCGATCGAGGGATCGAAGGTGAACAGATCCTTTTCCAATAGGGCTTCTCGTTCTTGCTCATTTTCGATGGCGTCCAATAAGCGGACCCGAATGCTGGAGGTGCGCGATATCGCCCTGCTGGTATAACCGGATATGTATTTCCGAAAAGCGGGATCGATCTCCTTAGGGGGTTTGGGATCATCAGAGCAAGCGGAGAGCAGGAAAAGGGTCGCGAGCGGAAGGAGGAGAAGACCTTTTAAAGGTCGGGAGCTGAAGAGGACGTTCATGTTCAAAGCTTCGGTGGAGACTCAGCCCCTTGATCTCGGATCGAATGAGCTTGGCCGAGCCTTGGATGTTGGAAGCCTAAAGATAAGAGGGTTCCTGGATCCTTCAATAGGATGATCCTTCTTTCTGGGAAAAAGGGCGCATTGCTTCCCCGCTCCTGCTAAGGGAAAGACGCAGACAATATGGCACTTTTATCCGAAATGGTCGGCCAAAATGTCATTCGTTGCTGAAAAAGCGGCTTTTCGTTGCAGTTCATCCGCTATCGGAACGGGTCTTGAGCGATGGGGAAGCTAAAAGAATGGAGTTTATGAAAAGCCGGAATTTCAACATATCGAAGCGCTCTTTGATCCAAAGCGACATCATGAACACCCTCAGCGGTGGGGTAAGCTTTCCTTCTGTGGAATTGGTCCGGGAAGAGGATCATGAACGCTTAGATGTGAGAGTGCCGGGCGTTTCACCGGATGCGCTTAAAGTGGACATTGAAGGCCAGCGCTTGGTCATTTCCCGATCGATCAAGCTGCAAGGAGGAGGTGAAGTTGGAATCCCTTTCCAAGCACAGAACGTGATCCATGCGATGCCTCTGCCTCAGCATATCGATCCCGACCGTATTCGGGCCAAATACGATGAGAAGGGATTGCACGTTCT
>CAZOSO010000011.1:14637-15704 GCA_964582635.1 uncultured Weeksellaceae bacterium | reverse complement strand
ATATCGATCCCGACCGTATTCGGGCCAAATACGATGAGAAGGGATTGCACGTTCTTCTACCTCACAATAGATATGCTCAGGGTTATCGGAAGAACGTAGAGATCGAACGCTAAATACCGAAGGAGTATATATCGAGCAAGGGGCCGTAACCTTCGGCCCCTTTTTTTAAGCTTCGACGCCGGCGGTCCCCATCTTTCGGTCCACTTTTTTGATCAGTCCCTGGAGGACTTTTCCGGGACCGACCTCGGTAAAGGAATCCGCTCCGTCTTGGATCATCCGTTCCACGGTCTGGGTCCATTGAACCGGATAGGTCAATTGGGCGATCAGGTTTTCCCGGATCTCATGGGTGCTGCTGTGGGGTTGCGCCGTAGCGTTTTGATAAATGGGGCAGTCGGGTTCGTGAAGAGGTGTTTCGTGGATGGTGACCTCCAGTTCTCGACGTGCGGGTTCCATCAAAGGGGAATGAAAAGCGCCCCCGACCGGTAACTGGATGACCCTTTTCGCTCCTTTTCCTTCCAGCGCATCACAAGCTTCCTTAACGGCCCGTTCCTCTCCCGAAATGACCACTTGGCCCGGGCTGTTGTAATTTGCGACGACGACGGTCCCCTGGATCTCGGTGCAGGTGTTCTCCACGATCTCATCGTCGAGCCCCATGATCGCGGCCATAGTGGAAGATTGCGCCTCACATGCCTTTTGCATGGCCATGGCCCTTTTATAGACCAGTTTCAGGCCATCCTCGAAAGATATCGCTCGGTTCGCCACCAAGGCGGAGAATTCCCCCAGGGAATGTCCGGCCACCATATCGGCTTTGAAGCCTCTTGCTTGAAAGAGGGCCACAGAATGGAGAAAAATGGCCGGTTGGGTCACCTTGGTCTGCTTCAGGTCTTGCTGATCCCCTTGGAACATGGTGTCGGTGATCCGATAGCCGAGGATCTCGTTCCCTTTTTCCAGGATCTCTTTAGCGTTGGGGTCATTGTCGTAAAGGGATTTTGCCATCCCTGGGGTTTGAGATCCCTGCCCGGGAAAAACGAATGCTTGCATGGTGTTATCTCTTTAAAAGGGGTTCA
>CAZOSO010000011.1:12077-14537 GCA_964582635.1 uncultured Weeksellaceae bacterium | reverse complement strand
CCCATCAGGCGAAGGAGGAAAAGGAAAAGATTGATGAAGGTGAGGTAAAGGCTCATCGCCCCCATGATGGCCAGTTTGTTAGCCGATTCGCTGCCGTATTCGACCCCGCTTCCGATCCGTTTGAGTTGTTGCGTCTCATAGGCGGTAAGTCCGGTGAAAATGACCACCCCCAGGATGCTGATCACGAAGTTGAGCATTCCGCTGGCCATGAAAAAGTTGACCACCATCGCTATGATCAATCCGATCAATGCCATCATCAGGAGCTTGCCGAGCTTGGTCAGGTCCGTTTTCGTCGTATACCCGACGACCGCCATAACACCGAAAGTGATAGCGGACACCCCGAACGTTTGAACGATCGAAGCGGTGGTGTAAGTGATGAAGATCGACCCAAGGCTCATGCCCATACAAGCACTGAAGGCAATGAAAAGGAGCATGAGGGTGCTTACGGAGAACTTTTGCATCCCGAAGTTCATCGCGAGCACAAAGCCGATAGGGGAGAGGGTCACGATCCAGCCGAGCCCGGTCATTCCTCTTCCTCCCTCGGCGCTATAAAAGAGGTATTGGGACATATAGGTCTCGCCGAACAGGTAGGCTAAAGCCCCGCTGATCATCAAAGCAGCGGCCATATAAGTAAAAACAGAGGAGAGAAAGGCTTCCACATTGCTGCTTTGGACATCGGCATTGCTTTGTCCGGTCTTTCCCCCGAAAAGCTCGCTTGCGTCCTTTTGGAGAATGTTGTTCCCTTGTTGCATGTTCATCTTTTCCGTTTGTTTTTATTCTCCGTAATAGGTGACTTGGTTCTTTTCTGTTTCGTAAAGCTGCACTTTATAAAGCTCAGCTCCCATTTCCCGAACGTGGGTTTCAAGGCGTTCCCAAATAGCGATGGCCAAATTCTCCGTCGTCGTCTGTTTCCCTTTCATCATCTCCACATCCACGTTCAGGTTCTTGTGATCCAGCTCTTCGATGACCTCTTCTTTGATCAGTTTTCCCAGGTCCTTGACGTTAACAAGAAAACCCGTCTCGGGGTTCGGTTCTCCTCTTAGGGTCACGTAAAGGTCGTAATTGTGCCCGTGATAGTTCGGACTGGCACATTCTGCGAACACCTCGTAGTTCTTTTCCTCGCTCCATTCGGGATTCCAAAGCCGATGAGCGGCATTGAAGTGCTCTTTCCGCGTGAGATGGATCTTAGCCATGCGCGAGCAAATATAAGGGCTTGGAATGCTAAATTCGTCGCTCAAATTTGCCATTTATGATCGTGGTCACTGGAGCTGCTGGTTTCATCGGAAGTTGTCTCGTTTCGCGACTGAACGAGGAGGGGTTTTACGATGTGGTGGCTGTGGACGAGCACAAAGGGAAACCCGGGAAAGCTATCAATCTCGAAGGAAAGCGGCTTCAGGAAAAGGTGGAGCGCACTGAATTCTTCGATTGGCTCGACCGGAACGAAAAGCAGGTCCAGTTCATCTTTCATCTTGGGGCAAGGACCGACACGGGGGAAACCGATGAAAGCATCTTTCGCGAATTGAACCTGGATTACAGCAAAAAGGTGTGGGAGCGTTGTGTGAGCTATGGGTTGCCGTTGGTATACGCTTCCTCGGCAGCGACCTATGGCAAGGGGGAGCACGGTTTCAAGGATGACCACGATATCGTGGACCGATTGGAGCCTCTTAACGCCTATGGACGGTCCAAAAACGATTTCGATCGTTGGGCTCTTCGGCAGGAGGAAGCCCCGTTTTTCTGGGCCGGCTTGAAGTTCTTCAATGTTTTCGGGCCGAACGAATACCATAAAGGGCGAATGGCCTCGGTCGTTTATCACGCCTACAAACAGATCGTGGAAACGGGCAAAATGAAGCTTTTCCGCTCACATCATCCTGATTTTGCGGATGGGGAACAAAAGCGCGATTTCATTTACGTAAAGGATGTCCTGGACATCTGCATCTTTCTCATGCACCATCGCCGGGATAGCGGGCTCTACAATGTTGGCACCGGGCGGGCAAGGACCTTTTGGGATCTGGCGACCGCCACGTTCCGGGCCATGGACCGGGAGCCGAAGATCGAGTTCATTCCCACTCCGGAGGATCTACGGCCCAATTACCAGTACTTCACCCAAGCTGATATGGAGAAGTTGAGGGGGGTCGGTTACGAAAAAGCCTTTACTTCCCTTGAGCAAGGGATCGACCATTATGTGAGGAGCTATTTGAGGAAGGGGGCTTATTATTGACCCCTTTCTTGACCGGAGGAAAGGGTGTCCCGCCATTCCTTTAGTTCTTGGCGGATCCGTTTAAGGCGTTGGACCGCTTCTCCATTGGGGTCTTCTTCCTCGCCCTTTTCGCGTAAGCGCTTTTTGGCCCCTTTGAGGGTAAAACCTTCTCGCTTGACCAGGTGATGGATCCGTTCGAGGGTGCGGATCTCTTTTTGCGTGAAGCTCCGTTCCCCTTTTGGGGTCTTACGGGGATTCAGCAT
>CAZOSO010000011.1:0-11977 GCA_964582635.1 uncultured Weeksellaceae bacterium | reverse complement strand
TTTTTCTCGACTTCTTGGAATTTCTGGTTCAGCTTTTCATAGCGCTCGAGGAGGCGTTGATTCTCCTGCTTCAAGTGCGCGTATTCGAAAGGAGGCTCCCCGGAATAATATAGAACGACCAGCGTAAGACAGGCCGCGATCCCGCATCCGCCCAGGAATGTTGGAAGGGATGCGAAAAAACGGGACCAGAACCCTCTATGAGCGGGTTCATAACGTAGGGTCCTTTCATTGAATCTGTAACGCGGGCGTGCCATTTATTTAAAACCAGGAGCTTGCCTTTTGGTCGGCGCAAATGTATGAATTCAAGTTAATTTTGCTCTTTCTCCGGTTTACGGGTAAACCGTGTAAAAGTTTCCATTATTAGGGGCCATAAAGGATCTGAGCATGAAAGCCAGCGAGATACGATCGAGATTCCTGCAACATTTTCAAGCCCGGGGCCATAAGCCCGTCCCTTCCGCTCCGATCGTGGTTAAGGACGATCCCACTCTCTTGTTCGTCAATGCGGGTATGAACCAATTCAAAGACCTCTTTCTGGGGAACCGTGAGCCAGACCACTTACGAGTGGCGAACAGCCAGAAATGCCTGCGGGTTTCCGGGAAACACAACGACCTCGAAGAGGTCGGGGTGGACACTTACCACCATACCATGTTCGAAATGCTCGGGAACTGGTCTTTTGGCGATTACTTCAAGCCTGAAGCTGTTCACTGGGCTTTTGAATTGCTGTTGAATGAATTCGGCCTCGATCCGGAAAGGCTCTATTTTACGGTGTTCGAGGGGGATGAAAAGCAAGGTGTTCCCCCCGATGAAGAAGCTGCCTCTTATGCTGCTGAATGGCTGTCCCAAGAGCGGATTTTACGCTACGGAGCGGAGGAGAATTTTTGGGAAATGGGGGATACAGGACCATGCGGTCCCTCTGCGGAGATCCATATCGATATCAGGGATGAGCAAGAACGGGAAGAAAACCCCGGCCAGGAACTGGTGAATCAGGACCATCCCCTGGTGGTCGAGATATGGAATTTGGTCTTCATCCAATACGATCGAAAAAAAGACGGCTCCTTGGATCCTTTGCCCGCTAAGCATATCGACACCGGGATGGGCTTGGAGCGTATGGCGATGATCCTGCAGGGTGAGCGCTCCAATTACGATACCGACCTTTTCAAACCGTTGATCGAAGCGATCGAAAAGAAGAGCGGGATCGACTATAAAGGCGGGAATCGCAAAGAAGATGTGGCCATTCGGGTTTTGGCGGACCATATCCGAGCGGTCAGTTTTACCATAGCGGACGGGGAGTTGCCGTCCAATACAGGTGCTGGATATGTGATCCGCAGGATCCTTCGTAGGGCGGTTCGCTATGCTTATAGTTTCCTGGGCATCCAGGAACCTTTTCTCTATACGCTCGTCCCTATCCTTAGGGATAAGATGGGGGACCACTTCACCGAATTAAGCGAGCAGGAAGAACTGATCGGAAAAGTGGTGCACGAAGAAGAAAAGAACTTTTTGCGGACCCTCGAGCACGGCTTGGCCCGGCTTCATACCGATCTCGGGCGATTGAAGGAAGGGGAGGCCCTCGATGGAGAACGTGCCTTTGAACTATACGACACCTACGGGTTCCCGATCGATCTGACCGATCTCATCGCAAGGGAGAACGGGAAGCTGGTGGATATGGAAGCTTTTCAGAAAGCGCTCCAAGCTCAGAAAGAACGCTCGCGCTCCGCTTCTTCGATCGATGCCGGTGATTGGGTGCTCGTTCGGGATCAAGAAGAGGAAGGCTTTCAGGGCTACGATAACCTGGAGACGAATGCCCGTATCCTTCGCTATCGAAAAGTGGAGTTCAAAAAGAAAACGCGCTATCAGATCGTACTGGACCGAACCCCATTTTATCCTGAGAGTGGGGGACAAGTGGGGGATCGGGGTGTTTTAAAGAATGCCGATGAGGAGATCCCCGTGCTGGACACCAAAAAAGAACACGATCTGATCGTGCATCTCACGGAGCGGCTTCCACAGGGCCTTGAAACGGAGTTTCAAGCCGTGGTGGACGCAGAAAGTCGACAAAAGGCCGCCTCCAACCATACGGCAACTCATCTTCTTCATCAAGCATTGCGGGAGATCCTCGGTGAACATGTGGAGCAAAAAGGTTCGCTCGTTGCCCCTGATCATCTCCGTTTCGACCTATCCCACTTCGAAGCTGTTTCGGAGGAAGAGCTTATAGCCATCGAAAAGCGTGTCAATGGCAGGATCCGTGAGGATCTGGTACGGGACGAGGAACGCGACCTTTCTTTCGAAGAAGCTCAAGAAAAAGGGGCTATGGCCATTTTTGGAGAGCGTTACGGTGATCGGGTACGGGTGATCGGATTCGGGGACTCCGTCGAACTGTGTGGAGGCACCCATGTGGAGCGTACAGGGCGGATCGGGCTTTTCAAGATCCTTTCAGAAAGCTCCGTTTCCGCAGGGGTCCGGCGGATCGAAGCCTGTACCGGAGCAGAGGCTGAAGAACATGTGCTCAAAGAAGAAGAACGCTTGAAGCGGATCGGCGAGACCCTCAAGGGAGGCAAGGACCCGGTAAAAGCTGCGCAAAAAGCTGTCGATCGGGTGAAGGAGTTGGAAGAAAAAGTGGAGAGCCTTCAGAATGCCCTTGTGGCCACTTGGAAGAAGAGTGTTCTAGAAGGAATGGAGAATTTTGGAGAAGGGAAAGCTTATATCGGTGAGTTGGAGCTGGACGCAAAGGCTATCAAAGACCTCGCTTTTCAGATCCGAAAAGAAAAGGAAGAAGGGGTTTTCCTCGTTCTCGGGAATCGGAAGAACGGCAAGGCCAATCTCACCGTTGTGCTAAGCGATGATCTGGTCGAAAAAGGATGGAAGGCGGATGATATTGTCCAGGATCTGGCCCAGGATATCCAAGGGGGAGGTGGTGGACAAGCTTTCTTCGCTACCGCTGGCGGTAAGAAAGGGGAGGCGTTGGCCGATGCCCTTGAAAAAGCTCGGGGTTACATCAGCCTTTGACCGTCTGGGCCGTCTTTTTCTGGGCTGTTTTTTTCGGAGCTTCTTGCTCCGCATTTTGGGTAGGCTGGGCTCCGTAAAGGGGGCCCTTGTATTCCGTGTCCACCGATAGCCCAAGGTAGATCACATACGGAGCATTGAGAACGACGACCAGAAAGTAGTCCAGTTTGGAGGTCTTTCCGAAACATTGACAGATCTCGATGAAGACCTTGAAGAAGAAGTAGATGTTGTAGATCGGGACCAACAAGAGGAGGATCTGCCAAGCAGGTCGGCCGACGATCCGCAGCCACACGATCAGGTTCCAGACCGGAACGATGGAAGCTACTCCGGGTTGCCCGCATTTTTCGTAAAGGGACCACTGAGCTACGACCCCGATAAAGGTGAAAACGATGAGAATGATGTAAAGGCCTCCACCCAAGGTGTTGTAGGCGGATTCGTATGCTTGAATGAGAAAGTCCATGGCCACCGGGTTTTGGTTTCGACGAAAGCCGCTTTGGTTTCGATCGCTCCCCTTTTTTAAACGATCAAAACCATCAAAGGTTGCTTTTCGCTCACCCGAATGTGGATCTACTTTTTAAGATCGGGAAATGCGAAACGTTCCACGACCTCTTTGCTGATCCGTTCGTCGCTCAGGATCAAGCAGCGCTCTATTACATTTCTGAGTTCTCGGATGTTACCGCTCCATTCGCCTTGCTGGAGCAAGTCCAGAGCATCCTGATCGATGCTGTGTTGAGGCATCCCGTGCTCTTCGCACAAGTTCTCTAAGAAATGTTGGGCGAGAAGGGGAATGTCTTCCTTCCGATCTTTCAGGGAGGGAACTTGGATCAGGATCACGCTCAAACGGTGATAAAGGTCTTCTCGAAAGTTCCCCGCTTCGATCTCGGCTTGGAGGTCTTTGTTCGTGGCAGCGATCACGCGTACGTCGACCTCGATCGCTTTGTCACCTCCCACACGGGTGATCTTCCGTTCCTGGAGGGTCCGAAGGACCTTGGACTGTGCCGATAGGCTCATATCCCCGATCTCATCGAGAAAAAGGGATCCCCCTTCCGCTTGTTCGAAGCTCCCTTTCCGCTGTTTGATGGCAGAAGTGAAGGCCCCTTTTTCGTGGCCGAAGAGTTCGCTCTCGATCAATTCATTAGGAATGGCCGCGCAATTCACTTCGATGAAAGGTTTTTTCGCTCGGGGGCTCTTTTCGTGAACTTGCCTTGCGACCAATTCTTTCCCCGATCCGTTCTCTCCACTGATCAAGACGCGGGCATCGGTCGGAGCCACCCTGTCGATCATATCCCGGACCTCTTGGATGGCCTCGGATTCGCCGATAATACGGGATGATGCTTGTTTCTGGACCTTTCGTTTGAGCTTTTTGGTCTCCTGGACCAGGTCACTACGGTCCAAGGCATTTCGTATCGATACGAGGACCCGGTTCAAATCGAGGGGTTTTTCGAGGAAATCATAAGCCCCTTTTTGAATGGCCTCGACTGCGGTTTCGATGGTCCCGTGCCCCGTTATCATGATAAAGGTGGGCGCTTCCTGAAGTTCATCGAGGGCTTGGTCCAAAAGTTCCATCCCGTCCATCTCGGGCATCTTGATATCGCAGAGGACGACTTGGTAATGGCCATTCTTGATGGCTTCCCAGCCTTTGGGCCCGTCAGCCACGCTTTCCACCTCGAATCCCTCATCCCCGAGGATCTCTTGAAGGGTGTTGCGAATGCTTTTTTCGTCGTCGATGATCAGGATCCGGGCCATTTCATGGATGCTTTTCGTTCTTATTCATAGGGTGCGACGGGCAAAGTCTATCAAGGCTCCTTCCCGAAGTGCATAATAGGAAGTGAAGAGCCTTTCGATCCCGGCCCTCTCGACCACTGTTTCGATCAGGACCGATCCCAATACGATCATCTCTGCTCGCATTTGGGCAAGTCCTTTCATCCGAAGGCGCTCTTCCAGGGTCGAACCTAATAAAGCCTTATGGATCTTGTGAAAGTGCTCCAGAGAGACCTCTACGGCTGCTCGGTCCATCGGGTCCGGGGCCTCTGGAAAGCGGTGGAAAGCCATGTCGCTAATGGACTCGAAGGAGCCACTGGTGCCGATCAGGCTTCGTACCGGATAGCTTTTCACAGCTTCCAGCACGGGCTGGAGCATTTCCTGGATCTTTCGGCGCGTTCGCTCGAGTTCTTCTTCGGAGATCGGATCGCTGGGATCGATATCGGAGAGCATTCGAGCGGCTCCGATCTCGAAACTCCGTTTCCAATAAGTGTGCTCTTGGTCCGCGATCAGAAATTCCGAACTACCCCCTCCGATGTCCAGGATCAAGCTGGCTTCTTGGCCGAGAGGAAGGGCGGCGCGGACACCTTCTCCGATCAGATAGGCCTCTCGATCCCCGTCGATAACCTCCGGTTCGAGGTCCGTATTCCTTCGGATCCGTTCGAGGTACTCTTTCCCGTTCCTGGAGGATCGGATCCCGGAGGTAGCGATGGCGATCGTATGATCCACCTCCCATTCCCGGCTTTTTTCCAAATGGGCAAAGAGCGCTTCGAGCCCTCTGCACTGGGCCGGCTCGGATATAAGGCCCTCTTCCATTCCTTCTTTGCCCAATTTTACGGGAAAGCGATCGCTGAAAAGGTGTTGGAGTTCAGGAGCTTTTCTCCCTGGCTTCACTTCACCGATGACCAAGTTAAACGTGTTGGTGCCCAAGTCCAGAACGGCCAACCTAAGGGCATCATTCGGTCCGGATCCACTTCCAGAGGTCACGGAGATTCGCTTTTTTGCCATATATCAGGATACCCATCCGGTAAATGCGGCCGGCCAGCCATGTGGTGATGAGGAAACCGAGGATGAGCGATCCCATGGATAGAAAGAGTTGCCAAACATTTCCGGCTTCCAGCCCCATGGACACCCGCACCAACATCACTACAGGCGATGTGAAGGGGATGATCGAAAACCAGGTGGCAGCAGGGCCTTGAGGGTTGTTAACCGCAAAATGGGCCATGAAAAAGGCGAAGATCAAAGGGATGGTCAAAGGCAACATGAACTGCTGCGTGTCCGATCCACTGTCCACTGCCGATCCAACGGCCGCAAAAAGAGAACTGTAGAGCAAGTACCCCCCGAGGAAGAAAAAGATGAACATGCCGATCATCAAGGGAAAATTGATCCGCTTCAATAAGCCGAATGCGTAGTTACTGGCCTCGACCGCTGTGACGCTTTTTTCTTCAACCTTCTCTTTGGTCCCTTGCGCCATTTCCTGCTGCTCAAGCACCTGTGTGGGGTCATAGCGCTCGGGGAAAAAGGTGGCTTGCGCTCCGAGGGTGAGGAAAGCGGTGATGATGACCCAAAGGATGAACTGCGTGAGCCCCACGAAGGCTACACCGATGATCTTTCCCAGCATGAGCTGGAAGGGGCGGACCGAGGAAATGATGATCTCGACGATCCGGTTCGTCTTCTCCTCCAGGACGCTGCGCATGACCTGGACTCCGTACATGAAGATGAAGATGAAGACCAGGGCTGCGAAAAAGAAACCGACCAGGGCCCGCTCTTTCCGGTATTTGTTCTCTTTACCGGTATCGACATTGATCGACTTGATATTGACGCGCGTCTTGATGCGCTGGTAATCGTTGGGGTCCACCCCTGAGGCCTTCAATTTGAAGTTCTCGAAAACGGTCTCGACCTCGTTCTCGATGTAGTTCTGGGTGAAAAAGCCGGGAGCTGTCTTGTAATAGAGCTCCAGGGCGTTCACCTGCATCGGTTTCTCGTGAATGACCAGATATAGCGAGTAAGGGCTATTCTTGAACTCTTGATCGGACCATTCCCGATCTGTATAACTGAAGGAGATGAAGTCTTTGTTCTTCAGTTTCCCTTGGACGATGTTGTGCTCATCCTGGACGAGGACCCTGTGGTCCTGACGTTCTTGGATCCCGATCCAGATCGCGAGCGTGATGAAAGCTGCGATAAGCAGGGGACCGAGTATGGTCATGATGAGGAAGGAGCGCTTTCGCACCCGTGTGGAGAACTCCCTTCGTATGATCAGCGGGATACGGCTCATCGGCTCACTGGGTCATCAGCGTCGGAAGTCTCCGGATCCTTTCCTCCTACTGCTTTGATAAAGATATCCTGCATGCTGGGGATCACTTCCCGCACTTCTTCGACCTCCACGACGGGCACGATGGCTTGGAG
Source organism: uncultured Weeksellaceae bacterium (assembly GCA_964582635.1). GTDB lineage: Bacteria > Bacteroidota > Bacteroidia > Flavobacteriales_D > CAYVSK01 > CAZIDL01. The sequence goes on along the minus strand of CAZOSO010000011.1, from coordinate 4,813 downwards.
AAGCTGGTTCAATCGGTTCTCCCTGAGAATGCGCACCCTTGCTCGGAAGCGATCGCCGTCCTGCTCCTTGTAAAGGAGTTCGAAATTGGTCCACAAGGCGTTCGTGAAGCCGATCAACTCGCCTTTGAAGAAGACGTCGTAGACCTTTTCGCTGTACCTTTCCTTAATGTCCTTAAGTTCTCCTGAAAGGACCACTCGGCCGTCGTTGATCAGGGCAATGCGCTCGCAGATCTCCTCCACCGAGCTCATATTGTGGGTCGATAAGACGATGCTGACCCCTCGATCCCGCATTGCGAGCACTTCTTCTTTCACCCGTTCGGCATTGATAGGATCGAAGCCGCTGAGCGGTTCGTCCAGGATCAGGAGTTCCGGCTCATGGATCACGGTGATGATGAACTGGAGCTTTTGAGCCATTCCCTTGGAAAGCTCCTCTACTTTCCGATCCCACTGATCCGTAAGTTCGAATCGTTCCAACCATTGCTCGACCCGCTCCTTAGCGTCTTTTTTCTCCAGCCCTTTCAAGCGGGCCAGGTAGAGGCATTGTTCCCCCACCTTCATTTTCCGATAAAGGCCGCGCTCCTCAGGCAAATAGCCGACCCTTGGGATGTGCTCGGGGGCGAGGGGTTCTCCTTTGAAATCGATGTGGCCGGAATCCTGGGTGTTGATCCGGGTCATGATCCGGATCAGGGTCGTCTTGCCGGCTCCGTTCGGCCCGAGGAGGCCGAAGATCCTTCCGGGTTCGACGTCGACCGAAACTCCGTCCAAGGCCACCTTATTGCGGTAGCGCTTGTAGATGTTCCGGGCCGAGATAATAGGTGGCATGGAGTGGGTATCGAGGAAGAGGTTCAGACCTGCTTCATTCGAACATCTCCCTGACTTTTTGGAAAAAGCCTTTGTCCTTGTTGGTCGGCGCAGGAGCGAAGTTTTCCGATTCCCGCAGCCTTTCCATCATCTCTTTTTCTTCGTCGCTGAGCTTTTGCGGGGTCCAGACGTTCACGTGCACCAGGATGTCCCCTTTGCGACCGGTCTGGACGTCCGGGAGCCCTTTTCCGCGAAGGCGTAGAGTGCGACCGCTTTGCGTGCCCGCTTCGATCTTGATCTTGGCCTTTTTCTCGTTCAGGAGGGGAACCTCCTGCTGGCAACCGAGGGCAGCGTCCGCAAAGTTGAGGAAGAGTTCGTAATGGAGGTTGATGCCGTCCCTGGTGAACTCTTCGTGAGCCTCCTCTTCGATGATGACGAGCAGATCCCCGGGAACTCCGTCCATGGGTGCAGCGTTCCCTCTTCCGTTCACATTGAGCTGCATCCCTTCTTCCACGCCCGCTGGGATCTTGACGTCCACGACCGTTTCTTCCCTTTTGAGGCCGTTCTCGTCCGCGTCGTTCGGTTTCCTGGAGATGGTCCGACCGGTCCCGTGGCATTGAGGGCAGGTCTGGGCGGTCTGCATCTGGCCCAGGATGGTATTGGCGACCTTGGTGATCTGACCGGTTCCACGACAAGTAGGACAATCCTTGTATTCGACCCCTTCGGCAGGGACCTGCTTGTTGACCTTGATCTTTTTCTCGACGCCGGTGGCTATCTCTTCGAGGGTGAGCTTGAGCTTGACCCGGATGTCGGACCCTTTGGGACGTCGCTGAGCTCGTCCTCCACCTCCGCCGAAGCCTCCGAAGGCCCCGCCGAAAATGTCGCCGAACTGCTCGAAGATGTCGTCCATGTTCATGCCGGCTCCGCCGCCTCCAGCAGCACCGCCGAGCCCGGAATGGCCGAATCGGTCGTACTTCTGCCGCTTTTCGGGGTCGCTCAGCACTTCGTAGGCTTCACCGGCCTCCTTGAACTTCTCTTCCGCTTCTTTATCCCCCGGGTTCTTATCCGGGTGATACTTCATCGCGATCTTCCGGTAAGCCTTTTTGATCTCGTCGGAACTCGCATCTCGCGATACCCCGAGTATCTCGTAATAATCTTTTTCCGTCGCCATAGTCGCTTCTTTCGCAGCGCGAATTTGCTAAAAAGCCAGCCTTTTGAAGGGGGAGGCTCTTGTTATTGTCCCACCACCACTTTGGCGTAGCGCAGGACCTTCTCGTTCAGGTAATATCCTTTCTGGACCACCTCGACCACCTTGCCCTTCTTATCCTCTTCTTCTACCGGCATACGTGTCATGGCTTCGTGGCGATCGGTGTTGAACTCCTCTCCTTCGGCTTCCATTTCCTGGAGCCCTTTCTCCTCGAGGATCTTCTTCATCTTATTGTAGATGAGTTCGAAGCCGTTCTTGAGTTGCTCCACTTGCTCCCCTTCGGCTTCGATCTCTTGATTGGAAGCGATCGCTCGCTCAAAATCGTCGAGGACGGGGAGGAGTTCTCCGATGACATCTTCACCGGCACTCTTGATGAGCTCGCTCTTCTCCTTTTTCGTCCGCTTTTTGAAATTATCGAATTCGGAAAAGAGCCGAAGGTGCTTTTCGTTCAGGTCTTCCAGTTGTTTTTCGAGCTCTTTCACGCGCTCATCCGCGCTTTTTGCTCCTTGCTCTTCTTTTGGGGTATCCCCGTCTGTTCCTTCTTCAGTCCTTTCTTCAGACTGCTCTTGCTTTTCTTCTTCTTCTTGCTCTTGCTTTTCCCCTTGCTGTTGTTGCTCTTCTTCTTGTTGCTGCTTTGCTTCCTCTTGTTGCTTTTCTTCTTCGTTCGCTGCCATAGATCGCTATGCTTTTTTTTGAGAAGGCCTGCCAACTTCTTTGCCACATCCTACGGGGCGGACAATTTGACAGGTGAACCTGCAAAGGTAGGGGAATATTGGAGAGTGTAAGGGGGGAGTGGGAAAGCAAGGAAGGATCTACAACTTTTAAAAGAACGCGCGGACCTGTTCTAAAAACGATAAGCAACCTGGATCCCTCCCATAGCATCTTGGTCCGCCCATCGGCCAAAATCGTTCGATGGAAGAAAAGGGGTTTCTGAGTATATACGGGGCAAAAAATCCAGATCGATCGTCACTCGGTCAGAAATAGCAAAATGGGTCCCGATTATTCCAAGAACAGCCCATTCATAAAAGGGGGTCTGCCTTCCCCCAGGGATGGGTTCCTCTCCCTTCGACCTCCAAAGAGCAAACGTATGAGGGCTCGATAAACCTACTTTTAATCGAAAGATCCCGATGGTCCAAGGAAGAAAAGAATAGCTCGGAGAAAATGAGACTTCAGGCCCTCCCAAATAGGATGCATGGAAAGCGATCATGTGATCTATAGAATCCCCCATTTTCCTTCTATAAGAGATAGAATAGAGAGGTAACCTACCAAATAATTCCACCCCCACGGAATTTCTAAGGCTATCCCCATCCAATGCACTTCCTCCAGGATCTTGAGCTCTCACCTCAATATAATTGATGGCTGCAAAAAGTAATGGGATAAAGCCCTTGAAAAAGCCTTTCATTAACTCCGAAATGAATGACCTATGGAAGATCATATTTCCCTTTTACCGCGGAGTTGAGCTTTGCGCCTTCCACGAGCATTCCATCAACAATATAGGGAATTTTGAACGGTCTGATATCCAGGGAGGATCGGACTGCTAAGGGCTGAGTCTTGAACTAGGCCCCATTAGCGCAACAAAGTAACGCTCCCCGACTTTTCCACTTCCTTCCCCTCCGGCAGGGTTACACGGAGCTGATACGTGTAAACCCCCGCCTTCATCGGCTCGCCCTTGTAGGTCCCGTCCCAGGCCTTTTGGGGATCACGGCTCTCGAAGACGAGCTCGCCCCATCTGGAGAAGATCTGCAAGTGGAACGCTTTGAACGGACCACCGTGGACCCGGAAGACCTTGTTATCCCGATCGCCCTTCGAACCCGGGGCGAAGACGTTCGGAACGAAGAGCTCCCACTCGTAGACCTCGATGCGGACCGTGTCCCTCCTTGCGCATCCGGTACTGTCGGTCGCTGCATAAAGGAGGTACTCCATTGTGGTCCTCGGGCTCGCTGAGCTTGGGGTGCTCTGAGGGTTGGTGAGGCCTTTTTGAGGGCTCCATTGATAGTGCACGTCCGGCTCGGGGTCCTGGCCGATCCGGACCGTTTTCCCTTCCGGGATCCTTCGGTCCTCACCCGCTTCGGCCTTCGGCCGCTCGTTCACCTTCAGGTGGAAGCTGCGCTGGACCGTGTCGCAGGTCGAGGCTTGGGTCATGAAGTAGGTGCGCGTGCTGTCCGGATGGAAGATAGGAGTAGCGCCCTGGTTGTTCTCGACCTGGATATCCGGGCTCCATTCATAGGCAAGTTCGGGGTGGGCAGGAGCTCCGAGCCCGAGGCTGTCACCGCGGCAGATCGCTGAATCCTTTGGATGATACCTTTTGGGCATGAGGCGAAGGGTGTCCCTCTTCCGGCAACCGCTCCCCGTGTCCGTGACCGTGATCGTGTAGGTGTGGGGGCTGTCCGGATAGAAGGCCGGGGCCTCGAGGGTCCCGTCGCTGAGCCCCTGGGTCGGGTCCCAGTGGACCGTAGCGTCTGAAGAGACCGTGGGGTCCGGGGTCAGGGTATCGCTCACCTGCAGGCAGCTGTCATAGGGGAGCTCCACCGTCGGGGTGTCCCCCACCGTGACGGTCGCCTGGAGGTCCGTGGTATCACAGCCCGAGGTCATCGTGTTCGTATAGGTCGTCGTAGTGTCCGGGAAAGCGAGAGGAGTGGCCTTGTTCAGGTCGGAGAGGCCGCTCGGGGGCGTCCAGTTGTGATCGATCGCCGATGTGTCCGTTCCCTCCGCGAGGAGGACGCTGTCGCCCTTGCAGAGAAAAGTGTCCTTCGGGCTGATCCCATTGGGGGCAAGGCGGACCGTGTCGCTGTTCGGGCAGCCGTT
>CAZOSO010000010.1:17867-28476 GCA_964582635.1 uncultured Weeksellaceae bacterium | reverse complement strand
AGGGGTTTCTACAACCTCCATACCCCGATCATCACCGCCTCGGACGCTGAAGGGGCGGGGGAGATGTTCCACGTGAGCTCCCTTCCCATCGGAGATCCGAATAAGCTCCCCAAGGATGAGAACGGGAAAACCGATTTCAGCCAGGACCTCTTCGGCAGACAGACCCAACTTACGGTATCCGGTCAACTCGAGGCCGAACTCGGAGCCTTGGGGCTTAGCAAGGTCTATACCTTCGGCCCCACTTTCAGAGCGGAGAATTCCAATACCTCCCGGCATGCAGCAGAATTCTGGATGGTCGAACCCGAAATGGCCTTTTTCGACCTGACCGACGATGTGGACCTCGCTGAGGAGTTCCTTCAAGCCATCGTTAAGGAATTGCTCGAAAAATATCCGGAAGACCTTGAATTCTTGCGTCAACTCGAATTGGACGAAGAAAAAGGGCTCAAGCAAGAAGAGCGGCACGAAAAAGATCTGATCGAACGGCTCCAGGAGGTTTCGGAGAACCCTTTCGAACGGATCACTTATACGGACGCCATCGAAAGGCTCCAAAGATCGAAACCCTACAAGAAGGGGAGGTTCGAATACCCCGTGGAATGGGGTGCCGACCTTCAATCCGAACACGAGCGTCATCTCGTTAAAAAGAGCGGACGTCCTGTCGTGATCACCGACTATCCCAAGGATATCAAGGCCTTCTACATGCGTGGGAACGAGGACGGAAAGACCGTAGGGGCGATGGATGTGCTCTTTCCCGATATCGGGGAGATCGTAGGAGGATCCCAGCGGGAAGAACGAGAGGAGATCCTGAAAGAGCGCATGCAAGCCTTTGGCATTCCTGAAGAAAGCATGTGGTGGTACCTGGATATCCGGCGCTTTGGCTCCGTTCCTCACAGTGGTTTCGGCTTAGGATTTGAAAGGATGCTCATGTTCCTGACCGGCATGAACAACATCCGGGATGTGATACCGTTTCCCCGAACACCGGGGAATGCAGAGTTCTGACATCAAGGACCGCTTAGCCGCCCAACATGCTCAAGCAAAGCCTTCAACAAAAACTCCTTCAAAAGCTCTCCCCTCAGCAGATCCAGCTGATGAAGCTACTCCAGGTCCCGACCATGGAATTGGAACAGCGGATCAAGGAGGAACTCGAGGAAAATCCCGCCCTTGAAGAGGGAAATGAGGAAAGCGCCGAAGAGGAGTTCAGCAATGAGGGGGAGGACGATATGGCGGAGCGGGAAAATGAAGAGATCTCGGAAGCTCAGGAGGAGTTCGATTTCGACGAGTACATGGGAGATGATGACGTTTCGGACGATACGCCCTATTACAACCTTCAAACCCAACAAAAAGGACCGGACGAGGAAGAAAAAGAGATCCCGATCGGAAGCGGCATCAGCTTTCACGAAAGTCTTCGGAACCAACTCCACCTAAAGAACATCTCGGAGCACGAAAAAAAGGTCGCAGGCCATTTGATCGGGACCCTCGACGATTCCGGTTACCTTACACGGGATCTGGAGAGCATCGTGGACGACCTGGCCTTTTCACAGAACATCGAAACCGATGAAGAAGAGCTCGAGAAGCTTCTAAAAAAAGTGCAGGAGATGGAACCGGCCGGGGTGGGAGCAAGAGATCTACGTGAATGCTTACTTCTTCAGATCGAACGACGAGACCATAGTGAAGCTGCTGTTAGAAATGCTGAAGAGATCCTCGAAGATCATTTCGAAGCCTTCACTAAAAAGCACTACGATAACATCGCTCAAAAGCTCGAAATAAGCGATGAGGAGTTGAAAGAGGCCATCGATGAGATCACAGCGCTCGACCCGAAACCCGGTGGTTCGATGCGGGAAACGATGGGGGATGACCAACAGATCACCCCCGATTTCATCATCACTTTCCGGGATGGTGAACCGGAGCTTTCCCTGAACACCGCCAATGATCCCGACCTGAAAGTGAACGGCACTTACGAGCAAATGCTCAAAGAATACAAGGAAAAGAAGGCCGAACGGGAGACCTATAACTTCGTCAAGAAAAAGGTGGATTCCGCCAAATGGTTCATCGAAGCCATCAAGCAGCGACAGCAGACCCTTTACCTGACGATGAGCACCATCATCCGCTTCCAGAAGGATTATTTCCGCACAGGCGATGAGACCAAACTTAAGCCCATGATCCTCAAGGATATCGCTGATATTCTTGGACTGGACATTTCAACGATCTCTCGGGTGGTGAACAGCAAATACGTTCAAACCCCCTATGGGACCTTCCTCTTGAAGTCCTTCTTCAGCGAATCCATTTCGACCTCGAGCGGAGAGGAAGTATCCACCCGGGAAGTGAAGCGCATCCTTCAGGATCTGATCGATCAAGAGGACAAGAAAAAACCGCTCTCCGACGAAAAATTGGCCAGTTACCTTCGAGAAAAAGGGTACAACATCGCGCGGCGGACGGTGGCTAAATACCGGGAACAGCTCTCGATACCGGTTGCACGAATGCGGAAAGAACTCTAAGGGCATGCGCGCTCTTGCCCATATCATCTCCTTTCTCCTTCATCCGGCCCTCATTCCGACCCTCACGATCTTCTTCATGGTCTGGCTCGACCCGATCCATGCGGAATTGATACCCTGGAAAGACCTCTGGAACCTCCTCCTCGCGGTCCTGATAACGACGGGAATCCTTCCGACCCTATCCATTTTCATTCTTTATAGGGCCGAACTGATCCAAAGCGTCTATCTCGAAAGGCGTAAAGATCGTTTTCTCCCCTTTATCATTACCCTCATCTATTTGATCGCCACCTATATCATCCTTTTAAAACCGGACCTCCCTTCTCTTATTTATGCAGCGTTCTTTGGGGGGATCGTCGCCTTCACGGGATTAGCGATCATGAACATCTGGTGGCGGGTGAGCGTTCATCTGTGCGCTTACTCGGGCTTTGTAGGGGCCATCCTCGGTCTCTTCAGCCACAACCATTTCCCCGTCCTTGACTTTCTGGCCCTTTTGATCCTACTAGGAGGGATCTTAGCGAGTGCGCGCATCCGATTGGAAGCTCATACGTTATCCGAGCTGGCCCTTGGCACCGTTTGGGGTTTTCTCTGCAGTTTCTTCTTCGTGACCCGGCATCTCTACCTCGAGCAAGGCTCTTTTAGTTGGCTCACAACAGGGTGAGAGCGACCCCTAGGGAAACTTGCTGCATCTGAGGCCCTTGACCGCTTTTGAAAAAGGGAGAGAGTGAATAATAAGCGAAAGCGTTGAAGCGCCCCACTCCTATACGAGCCTGAAGACCATAGCGGAGGGGATCGACCCCATCGATCCCGAAGTATTTCCGCTTTCCATCCGAATCGATGATCTTATGATGGAGGTTGAAAAGGTAAGCGATGCTTCCCCCGACCGCTATCTTAAAAGCCGGAGAACCTTCGGTTCGAAAACGGAGCTCAAGGGGAAGATCGAAATAATTGGCGGAAAGCTTGTTCTTATCGGGCTCTTGATCCTTGGAGTAAGGAACGAGCTGAGTAGCATCCTCCCCATCCGGATCCTCGATAAAGATCCCATTATGAAAAACGTTGTGACTTCTGAAACCCAAACCTATAGCCCCGGCGAATCCACTCTTCCCAAAGGGAATATCCTGCATGTAATGAAGGCTGGTGTGATAAGACCAAGGCTTTACCGAAACATCACCTGGACCATTCATCCAGTTGGCATGCCCGATCCTGAAGACCAAGCGATCCATCTTCCGAGGAGGATCGTAATAATTGGTGTCCACATTTTCCTGGGCCTTCAGCGTTGAAAAGGCCAGAAAGAAAAGGAGGAAATAGAGGAAGCAGCGTTTCATATAAAAAGGGACGACTATGGATCCTTTAAAGCTAAATTGGAGCAAGGATTTTTGGGATTTGGAACCTTTGGGATTTGGATCTTTCTTTCTCGTCCGAACGGAGGTTCGGACGAGAAAGAGAGTGGGCCCACCTGGACTTGAACCAGGGACCACTTGATTATGAGTCAAGTGCTCTGACCAACTGAGCTATAGGCCCATAAAAAGGAAAACCCTTTCGAAGAACAAAATTAGCGAAAAAAGCTCCTTTTGAGCGGAACTCTTTCAAAGCGACCAAAACTCCCGGATCCAAGGGATATCGAAGTTCTTTTACTGGACCTTGGAGGCGTGATCATCGACATCGACCCTGAGCGGACGAGCCAAGCTTTTGCCAAGTTGGGGAACGGAAAAATATTGGAAGCACATTCCCGGGCTGAACAAGATCGCTTGTTCGATCGATTGGAAAGAGGCGAGATCAGCGCCGGGGAGTTCCGAGCTACCTTAAGGGAAAAGGCAGGGATGGAGGCGAGCGATGAGGCTATCGATGAGGCCTGGAACGCGTTGCTTCTCGATATTCCTCGTGAACGATACCGCTTTCTGCAAAGAGCAGCTCAGCATTACCGACTCCACTTGTTCAGCAACACCAACGAGATCCATATGCTGGGTTTCCAGAGGATCGTCGAGAATAGCTTCGGGTTCGAGAACTTTCGCCAACTCTTCGAAGGGATCCACCTTTCTTACGAATTAGGGGCACGTAAGCCTGAAGAGAGGGCTTTTAATGAGCTTTTAAAACGATTAGGTTGCTCCCCCCAACAGATCCTTTTCGTCGATGACACAAAAGCTCATGTTCAGTCGGCCCAAGAAAAAGGAATAAAAGCCCATCATTTGAAGGATGGGCGGATCACAGACTTGGAAAAGGCGCTCTTGGATCAGGACTTTTCCTGAGTAAGCTCGATCAACAGCCCCTTCGTGTCTTTGGGATGGAGAAAGCAGACAGCTTTATTGTCGGCTCCCTCTTTAGGCTCCTCGTGGATCAATCGGAAACCCTCCCCTTTTAAGCGTTCCATTTCCGCCTCAATATCCTCGACTTCAAAGGCCACATGATGAAGCCCTTCCCCGTTCTTTTGGATGAATTTAGCGATCGGGCTTTCAGGATCACTGGCTTCTAGGAGCTCGACCTTGTTATCGCCCACTTTGAAAAAACTCGTCGAAACCCCTTCGCTTTCAACCTGCTCCACCTTATAAGAGGGGCCGAAGATCTTCTCGAAAACTTCGTTGGCTTTGGACAGATCCTCGACCGCGATACCGAGGTGTTCGATCCGCTTCATACGCATTCCTTGAACAGAAAGGAAAAGAGGAGCGAAAAACTCACTTCTTGATGAACTTCTCCGTCTTGTTGTCGTAGCTGAGGTAGTAAACCCCGTCCTTCAGGTTCTTCACGTTCACCTTCTTGCCGTACCCTTTCTTCACCACATTCCCATATTGATCGTAGATCTCGAACTTGGTCTCACCCGTAAAGATGATCTCTTTTTTGACCTTCTTCGGGCTGAACTGAAGCTCTTCTCCTTCGGTGTTCCGGAAGGATACCGATTTTGAAGGGTTGACCTTTCCGGTGTAATCCTCTTGGATGACACGGAACTTGTTCTCTCCGCTGTGGGGATTGAACTTGAACTTATAGGTGTGCTTTTTCGGATTCCCTTTGCCCTGGACCTCACCGACCCGCACCCATTTGTTCCAACGGTATTGTTGGATGATAAAGGGAAGTTGTCCGGTCTCTCCCTTGGTGGTCCATTTCAAAACGCTATCCTCCTCCAGGATCTCGATGTTCTGGATCTCATAAGTGCTTTTGGGTTTAAGGACCTCCGGGTTGAGGACTTTGGGCTTGCAATCGTCCTTGTGCTTGATCTTAACGACCACTTCATCTCCGATCTTGAGATCGAAATTGGATAAGTCCACTTCGAAAGCGCTCGAATTGATCTCGTCGGTAGTAACATCCCCGTTCACGGTGACCTCATAGGTACAAAAGCCGACCCCGGAACCAGCGAAGGGGTTTTGGACGTACAGGTTCTTTCCTTGATAGGTTCCTTCCAAGGCTATCACACCAGCCAGAGCATTCGAGCTGCCTAAAAGCCCCAGCAGAAGGAAGGAGAAAAGAACGTATCGAATATCGCGTAACATGGACCGAACGTTAACGTTCATTTCGAGCAGGCAATTTTAGCATCCTTATCTGATCCTCCCAAGGCAAAAGTAAAGTTTTTTTGAGAATAGCAAGGGTTGCTTTTAAATCCTTTGGTTTCTTAAGGTACATATCGACAAAAATTGGGCAAAACACAGAGCAAAACCCAACTGATCCGTATCGGATCGCTTTTCTGTATTTTAAGATCGTAGCTATTATTGCAACTTTAGACTAAATTGGGCCTCCAAGCAAAAGCTTATCCTCATGCGATTCCACAAGAGCTTGTTAACAACCCTCCTCCTCTCCATCCTTTTGATCGGCTGTAAAAGCGGAAAAGAGGATAATAGCAAAGGTCCAGGAAGAACGGCTAAAGGGGACCCCACTTATGGGGACACTCTTCATATTCCCCAAACGGAAAAATTCCAGACCCTTTACCCTTATGCAGTAACGGATCTGGTATCATCCCACGTGGTTTCTCAAATGCACGAGGGGCTCTTCCGGTTCAACCCGAACTCCAATGGGGAGATGAAAGTCGAAAAGGCTCTTATCAAGGAGCATGAGGTCAGCGAAAACGGAAAGACCCACACGTTCACGCTCAAGGATTCGATCTTCTTTCATCCCGATCCCTGTTTTGAAAGCAAGGAAGATCGACGGATCCAAAGTCAGGATGTGAAATACTCCTTCAAACTCCTTTGTAGCCCCAGCCATCATAACGCCAACTTTCAAATGACTTTCAAGCGTCGAGTGAAAGGGGCCAAGGAGTTCTATAAAGGGAACGCTGAAGATCTTTCCGGCTTCAAGATCAAGGATGACAATACCTTCAAGATCGAATTGACCCGCCCCAGCTCTTCCTTCCTTTATATTCTTTCCCTGCCTGCCACGTCCATCGTCTCCAAAAGGGCAATGGAGAAATACGGCCCCAGCGATATGCGCGTTGGAGCAGGACCCTACAAATTCGTGAAGACCAAAGATGACGGGGAAGAACTGGTTCTGGAACGCTTCGATGAGTATCACATGAAGGACAGCCTCGGGAATCGGTTGCCCTACCTCGAACGGGTCCATTTTCACTTCATCAATTCCAAGATCCGGCAACTCGAAAAGTTCAGGGCAGGGAAGGTCCACATGATCCACGGGCTCCCGGCCAACAAAGTGCGGTCCGTGGTCGAAGAGGAGATCGAGGAATTCACCGGCGATTCCCCGCGGTGGATCCTTAGCCGCGTCTCGGAAATGAGCACTCAATTCTACGAGTTCAACCTTACAAAAAAGGTCTTCCAAGACCCTCACGTACGGAAAGCCTTTTCCTACGCCATCGATCGGGACAGCATCGTGAAGCACGTGTTGAACGATGAAGCTTATGGCCCTGGTCATCACGGGATCACCCCGCCTACCTTCCGGGATTATAACATCGAGGAGATCAAAGGTTACTCCTTCAACCCGCAAAAGGCTCGTGAACATTTGAGGAAAGCCGGTTATCCCAACGGCGAGGATTTTCCTTCGATCAAGATCGAGCTGAATCGCGGAGGGGGTAAGAACACCCGCGTCGCTATTGCGATCCAAAAACAGATCCAGGATGTTCTGAACATCAACCTGACCTTGGAACGCGTATCCTTTGCTAAAAAATTGGAAAGTGCGAAACAGGGCGAGGGAGATATTTGGAGGAGTGCTTGGATCGCCGATTACCCCTCGCCTGAGAATTTCCTGTGGTTGACCTATGGAGGACAAGTACCGGATGATCCGAACGAAAGTTCCTGGCCCAACACCACTCGTTACCAGAACCCTCGCTTTGACAGCCTTTATATGAAAGGGGTCACTTCGCTCAACAAGGACTCCAGCTATAAATACTTCCAAAAGGCTGAACAGGTCATGATCGATGACGCCCCTGTGATCATCCTGTGGTACGGAGAAAAGTATCTTATGATCAACTCCGATGTGCAGAACTTCCAAGCAAACCCGATGAAGTACTATGACCTTCGGCGGGTTTACTCTCGAAAGCCCAAGGAAAAGGAAGCGGAAAAAGGGAAAGGGAAAACAGAGGCCTCCTAAAGACCCCTTTCCCTTCGGACCGGCAAAGGTCCAAGGGCATATTCTCAGTTCTTCATGGATCCCTTCACCCCACTCTTAAGGGGATGACATCCAGAAATGGGGAAAAGAAGAGAGCTTGTATCAACGCGTTTTTGGACCAAAACGCCTTTGAACCTTTGGATGGCCTTTTTTGTTGCGGAAGCCCTAGAAAAACTGTAGTTCCAGCTCCATGTGCCTTAGAAAAACACTTTCCCTGCTGTCCCTCAGCCTTATGACCTTGACAGCCCCTACCGCCAAAGGACAAAAAAGCGATGAACCCGATAAAGACACGGCCATGGACACCCTCTGGAAAAAGGGGGCGATCTTGAACCTCAATTTCAGTCAAGTGGCTCTGGAGAATTGGACCGGAGGTGGCCAGAATTCTATATCGGCCACAGGGGCTGCGAACCTATTCGCTGATTACCGAAAAGGAAAGATCAGTTGGCAGAACAGCTTGGACATGGCTTATGGGATGCTCAGCCAAAGGAAGGATCCCTTTATCAAGAACGACGACAAGATCCAATTGAACAGCAAGATCGGACGAAAGATCCGTAAAAACTTTTTTTACAGCGCTCAGCTCAACCTCCGAAGCCAGTTCGCCCCGGGCTACAGTTTCCCGACCAAAGATTCCGTCCTCATCTCCGACCTCCTCTCTCCTGGATATGGCAAAGGAGGCTTGGGGATCGGGTATAACCCGAGCGACCATTTCGACCTTACGGCCGCCCCTTTGGCCACAAAAGTCACCGTAGTGGCAAACGATGAGTTAGCCTCACAGGGAGCTTATGGCGTGGAACCGGGTGAGAATGTCCGTTATGAACTTGGGGGGAACCTTACCGCCCGCATCAGCAAGACCATTCTCCCCAATACCGAACTTCGGAGCGATATCAGCCTTTTCTCCAACTACCTGGAGGAACCCGGGAACATCGACATCAATTTTTCCCTCCTTCTCAACATGAAGATCAATTCCTTCATGAGGGCCAGCATTTCCACCGATATGATCTATGATGACGATATCATGGTGCCGGTCGATACGGACGAGGATGGTATTGCGGATAAAAGGGGACCGCGCCTCCAGATCAAAGAGGTCTTCAATCTCGGCCTCTCCTTCGATCTTGGCAATACCGAATAAGCAAAGCTCCTTGCTCAAAGTTCCCTACCTTTGTTAGCCTAGGGTCCGCGACCTCGCTCCGCGCCCCGGTGGAGCGATGCAAAAGGGAATCCGGTGACCCGTCGGACTGCGACGGGGATTCCGGAGCAGTCCCCGCTGCTGTGATCCTCCGAACCTCTCAGCACATGCCACTACCTCGGAAAGGGGCGGGAAGGCGCTGAGGGATGAGGTAAGCCAGAAGACCTGTCCGGCCCTTTTCACATAAAGGAAAGCTTTCGGGGGAAAAGCTACTCCGGACCCATGCGAAGCCTCTCACTCGAACAGGGAACACGGCCAACCCGATCATTGCTTTGGAGCCCATTGCTCCTTCTCCTCACCGTTTTGTCCTGCCAAATGAAGAAGGAGAAGGAAACGGAACAGCGTGGTACTACGCTAAAGGCCACCCGCTTTGAGCTCGAAGAGCGTCCTTACGGCTATTCCTTACAGATCCTGAAGAAGGAAAATGGAAAGTCTAAAGCCCATTATCGCTTGATCGAAGCCGGTCAGGAAGCTCCGGAACAAAAAGAAGCTGGCAAGGATATCCGGGTGCCGGTGGAACGGATCGCTTGTCTTTCGAGCACGCATGCCGGCATGCTCCTGGAGTTAGGCGCCGCCGATCGCATCGTGGCTTTTCCCGCTCGCAAGCACCTCTATGATCAAAAGCTGCGCAAGCGGATGCAAGAGGGGAAGATCCAAGCCATCGGGATGGAACGCTCGATCGACAAAGAGCGCCTCCTCGCCAGCAAGGCCGACCTCCTTTTGGACGATGGAATGAGCGGAGGATCAGGAGGGGATACAAGGGTCCTCGAAGAAAGCGGGATCCCCACACTCGACATCATGGCTTGGCGGGAAAAAGACCCTCTTGGACGCCTGGAATGGATCCGTGTCTTCGGTATTCTCACCGGATATCAAGAAAAAGCGGATTCCCTTTTCCAAAAAAGGGCTTCCCTTTACGATTCGCTGGCTTCGAGCACGCCAGATCCCGAGGAAAGCCCCGAAGTGCTTTGCAATGCTCCTAATAGGGGAACTTGGCACATTCCCGGTGGGAAGAGCTATATGGCCGAGTTGATCCGAGATGCTGGAGGGGTTCATCCCTGGCCTAAAGACAACTCCACGGGCGGAGTTCCCAAAAGCTTAGAGGAAGTGCTCGCAAAGGCCGGAGATGCGGATATCTGGTTGAACCCAGGAAGGAACAGGACCCTCCGGGAACTGGTATCGCTCGACGAGCGTATCGGAAGCTTCCGAGCCTTTCAAGAAAAGTCGGTTTACAACAACGACAAAAGGAAAGAAGAAGGGCGGGGCAACGATTTCTGGGAAAGCGGAGCCGTCCATCCAGAACTCGTCCTCAAGGATCTCCTCCACATTTTTCATCCCGAGAAGAACCCGGAATGGGAACTTCGTTATCATCGAAAACTCCCGTTAACCAAAGCCCGATGAA
>CAZOSO010000010.1:0-17767 GCA_964582635.1 uncultured Weeksellaceae bacterium | reverse complement strand
CCGGAATGGGAACTTCGTTATCATCGAAAACTCCCGTTAACCAAAGCCCGATGAAGCGATTCGTTCCCCATCCTCTCCTTTTTCTGGGCGCTTTGACCCTCTTGTTCATAGCTTTTTTGCTCAATCTCTGCCTTGGGTCGGTGGAGCTTTCATTCGAGCGGGTATGGGGAGCATTATGGGGTGAGGCACAGCATGCTACGGACCGGACCATCGTCCGCGAGATCCGCTTTCCAAGAGCAGCTACGGCCATCCTTGCGGGCATTGGGTTGGCTATCAGCGGCTTGCAGATGCAGACCCTTTTCCGGAATCCTTTAGCCGGTCCTTCCGTACTAGGGATCAACTCGGGTGCGAGTCTCGGAGTGGGCTTGTTGGTATTGGCGGGAGGCCCTGTACAACACTTCCTGGACCTTGGAGATGCGAGCATTCTGGGAAGTTGGAGTTTGATCGTGGCCTCGATGCTAGGATCGGCAGCGATCCTTTTTATCGTTCTCCTCCTTTCTTATCGCCTATCGGATCCGGTGACCCTTCTCATCCTCGGTATCATGATCGGAAACCTTACCTTTTCGATCGTTAGCATTTGGCAGTATTTCAGCGACCCCGGACGGATCAAAGAGTTTATGATCTGGAGCTTCGGGGATCTGGGAGGGGTGACCAACGCCCAATTGCCTTATCTGGCCCTTGCCATCGGCGCTGGCTGTATTCTGGCCTTTGCCCTCCAAAAAGAGTTGGACCGATTCCTCCTCGGAGAGACCTATGCAAGGAGCATGGGGTCGAACATCGAGCGAGCGAGGATCGGGACCATCCTTTCCACCAGTCTCCTCACCGGATCCATAACAGCTTTTTGCGGGCCGATCGGTTTCATCGGGATCGCCATCCCTCACATGACACGGGCGATCCTCCGCACCTCCAAGCACGGGAGCACGATGCTCGGCTCTCTATTGTTGGGTCCCCTTATTCTCCTTATTTGCGATATGATCGCTCAATTACCGGGGTACGGAAGCACCCTACCGATCAGTGCTGTCACCTCGTTGATCGGAGCTCCCCTCGTGATCGGGGTCATCCTTCGCCGTAAAGAACTCGGAAGAAGCTTCTGAATATATGGAAGAAGGCATTCGAACCGAAAAGCTCAGTATCGGTCATGGGAAACCCGGAAAAGGGGCGAGCGTCCTGGGAGAAGGCCTCGACCTGAGCTGTCATAAAGGGGAGCTCTTAGCCTTGGTCGGCCCGAACGGGTGTGGGAAATCGACCCTTTTGCGGACCATCGCAGGCCTCCACCCTCCTTTGGGCGGAAGAACATGGATCGGAGGGCGAGCGATCGAAGAATGTGGAGCGAGTGAAAGAGCTCGGCTTTTGAGCATCGTCCTTACCGGTATGAACGCTCCGACCAACTTAACGGTCCGGGATCTGGTCTCCCTGGGACGAAGCCCCTATCGCTCAGCCTTTATGCCACTTAGCCAAAGTGACCAGGAAGCGATCGAAGAAGCTTTGGAACAAGCCAATATCGAGCACCTCGCCGAGCGTTCCCTGGATGAACTCAGCGATGGAGAGGCCCAGAAAAGCATGATAGCCAGAGCCCTTGCCCAACGCACACAAGCTTTGATACTGGATGAACCCACCGCCCATCTGGATCTGATCAACCGGGTCGAGATCGCTCGCATGCTACGAGCATTGGCTCGAGCCCGTGAGGAATCGATCGTTATGGCCTCCCACGACCTCGAGACCATCCTCAGGATCGTCGATCGGGTGTGGCTCATGAACGGAAAAGGGGATGTTTTGGAAGGGATCCCGGAAGAACTGGCCATGAACGGATCCTTTTCGGACGTCTTCGCAAGCGATAAACTCCTCTTCGACAGCGAAACCGGCTCCTTTCGCTTTATAGAACCGCCTTGTGGAGAGCTCAGCTTGGCAGGAGAGGGACGGGAACTCTTCTGGACCCAAAAGGCCCTCGAACGTATCGGATATAAGATCCGTATAAAGGCGGCGAAAGAAACAGAAGCTGATATTTCCATCCAAAACGGCGAATGGGTCATGGGCCAAAATAAGTACACCTCCCTTCAAAGTTTGATCGAGGCCCTTCGACGCTGAAAATGATCTGGAACAGGTTCTTTTCTGAGTGGGATACCTATTTTTGAATAAGATGCTCACTAGCATAAATAACAGGACCCTGCACACCCTGAGCCTCTTGCTTTTATTGCTGCTCGCTTTTCAAAGCACGGGTTTTGGGCAAGAAAAGGAAGCGCCCCTTCAGCTTTCCCGAGAGATCGAAAAGGTCGGAGAGCGGCAATACATGGTCACAGTGACCGTCCGAAAAGTGGACCTTAAAGGGTATGCCAAGCTGGAGGAAATGATCCCGGAAGGCTTCGTCGCCTCCAAGGAAAAAGGAAAAGGCTCCAGCTTTGTCTTCCAGGATGGAAAAGCCAAGTTCATCTGGATGGAGATCCCTTCAGAGTTGGAATTCGAGGTGGTTTATAAACTGATCCAAAAGCAGAGCAAGCCCGGAACTTACACGATCGATGGCCGTGTCTCTTGTGTTTCAGGAGATGGAGAGCTCTTACGCGTGGAAAAGAGCAGCGATCTCAAAGTCGAAGCCCCCAAAAAAGTCACGTCCGCCAAAAGCCCTAGCGAAGAGAACGATAAAATGAGCCCGGAAAAGGAGGGAAAAAGTGAAGAGAAGGGGAAAAGCAAGCAAGAAAAAGAAAAGGGGAGCAGCAAGGAAGAAGCCTCAGAGGCCGAAGAAGAGAGCAAAGAGGAAGGAGCAGTAGCAAGTAAAGGGCAGGGAACAAGTAAGGAGGAAAAAGGAAAGGAGAGCGGTAAGGAAGAAAGTAAGAAGGGAACGGGAAAGGAGGAAGAAAAAGAAAGCGGGGATAAGCAGGAAAGTTCAGAGGATGAAAAGGAAGGGATCGCTCAAGGGAAAAAAGGGGAAGGGGAAAAAGAAAAACCCGACTGGGAAAAAAGCGAAGGAAGCGAGGCAAAATCTTTTTTCTCGGTCCAGATCGGTGCTTTCGGTGAAAAGAAGAACGACGCCTACTTCAAACGCCGTTACGGCCTAGAAAGCGACGAGATCCGTTATTACAAGGAAGGAGATCTCCATAAATACAGGACGGGTCGTTTTCAGTCCTACGAGCAAGCTCAAAAGGAAAAGAAGAGGCTTCGTAAAAATGGGCTGAAGGGAGCTTTCGTCGTTGGCTTCAAAGAGGGGAAACGCGTAAGCGCCTCGAGGCTTCGCTAAAAAGCTTATCCACCGAGCGCGATCAAACTAAGGTACATCCCCTGGACCAAAAGGATCACGAGGATCAAGGCCACGGGATAGACCGAAGAGTAGGCCACGACAGGCCGCTCTGAATCGTCAGCTTCACGGATGATATCGAGCCCTGGTGTAAAGGTCATGCCCCCACAGATGACCCCAAAGCACTCGCTCACCGAAATGCCGATCAGGTAATGCCCGACCAAAAAGCTAACAGTCATCGGGATGAGGACGAAGAGAATAGCATAAAGCCCGTAATATAGGGCGTTGATATCGAGGGACTCTACAAAACTCTGCCCCGTATCGAAACCCACTTGAACAAAAAAGAGGGCAAGCCCCAACTCTTTAAGGACATCGGTGGCATTACGTGGAAAACGGCCGATAAAATTCCCGATCCTTCCATAATGGCCGAAGATCAAGCCTGCCAGCAGCCCACCGCCGGCCAATCCCAAGGAAAAATTCCCCAAGGCGGGCAAAGGGATGATCAAGCCTCCGATCGCAAAAGCTAAGAAGAGGGCAGCGCTCAAGGATCGAATGTCCACTTTCCGCTGGACCGTTTGATGTTCATGACCAAGGAATAGTTCGAGTTGATCGAGCTGATAGGGAGTGCCGACCGCTACAATGACGTCCCCGTGCTCCAGAACTTGGTCGTAGCGAGGAACGAACTCGACATTCGCCCGGATGACCCGCGTGATCGATACGTTATATCGCAAGCGAACCCCAAGATCCTTCAGGGACCGGTTGATGACCGAAGTGTTCTCCACGACGATTGACCGCGTATCCAGCTCCGGATTCTCATCAAAATTCTCATGAACCTCAAAGCCAATGGAATTGCCGACCTCCAGGATATCCTCCTGTAAACCTTCAAGACGGATCAGATCGCCTTTCATTATCGCTGTGGTTTGGCTCGGTGTCCGAAGGGAAAGGTCCCGTAAAATTCCGGACACGGCCACATTGCTCTCCTGGAGAGCAGGAATGTCTTTGATCAGCTTTCCATCGAGCTCATCGTCGGTTACCTTAAAGACCTTGGCGTCCATGCGGGAAAAGGAGCTGGCCTCCTCCCTCATTTTATCACGAAGAAGCCGCATAGCAACGCTGATGAAAAGGATCACCCCCAATAGACCGAACGGATAAGCCACCCCATAGCCGAAAATGACCTCGACCTCCGGACTGAACTGCATGGCACTCACCAAAGCCGGGCTGGAGGTAAAAGCACCCCCGAAAAGCCCTAAGCCCACCCCTATGGGAACCCCAGCGATAGCGATGATAGCCACCGTGTTAACCCCGGACACGGCCAGCAAAACGATCACATTGGAAATGAAACGCTTCCCGTGCTGCTTAAAAGCCCTGAAAAAACTCGGACCAGCCTCTAAACCAACGCATAAAAGAAAAAGGACGATCCCGAGATCCTGAAGGATCGGAATGGGCTCGAACTGGAAATAATAGCCTCAGGCCATCGCCACGATAAGTACCCCACTGGCACCGAATCCAACCCCTTTGATCCGTATATTCCCAAAGGTGATGCCCAAGAGGACCATCAGGAAGGTCACAACAAGCTCGGTGCGCTTGAAGAAGAACTCGACCGGAATGAGTTCGTCTGTGCCGTTCATTTTCTTAGCTCTTCTCGAGGTTCTGCAATTTCAGTAATCCCTCAGATATGAGCGATGAAAAAAATAAGCTCAAATAAGCTGAACACCTTCAAAAAAGGCGGGCGAAGCTGAATCCCGTTAATTTTCAGACCTTCACCCTTCGGACCCCAAGAACATCGACTCTATGTATCCCTTACCCCTTTCCTTTCGAACTTTGGCCATTAGCTGCATTTTTCTTCTTTGTTCATCCTGTTACGAAGTCCGCACTTATCAGACCTCGGATGGCAATGGTAACACGGTCGAGTGCGTCGGAAAATCGAATTCAATTTCCCCAGGGGATAAGATCGGTCAGCATCAGTGCTGGTATTTGGACGAAGACGGGAACCGTGACATGACGCGGCCCTATATGGTAGGCCATTACAAGGATGGGGAAGCTGATGGCTATTTCATTTATTGGACCTACCATCCGAACGGACGGCTAAAAAGCCAGGTGATCTATGACCGGAAAGGGGTCCGCACGGAAGACGAACACCGCCGGGGGACTTGGGTGTTTTGGGATGCCAAGGGGAACAAGACCCGGGAGGAAAAGTACAACAAGAACGGCGAAAAGGTGGAAGAAATAGAATTCCAGCCTTAGCCCAACCCTCTTTTGAAAAGAATACGGATCAATGAACCTCGCTCACTCCAAGATCACTTTGCGGACCGATCGCCCCGGTTTTCCTTCGGCTTTCATGGAACGAAGAAAATAAACCCCTTCCTTAAGCTCCTTAACATCGAAACGAAGCTCCGTGCCGCTTTTGGTTTTGGAAACTTTCTTTCCATCCGTCGCATAAAGGGCGAAGCTTTTCATTCGCTCATCATTCGTGAGCTCCACGGTAAACATTTCGCTGGCAGGGTTCGGCCGCACTGTTACCACCGAACCTTTTTCTTCTTGATCCGGAAGACCAGTGCTTCCTTGTAGATAAATCACAACCCCTCCATTACCGACAGCCCAAACGTTGGAGGCATCGACCGCGTGAACATCGTGATACCAACTAGATTGGGTGCTGCTAAAGTCCTTGGTCCAATTATGGCCCCCATCGGTGGTGTAATAGGTCACACCACTTTCTCCAACGGCCCATCCGGTCTCGCTATCGATCATGGAAAGGCCGCTCAAACTGCTGTCGGTATTCAAACTCCGATCCACCCAATTGTTACCCCCATCCACGGTGGTCGCCACGACCCCTTGATCACCGACCACCAATCCGGTATCCGGGCCAAAGAAAGCGATGTCCCGGAAGGGCTCACTGATGCTGATCGGATCTGCCCAATTCCAATTGCTTCCCCCATCCGAAGTATGGAATACGGTCCCAAAGAGTGCGGAAGTAAATCCTTCAGAATTGCTGATCATATCGATGCCATAAATGTAGTCGTTGCTCGGGGTGCTTTGTTGGCTCCATGAATTTCCTCCGTCGGCCGTCTTGAAAATGCGGCCGTTATCTCCAACGACCCAGCCGGTCGAGGCATCGCGGAATTCGAGGCCGTTCATGTGCTGATCGGTATTGATGGAACGATCGGTCCAGGTACTTCCCCCATCAGTAGTGGCAATGACGGTGCCTGAGTCACCCACAGCCCATCCTGTATTCGCATCGATGAAAAAAACATCGTTAAGACTATGAGAAAGAGGACTGCTCTGCATGTTCCAACTGCTACCCCCATCTGTGGTATACAAAATGGTTCCGTTCGCTCCAACGGTCCACCCCGTGTTCGCATCCACGAAATGGACGCCGTAAAGGATGCCGTTATACCCATTGGTCTGTTCGGTCCATTGCCACTGTGCGGATAATTCTTTCCCATGAAGAAAGGGGGAAAGGAGAAAAAGCAATAAGAGAGATCGCTGTGCCAGTCCGCTCATTCTGTTCAGGTTGAGGGTTCGATGATCCTCAAAATTGCTAAAACCCGAGCTTCAAAAAGCAAAAGGGGATCGTTAGAATACCTGGATTTCTTGGAAAGCAGAGAAATTCCGATAGGAATCTCCAACAGGACAGAACCGATGCATACTATCGCAAAGAATAGCTCATAAGCAGCTTTCTTAATTTCACGCTATCAGCCTCTTCAAATCAGCCTATGAGAATCCTCATCCTATTCGGTGCTCTCCTTTTGATACAGGGACCCCCGAAAGAAGGACCTAGCCCCAATGATCCCACTTTTTCCGGCAAAGGAGACCATTTGGTGCCGGTCCAGGAGACCGAGATCGCCAAGATCGAAAAGACGAAGTTCAAAAGCGCCTTGGGAAAAGATATGGCGGACAAAGCGGACAAAAAGGAAGAGGAGGTTTTCATGGAAATGTGGAAGAACATCAGCGAGCGCGGACCTTCGATGGAAGAGCGATCGGAATAGCTGAAAAGCTACGATGCTTCTGAACTAAGGCTGCTAGCGGAACGGCTTCATCGCCTGTTCAGGGGTATGTGTTCAGCGATGAAAAGCTTGACCGAGGAGCAGCGAAAATGGGTGAGGCGGATCAAGAAAATGGAGGAAAAGAAGAAGTAAAGTGGAAAGCTACCGTTCCCCTTCTTCCTCACAATAAGATCATTCAGTAACATCGAAACGGCTGGTCATTCAAAGAACTTCTTTTAAGTTCGTTCATCAAAGTAACAAGAGACAACTTTCGAACCTTCTAAATAACGTTCTATGGAATTCAAGCAAGCAAACCCATTCACCCTCTTGATCGCCGGAATCCCCTTGCTTCTCATGGGGGCTTGTTCAGGTGGCTCCTCCGCTGACGTCAGTGGAGTATGGAAAGCCGAATACGGGATCGAGGACGGTGGCGATGGCAAAAAGATCGATGCACCTCCTGAACTCTACTTTCAGCTCAAGGAAGACGGAACCTTTCGTTTAAGCCAAGGGCCGGGGAAAAAAATGCACTGGGTCAAGAAAGGGGATAAGATCAAGATCTACAAGAGCGAAAAGAAGGAGAAGAAGGATGACACTTGGGAGATCAAAAAGGTCAGTAAGGACAGTTTGAAGATCCTCAGCAAGGACAAAAACCGCGTCATGGTGCAAAGTGCTTCGGACAAGAGCTTTGACGAAGTGGCCAAATAAAACCCCACCGTTTTTAAAGCAAAAACCCCTCTCCTGCTAGGCAGGGAGGGGTTTTTTCGTTCCGGGTGGATGGGCTTCTTAGCTCACCCATCCTCTACCCCTTTTCAATGCAGTTTCTCCTGTCCTTCGATCTCCATCACTCGCTCCAGGGTCTGTAGCGCTTGGTCCGTATTCCGGACATAGTTGTTCTCCGGGTCCCATACGTAACCTGCTAACACCGAACAGAGCCTTTGCTTCACCTTCAGGTCCACGTTGGGAGCGAAGAAAATGTTCTGAAGGGTTCCATCGTACCATCGCTTAACGAAAGAGCGGAACACATCGACCCCTTTGAGGATATGCGCTTCGAACTCCTTCTCCCAATCCACATCTTCACCTTGAAGTTCCTTGCTTATGAGTTTTCCGGCCAAAGTGGCGGTTTCGGTGGCGAAAGCGGTCCCCGAGGAAAAGATCGGGTCCAGGAACTCCGTGCTATTGCCGGTCAACACAAAACCATCGCCGTATAATTTCTTCACACCCACCGAGTAGGCATGGACCTCCTTCGGAGTGAACACGTAATCGGGTTTTGCGAAACGTTCCCGGATGTGATCCTCCTCTTGGATCATGGACGTGAAGCGCTCTTCTTGTGACCCATCGAAGCGGCGAAAGAACTCGGGGTCTCCGACAAAACCGACCGATGTGATGCCATTGGAAAAGGGGATGACCCAGATCCAAACGTCCTTGCTATGAGCGATCAAGAGGATCCGGTCCTGAGCCTCTCCCTCGGGCCGTTCCGGTTCTTTTAAGTGCGTGAAGAAGGCCGTTCGGGGCGGAAGGTCGGAGGGCTTATCCAGATCCAACAAACGAGGCAAAACCCTTCCATAACCACTCGCATCCACGATCTTCCGAGCATGGATCTCTTTTTGCTCTCCGTCCGCTTCTTCTACGATGGTCCGAGAATCGGAGCCTTCGAAAGCCACATCCTTCACACCGCATTTGTAATCGATCGGAACTCCTTTTCGTTCCACCTCGTCCGCCAGGACCTTATCAAAATCCGCGCGAGGGACCTGCCATGTCCACTTCCACCCCTGGGTAAAGGTCTCGGAGAAATCGAAATCACAGGAGCGATCCCCTTTCAAGAACTTGGCCCCGTATTTCTTTTGGAATCCCTCGTTTTTCAAAGCTTCCAGCAGGCCGGCCTCTTCAAAATGCTCCATGGACTTGGGAAGCAAGCTTTCCCCGATCACAAAGCGCGGAAACTGCTCTTTTTCAACGATGCGCGTATCCACACCCCGCTCCTTCAGGGTAGCGGCCGCAAGTGTCCCAGCAGGGCCGGCTCCGATCACAAGTACATCGACGCTCTCTTTCTTCATACTGAAAATAAGGCCAAAGGGCGTGGGAAATTACAAAGTAGAAAGCGGGGAAGCGCCTTTAAGCTCAACTTTTGACCCCTAAACCCTTGACCTTTTCTAGAAACCCTGCTCGGAGAGGACCCTCAAAGCCTAGATGGCATCCCTTCGATCTTTCACCGTCTTTGAAAGTAATAGAAGCGATCCTCAGAAATAACTGCTCAAGCCTAAGAGCCAAGAGGCTCCACGAGCCGGTGGGTTCCTTAAAATATCCCGGTGCCAACTGGAGCGGTAGTTCAACCGGAGGACCGTTCGGGAAGAAGGCCTGAAACTGATAGCTGGAGTGATCGCCCATCGTTCATCCCCGATGGGTTTGCCGCTCTCTTTGAAGCTCCCACCGTTCCAATCCACATAATTCAAGCGCAAAGCCAAGTTCAGGCTCGCCTTCTTCCATCCGAAGATGGGCCGATCGAGCACCGGTTGCACAATATCCAAAAAGGCCCCTTGTTGGACCTCGCCGTAGCGTTGGGTGTATCCATCGGGAACATCCACGAGCCCATACACCGCCTCACCCACGAATTCGGTACCCCATCCGGGTATCTCTGTTCGGAGGTCGAGCGCGAACACATCCAGGCGTCTTCGTGAATCGAGTTTCAAGCCATCGGCCCGATGCTTGTTATAAACACCGCCCATATAGGATAGGCCGATCTCACCGTACCTTCGGTGCTTAATAGCGAATTTACCTGTGAATAAGGGCTCTCCGTTGAAGCTCTCTTCAAAGCGTTCCGAATTGGCCTTACTGGCAGGCAGAAAGGTCTTGTTCATCTCGTTATCGATGATCGAAGCGTCGAAGCCGTTGGTGAGATAAGCCTCATAGCCGAGGATCCAATTCCCTGTATAGGTCTTCCCGTAGACCCCAAAGCCAGCATTCGACCAAGTGGCGGGGAGCATATCGACCGAAACATCCGGGCGCTCCACGAACTCCCATTTCGGGCCATCGTGGTTTTGGTTGAAAGCGCCGATCGGATTCATCACGATCCCAGCCCGGAAGTTCAAGAGGGGGTGCACGAAAAGATCCAGTGCGGCGAACTCGATCGCGATCTCTTCACCCCCGGCTTCGAACTCGATCTCCGAAAGAAAACTGATACGTCGCGTAACCGAAGAAGACATGAAAAGGGTAAGGCGTCGGGCCTGAAAAGAAAGGCCGTCCGAAACCCCTTCTTTGGAACGGTAAAGCGAATTCACCTCGAGATAACCGCCCAGGTTGACCGGCACTTTCTGACCGGTCCGGAATGGGCGCTGATACGGGGCATCCATGTTCATAGCCTCGCGAGCCGTATCTTTTCCTCGATCGCTCGAAGCCGTATCGGCTCGCTGAGCTTTCGAAGGGTGAACTCCAAAAAGAAAGAGCCCCCAGATCAAGGCTTTAAGGAAGATGGATGATGATGTTCGCATCGGTGGTTTCGGTTTTAAGCGTATGGAGGGCTTCATTCGCAGGGCCTTCCAGGACCTGTCCGTTTTTGGAAAAACTGCTTCCATGGCAAGGGCAGCTGTAGATCCCACCCCCTACGTTCAACTTACACCCCTGATGGGTGCAGCGAAGCCATATCGCACGATAGTTCTCCTCTTCAAGGCGTTGCAGAATGATGGGATAGGCGCTATGCTCCGATCTCACCATTACCCTCTTCCGGGCTTCTTGCTCCGATCCCTCAGGGATAAAGGCCGAACGAGGGACCTCTAGCTTCCCTTTTCGATGGGTCGCTTGCGTCCGATGGATCGGGTCGCAGCTCCCCATCATGGGAGTGAGCATGGACACCCCTAAGGCGGAACAACAAAGCCTGAGAAAGGAACGGCGCTCCATGGTCAAAGGGATCGGAGGAAAGCGATCAAACGCTCCTTTTTACTGGATGAGAGCTTTTCAAAACTTTGCCGCGACCCCTCTGCCTCACCTCCGTGAGCGAGGATCGCCTCACGGATGCTATGGGCTCGCCCATCGTGCAGGAGGAAAAGCTCTCCTCCTTGGGCCTTTTTCGAGAGACCGAGACCCCATAAGGGAGGTGTACGCCATTCAGAACTCAAGGCATTCCCTTCCGCATAACCATCGTCCAATTCCGGTCCCATATCATGGAGGAGAAGGTCGGTATAAGGGTGAAAAGTTTTCCGATCGAGCACATCGATCGGGGAAGGCCCTGTCTCCAGGGTGGGTTTGTGGCATTTAGCGCATCCGACGGAACGGAAGATCTCCGCCCCTTTTTTCACTTTGGGATCATCCGTATTCCTCCGCTTCGGGGCTTTCAGGGTTTTCAAATAAAAGACCACGTCGTGGATCGTCCGATTGCTCACTTCGGGTTCTACAGGATTCCCACTATGAGGGTCCTTGGGTTCGAAGGCGGACACCACGCCCATGTCTTGATTATAGGCAAGAGCGGTTTGATGGCGGAGATCGTAGCTATTGGCCTTTTTGCCGAAACGCGTGATGTATTTTCCGTTCTGGGTTATGCTGTTCTTCCGGGGCTTCACATAATCGGGGATCTCTTGCCAATGCGGGCAGCCACTGATCCCATCCCCGTCCGCATCGTTCGGATCGGCCATATCGATCAAGGTTTGATCCGGAACCCGGTCCAAAAAGCCGAGACCGGTCACCGCCGGTGCGATCAGCTCGGTCTTGGAAACGCCGTCGGGTAAAGTTTCCGGCTCATATCCCGGGATGGCTTTGGGTTGAAGTTGAGGACCTCCCTGGTCCAGATAATCGTTCCCGGTCGTATCCGATTGACCGAAACGGGTAAAACCGACAAAGGGGGAGCCTTTTCCATCCCCTACATGGCAACCAGCACAGCTGGTGGCTACGAAAATGGGGCCTAACCCTTCCTCGCTGGTGAACACATCGTTGAACGCCTCATCTCCCCGCCGAAAGCGTTCTTGCTCTTCTTCAGAAAGGCCTTCGATCGGTCCCTCGAGAACCTCGTTCGTTTCAGGCGCTGGAGGAACGGTCTTCTCACAACTCCCAAAGAGCAAGAGAAAGAACAGGAGCGGAATGAAAACCTTATTGTCCATTTTTCAGGAAATTTTTTAGACAAAGCTAATTCTTAAATTTTGACCCACATAAACCTATTTTTCTTTCTTTACCTCCTTCAAAATAAGAGCGCCCAAAAAGGGCGCTGATCGATACGCACTCCAACTTTTATTCGAAGCCTAAAGTGCACCGAGAGATACGATGGAAAGGCCCTTAACCCTCTAAAGGTGTAGGAGTCCTTTTAATGATCGGTGGTTAGGGGCCGAACCAAGTGGTCCGGGACTTCTTTGTTGTTCTTGAAAGAGGGCTCTATCCAGCCTCCTTTTCCTGAGCCTCGTAGCCGAGTTCTTCGATCTTTTTAACGATCTTTTCCGGCTGGATCTTCTTCGGATCGTAATGAACAATCCCGCTTCCTTCTTCGTGCGAAACTTTCAATTGTTCCACACCCTCCATTTCCGTCAAGGCATCGTGGATACGCTTTTGACATCCCATGCAGGTCATCCCTTCGATCTCGAGGACAAGCTTTTCGGTCTCCTTTTGCTCCCCTTTTATCCCCGCATGGGTTATCGCTTCAGAGGTCTTAGGCGATCCACTGCCTCCGCCACTGCCCCCGAAAGCAAATGTGATATAAGGAAAGAGAAGGGCTAATAGGACCAACGGGGTTACGGCCCATAGCATCCGCTTCTGTTTCTTCTTATCAGTACCATCGGCGATAGCCGACCCTTCGTTGCAACAGGCCTCCTCTTCTTTGGAACCCGCTGGCTTTCTGTAAACCTGGTAGAAAGCGACACCGAGGGAGAGCACAGCAAGGCCTTTCAAATAGGGGCTAAAAGGATGAAGCCATGAAAAGAAGGAGCCGCTACCGCTCAATCCCGCAAAACCGGAAAAGAGAATAGGCCCCCAACAGCAGCTGCTCGCAAGAATCGCGGAAAGGAGGCCGGAACTAGCCCACACCCTCTGCTTAGTTTTTCCCTCATGATCGGACATGTGCTTTCTTTTTGCTTCCTATAGCTGACCTTATAAGGGATGCTTGGAACCTAAGCTTCATTTCACCCCCCTTTGGGAGTTTACAAACTTCCAGACCAACTAATATAAGGTTGTTATGTGTTTTTGTTTTTCCATACAACCCTAAATATAGGTATTTTGGAATTTCAAAAACATCAACAACAGTATTCCCAACCTTCCTGGACTGGTGGGCAAGGGACCGTCCCGTAGAAACAGAAAACGCAACAATCCCCTTCTTCAGGGCGCAAAACCTCCCCGCAACCAGGGCATTCAAAAAAAACGTCGGCATTACCGGAGGAAAGCCGGGTCCTCATCGGTCCGAACGCATTGCTCTTCTTTCATAACGGAAGCTTTTACCCAAAGCTAAGGACCCTTTAATATTTAAAAAAATACGCAA
The DNA here is from genome assembly GCA_964582635.1 of uncultured Weeksellaceae bacterium. Lineage (GTDB taxonomy): Bacteria > Bacteroidota > Bacteroidia > Flavobacteriales_D > CAYVSK01 > CAZIDL01. The sequence goes on along the minus strand of CAZOSO010000010.1, from coordinate 4,113 downwards.
GTATTGATCGAGGGAACTCAAGCACCTAGAGAAATTTCGGCCGATGAAGTTCGCTGGAAAAACGGGGTTAGGAACGACTCCCATGTCGGGGCGGACCCAGGGAACGGCCGAGTGATCCAGGGGATCATATAAACTACCTTTTTTTCTGCTGGGGCTATCGCACCAAGAAACGGGGGAGCCCTATACCTTTGTCAGGAGCTTGATGCTCTTGAAACCCTTTTCTCGTCCGAACCAGTAACTTTTCAGGATCCATGCATCCAGAGGACCTCCCAAGGCAATATCCGATCCGGGAACCGGCCTTGACGATCCACCGTATTTCTTTACATTTCCTGCTTATGGGACCCTCCTTTTTGCATTGCTTGAAGGATCACCTTAGATCGGGCGCCGTTTTTTTTGGATCGGTGGTATTGCTTACCCTCATCATGGAGGCGGGCATGGCCCAGGACGGGCCTCTCGGTCCCCAATTCAAAACCTTCCCTCAATCTTCTTATGATGCTCACCCCCAAGTCTACTGTGTTGACCGGGATCCAATAGGAGGAATGTGGTTCGGAACGAACCATTGGGTGCTTCATTATGATGGAGAAGAATGGAAGAAAGTCCCGACCCGAAGAGGGATGGCCGTACTCGATATTGATATCGATAAGGCAGGCCGGATATGGGTCGGAGGGACCAGTGAATTCGGGTACTTGAGGGTTGTTCCACCTTCCGATACGAGCCAGGGAAATTCCACCTCCCAACCGCCCGGGTCGTTCGAATATGTCTCCCTTATCGAGCAGATCCCCGATAGCTTGCCGGCGCCGGACATCGTATGGAATATTCACTGCATGGGGAATCGGGTGATCTTCAATTCCCAAGACCATCTTTATGTGCTCAAGGACGAGCGGTTCCGCGTGCTCCGGCCGAAAGAACGCTTTTTTCTTTCTTATGAAGTGAACGGAGAATTGTGGGTTCAAGATCGGAAAAAAGGGCTTTTCAGATCGTCTGAAGAAAGGCCTGACCACTCCGGAAGGGACAACCCCCTATCCCTGAAAAAGCTCCCCGACACCGACTCCATTGCTGATAAAAAGATCATGGATGTTCTCCATGAGGTTCCAGGGCTGCTGCAAGAAGGCAAAAAAGACTTCCTCATTTTTACCTATCAGAACGGCATTTTTCGCTATGAGCTTTCAAGGAATGGGAAAGAAGGAAAGACCGAACCGCTTTCCGAAAAGTGGGGACCCTTATTCAAAAAGGTGCGGCTTTACCAAGCCACAGTGCTCCAACCCGGGAGCAATCCATGGGGGGCTTCTCTTGCTCTGAGCACGAACCGAAAAGGCATGATGCTCATCGATACGGCGGGTCGACCGGTCCACATCTTTGACCAAGAAAAAGGCATCACCGACAATAAGATATGGCGGAGCGCTCATGGGGCTCCTGGATCGGGCATCCTTTGGAGCACCACGAACAAAGGCATTACAAAATGGATCCCTGGGGATCCCAGGACCTTTTCTCGTGATGGAGAAGCTTTCAAGGGAGGAGGGAACGATATCCTTCGGCATAAGGACCGGATATTCCAGGCTACGAATCAAGGGGTCCACTATCGGAAAAAGAGCAACACCCCTTTCCAAGAAGAATGGGAAGCCGTTGAAGGAGCTGATGGAAATCGTCAGGATCTCCTGAAGATGAAGGGGAACAATAGGGAAAAGTGCCTTTTGACCTCGGGCCCGGAGATCCGTCGGATCTTTCCCCTATCCGAAAAAAGGAGTGGGGAAAAGGGGTGGGGCTCTGAAACGATAAGCCAGGAACACAGTGTAACCCTTACCCCCCTTTTATACGGTCCCAAGCGCAATTGGGTGGCTTCTGGAGGAAGGGATGGCATCCTCTTCCTTTCCCGGGAAAAAGATGGGTCCTGGGTAGAACGCCTCCATATTACGGGAACACCAGGTGAGATCCTCACTATGCTTTCCTCTCCCGAGCGAAAAGGAAAGAGCAACAGCCTCTGGGTAGGTCTTCATGCTGGAGGAGCTTTCCGTTTAAAATTCAAGGAGCGTTCTTTCTCAAAAAGCCTTGATTCGGACAGCACCCTTGAGATATCCTACAAGGACCTCGAGAAAGGGAAAGGAAAAGGGATCGATCTTCGACCCTTCACAGGAAAAGGGGACGAGCGGAGGGGATTACCCAAAGGAGAGACCTACTTTTTCTCACTCGAGGATCGAGTGGTGGCAGGGACCAGTAAAGGCCTTTTCCGTTACGTTGGAAGATCAAAGGACAGCTTGGATTGGGTCCCGGACACCACCCTGGGATGTCTATTCGGGAACTGTCCCGAAAAGGAGACCCCTCAAAACGTTTTTCGCCTTCAGGAAAGCGAGGATGGATCCGTCTGGATCCAATCGAGGAATCAACCTTACCACATTCTTTCCAGGAGAAACCCCGGCCAAAATATCGATAGCATCCCTTTCAAGGGAATGGGTCTCGGTGCTATTCGGAGCTTTTTGCCGGACAGCACCGGGATCACCTGGATGGCAGGAGACAATGGACTAGCACGCTATAATGAGCGGGTGGAGAAAGACTTCGAGCGTGATTATCCTTGCCTCTTAAGAAAAGTAAGCGTCCCCATCGAAGACACCTCAAGGGAGAAAAAGGATTCTGTTCTCTTCGCGGGGTCTTATCGAAAACCTGCCTCTGAAGCATTCCGGATGCGATGGGAACGAACGAGCAAGCAACCTGAATCCTTTGTTCCCGGGCTCCCTTTCAAGATGAACGGGATCTCTTTTCATTATGCAGCGCCCTATTTCGAGGGCCAGAGGTTGATGGTCTACAGCTACCGCCTGGAGGGTTTCGATGATGAATGGAGTCAATGGAAAAGGGAAACTCGAAAAGAATACACGAACCTTCCAGAAGGTAACTACAGGTTCAAAGTGAAGGCGAAAAATGTCTATGGGATCGAAAGCGAAGTAGCCGAATACCGCTTTCGAATATTAGCGCCTTGGTATCGTACCTGGGTCGCTTATGGGGGTTATACGGTCGCCGGCATCGGTTTCATCTGGCTCCTCATATGGCTCAACGGCCGACGCTTGGTCGCCCAAAAACAGCGCCTTGAAAGGACGGTCGAGGAGCGCACCCGTGAAATACGCGAACAGCAAAAGGAGACCGAGAAGCAGAAACAAGAAGTGGAGAAAAAGAACGAAGCCCTCGAGGAGGCTAACGAGACGATCACTCAGCAGAAAGAAAAGGTTGAAGAACAAAAGGAGAAGGTCGAAGAAGCCCACCGCGAGATCACCGCGAGCATCGAATACGCGCAGAAGATCCAGAACGCCCTTCTTCAGTCCGAGGAGTACGCTTCCGAGCACATGCCGGAACACTTCGTCCTTTTCAAACCCCAAGCTACGGTCAGCGGTGATTTTTATTGGGTCAAAGAACAGAACGGGCACCTTTATTTCGCTGCCATCGATTGTACCGGCCACGGCGTCCCAGGTGCCTTCATGTCCATGCTCGGGATCAGCCAGCTCAACGAGATCATGGCGAACAAAGAACTACCAAGCCCGGGAGAAGTGCTGACTGAGCTCCGGAAGCGGGTCGTTGCCGAACTCCAAAGCAGTGACCAAGAGGGAGGGGCCAAGGACGGCATGGATGCTGCTCTCCTGAGAATACCACTGGCCGACGAAGGGACAAAAGAGGTCGCGTTCTCAGGGGCACAGAACCCGCTCTACGTGGTGAGGAAAGGGATCGCGATAGAAGAAGACCTGTCAGGTCCAAAGGACCTGACAGGTCAGGATAGAAGCGACCGCCTCAAACCCTTCAAAAAATCGTCGGACGGCATCGAGATCAAGGGCGATCCCATGCCCGTGGGATATGACGAGTACACCTCCGGCGACTTCAGCACTGTATTTCTCGAAGTCCGGAAGGGCGACATGCTCTACATGTTCTCGGACGGCTACGCCGACCAGTTCGGCGGGCCCAAGGGCAAGAAGTTCCGCTACGGGCCCTTCAAGAAGCTACTAGCGGAGTTGCATGAGAAACCCGTGGAGGAGCAAAAGCAAGAACTCGACCGGACCTTCGAGGAGTGGAAGGCGGAGTCCCAGCAGGAGCAGATCGACGATGTCGTGGTGATGGGGGTGAGGGTTTGAGTTCTGC
>CAZOSO010000009.1:8323-31658 GCA_964582635.1 uncultured Weeksellaceae bacterium | reverse complement strand
TGTTACGCCACCTACGGGATGACGGAAACGATCACGCATATCGCCGATCGAGCGTTGAACGGCCCTCAGGCCAGCGATCGCTATACCCCTATGGAAGGGGTTGCGGTCGATCAGGACTTGCGGGGTTGCTTGAAGGTGCGTGCTCCCCATCTCTTCCAAGGAGAGCTTCAAACCAACGACCTGATCGAGCTGGATGAGGAAGGGAAATTCCGGGTGCGGGGGCGCTTCGATCGCTTGATCAACTCTGGAGCGGTCAAACTTTTGCCGGAGGAATTGGAAAAAAAGATCGAGTCCGCCATGGACCGTCGCTTCTTCATCGATAAGGAGCCCGACGAAGAATTGGGCGAACGTGCGGTCCTCTTTTTAGAGGGGGCGCCCCTCGATCCCCGTACGGAAAAACTCCTTTATTCGCACATGAAGGAGCTGCTTCACGCTTACGAGGTCCCCAAGCGTATCGTGAGCATCCCGCTATTCGCTGAGACCGGTTCCGGGAAAGTGGACCGGCCCCGGAGCCGTGAAAAAGCATTGGAAGTTTAGGAGGGGCGGAGCTATCTCAAAAGTTACTTTGTGCCCTCAGTGCCTTCTTAGTGGCCTCCGTGGTTTCATCTCGCGATCGAAGGAGCAACCAATTTGCACAGGGCCGATCATCAAGGGTTTGGCATTTTAACCACAAAGGATGCACTGAGGGCACGAAAGGAAGGTTTCAAATGACCTTTTGAGAAAGTCCCGATAAGGATCCTACGGGGCAGTCTTTATTGGTTCAGAATGATGGGAAGCCCATCATCCCCACCTCCGATAACGACCGTCTTCGAATTGTCGGAGGTAGCGAGCTTTTCGGTGGCTTCGATGCCTTTATCCCTTAGGACCTTTTTGGTAAGGCTTTGGTCGAGGATCTTATTGGCGTCCGCCTTACCTTTAGCTTCGATCTTCCGCCTTTCGGCCTCTTTCTTTTCCTTCTGCTTGGCGTACTCTTTCTGTTGGATCTTTTGCTCCTCGGCCAACTTCATTTCGATCGCATTCTTGATCTTGGGAGGGAGCTTGATCGAACGGATGAGCACCTTTTCGAGGTCGATATAGTTCTTGGTCAGGGAATGCTTCAGTTGGCCTTGGATCTTCCCTTGGATCTCGTTCCGCTCGGAAGCATAAAGTTCCTCAGGCGTATATTGACCGATGACCTGTCGGGTCGCTGACCGTACTTCGGGTATAAGGATGTTCTTCTTGTAAGGCGTGGTCACTTCGTTGTGCAGATAGCCGATGCTATCGGCGACCGGGCGATATCGGACCGAAACGTCCAACCCGATGTCCAGACCGTTGGAAGATAGAACGTCCATTTGCTGCTCGGTCTCTTGCTTTCGGACACTGTAGACGATCATATTGTTCCAAGGAGCCTTAAGATGGAGGCCTTGGCCATAAGGTGTTTCAGATGGGTCGAGGCCACCGCTCAATGGTCGGTACATAACCGCCCGCTCACCCGGGTCGACCTTGACGAAGATCTGGCTGGAGAAAATGATGATCAATAGGAGGACCCCACCCCCGATCACTGCGATTTGAATAAGACGTTTGTTATTGTCCATGTTGCTTGCTTTAGTCCACTGTTAAAGATCGAATTTACGAGCTAAGAGGAGAAAAGGGCCTTCGGCGTGAAAAAGATTTTTAAAGGGAGTGATGAAAGCATGGCTCGCTTTTTATGGATGGAGCCTTACCGCTCTTTTCCCCCATATTGCTCAAAGGCCTTACGGAAACGTTCAGGGACTTTAAGTTCCCTGATGATGACTTTTGTCGGTCGGACGGGATGCTCCTTCAGTTCCGACCGGACCCTTTTTTCCATTCCTTCACGGATCTTACTGAATTTCATGTAATAGAGCTCTTTCAAAGAATGTTCGCTCCCAAATTCTCGGATATTTACTCGAAGCACGTGTAATAAGACCCTCCGTTCGAAACCGGTCTCTACCCCTTTTTCGTCCTCTACCACATAGTGCAACCCGGCCCTCACCCGGAACTGAATGCCGTTCGAGCTCAATGGCTTCAGCGGTTCTTTCGGTTCGTAGAAATGTTCTTCAGGGCGCTTGCTGGCTTGATCGTACCAATGGTCCAGGAAATAGGAATTCTTTTCAGAGCTTGAAGGGGACCCTTTCTTAGCTTCAGATACCCCTTTCCCACTCTCTTCCTTGTCCTTTATAGGGGAGCCTTCACAGGAAAAGAAAAGAAGTAATGAGGGCACGATCAACCAGGATATCCCTGAGGTTATGCTCCGTGCGTTCATTCCTGTTCTGACCTTTGATCTTCTAAAAGGCGGGTACCAATTCACGGATCCCTAAATAAAGAAAGATGCTGAGACCGATCGACAAAAAGAGGACGCTCGCCCACCCGTTCCGCAGTTCTTTCGGGAGCTCCTTGCGCTTGTTCAGGATCAGGAGGCTTGCGATGATGACCGGCATGAAGAGAGCACCGAGGACTGTGTAGAGGATCACGGTCCAAACCGGTTCTTCCATCCAAAGGAGTGGGATGGGGGTGAAGGTCAGGAAAAGCAGCCCGATCCGATAGGAACGGTCCATGCTGGATGGGGCTTGGCCGGTCTTCCGATGGCCGCTGAGCAACTGAAGGGTATCAGCGAAGAGGTAGGGCACGCCTTGCCAAACCCCTAACATGGAACTGAACACTGCCCCCCAGAAGCTCAGAATAAAGAGCTTGCCGGTCCAAAAGCCGAGCTCTTCTTCGATGGTCCGCCCCATGGCCAAGACCAACTCGTTCCCTTTGCTCATGTCCGTGTCGATCTGAGCTGCAATGCTCATAATAGCGACGCCGAAGAGGCCGGTCAGAATGTAGGCCAGCCCCAAGTCGAAGCGTACCCGCTTCATGACCTTTTCACCCTTCCATCCCTTTTCGCGGATCCAGTATCCGTAGTTCAGCACCGTCAAACTTCCTCCGATCCCCCCGATCACCCCCATCAAAAAAGGGGTGCTGCCTTGAGGGATCCGTGGAATGAAAAGCCCTTTGAAAAAGGGAAGCGCTTCGGGGAGAAGATGAAAGCCACAGAAAAGGACGATCAGGAATAGGAGGCTTATAAAGAACTTCATGATCCGCTCGAAGAGGAGATAGCGACCGATCAGAACGAGGGTGAAGGCCATAAAAGAATGGAAGATACCCAGGGTAGGAATGCTGAATCGGGGCAAAAAGGAAGATGCAGCCATCCCTGAAGCGACCATCAAAGCACCCCCCACCGTGAAGCTCCATAGTATCAAAAAGAGGAGAAAAACGACGCTAAAAGCTTTGTGAAAGTGGCGATGCCATCCTTCGAGCAAAGTTTCACCGCTAGCGAGCTGCCATCGAGCAAGCCCTTCCGTGATGACCCATTTGATCAGAGCGCCAGCGAGTGCGCTCCAGAGGATGAGCTGGCCGTATCGCTGACCTGCTAATGCCGTGCTCACCATATCCCCAGCTCCGATGCCGGTCGCTGCAAGCGCAATACCCGGGCCGATCGATCGTCCGATGCGTCCGAGTCCCATGGTCCGCTTCCTCTAAGCCTTACTGCTTTTCGTATGCACCAAGGTCGGGTTGAGCATCCCGCGCGTTCTCGTTCAGGTCGAGGGTCACCCCCGTACCGCTCTTCCCTTTATCGATCGCAAAAGCTCCGTTCTCAAGACGGAAGTCTTTGTCATCCTCTTGGGTGCTCTTAAAGCCGGGGGCTTTGTTGTGATAGATCTGGTCGTATTCGGCGCCAGATGGTTTACTCTCGCTCTTGACCAAACTGTATTCGAAGAGGTAATCGAGGGTTGGACCGCTCTTGGTATCCACGACGAATTCTTCATCCCGGCTTCCGTAGAAGATGCAGTTGGTGAAACGGCTCTGTTCGATCGGGCGTTTGACGATCTGCCCATTCGAGGCTTCATAATAATTGCTCATCACAAAGCTCGGATCGTTCCGGTCCCCGAACTCCCAATAGTTGGCGAAGGTGCAGTGGGTCATTTCGTAGCGCCCCCCGCTGGTCAAAGCCGCTGTGAATTTTCCGCAATCCCTGAAAACGGAGTTGCGCGCCACCACATAGGCTCCGGCCTGGCTCAACAAACCGGTGGACGAGGCGTTCTTGATGATCGTGTTGTCCAAGGTGACGGATGGGGTCCCGCTATTGGCCAGAGTGTCCACCTGAAGACCGATCACGGAGTTCTTGATGATGGCGTGTTGAATGCTCGACCCATCGTTTCCGATCAACCAGATGCGCTCCCACTGGCCGGGTTCATCTTCATAAATGGATTGAAGCCGGTCCCCTTGGAAGACCACTTTCTGATCCTTTGTTCCCTGGACCTCGAGTCTTCCATTGTTAAGCACGACGAGTCTCGAGCTTCCATGAAGATGCACTTGGGCCCCTTTTTCGATCTTCAGGACACAACCCGTATCGATTGCAGCTGTCCCGTAGATCACGTGGGGCTTATCGTTGCTCCAGATGATGGGACCTCCGTTGCACCCGTAGAGCACGTTTTCGTGGAAATTGGCGTCCTGTCCCCATGCAGCGAGGTCCACATCCCCGCTTTGCTCACCGCTTTCGATGATCACCGAGTCGGTGACGACCATCGCGTTGTTACTGCCTGTCGGGTCGATCCGTGCTTCAACGAAGACGAAAATGGAATCGTTGGGAGGGATACGGATATCGCTGTGCATATCCCCCGCCTGGCCGTCCACATTGATGCGGTATTGGGAATCGTCCCCTCCGGCCAAGCTGATATGATCGATCTTCAAGGGGCCGCTCCGTTCGTTGTAGATCTTGAACTCTTTCGTGACGGTGTTCACCGTCGTAAAAACCGTATCGAAAAGGACAGTGTCCTTGGAAACGGAGAATTTCCCCGTTTCACCGGACAGGAATCGATCCTTCTGGCAGTCGCTGAAGAGGATGAGCAGAAGGGGGGCAAGGATGAACGGTGCGAGGCCCTTTGGGAGCTTCATGGAACAAAGATGCAAAAGCATAGGGCTGAACGCGAGAGAGGGGTGAATGTTGTATCCGGAGGCTTTTTATTGACCGGGGTGAGGAATCCTTACGGGGCCTTTATCCTTCCTCCTCCAATTCCATCCAACGCTCCGTCTTTTCCTCGAGTTCTTTCATCACACGGCCCAATTCTTCGGAGACCTCGGTCAGTTCTTCGGGGGGGAGTTCCCCGCTGTTCAATTTCCGGTTCAATTCTTCCTCTTTGGCCTCCAGATCAGCGATCGCCTTTTCCAGGTTCCGTTTTTCCCGTTTGTACTTGTAGCTGAGGCCTTTTTTCTTTTTAGGCTTCGCTCGTGCTTGCTTTCCGGCCTTGTTCTTTTCGGAAGCCGCGGGAGCTTGGTTTCCTTCCTTTTGGAGGAATTGGGAGTAATTCCCGGGAAAGTCCTTCACTTCTCCATTACCGCGGAGCACGAAGAGGTGGTCGACGATCTTGTCCATGAAGAAGCGATCGTGGGAGACCAATAAGAGGCAGCCGGGAAAGTGCTGGAGGTGATCCTCCAGGACATTGAGGGTATAGATGTCCAGGTCGTTCGTAGGCTCGTCCAGGATGAGGAAGTTCGGGTTCTTCATAAGAACGGTGAGCAAGTAAAGGCGCCGTTTTTCCCCTCCGCTCAGTTTAGCGACCTGGTCCCATTGTCTTTTGCGGGGAAAACCGAAGCGCTCCAACATTTGGGCTGCGGAGACCTCTTTCCCTTTCTCGAGGGGGATGACATCGGCGATCTCCCGGATCGTTTCGATGACGCGCTGATCTTCCTTAAAGCTGATGCCTTCCTGTCGATAATAACCGATCCGCAAAGTCTCTCCATGGACCACCTTGCCGCCGTCCGGCTCTTCGAGGCCGGCCAATAGGTTCAAAAAGGTGGATTTGCCGACACCGTTCGGTCCTACCACACCCACTCGCTCTCCTTTTTTGAAGACGTGTTCGAAGTTTTGAAGGATCTGCAGGTTGCCATATGCTTTCTTTAAGGCGTGTGCTTCGAGAACCTTCGCACCGAGGCGTTCGACCTTCACGTTCAGTTCCAGTCCGCTTTCTTCTGCCTTTCCCTGAGCTTCTTCTTTAAGCTCGTAATAGGCATCTTGACGGCTTTTCGATTTGGTCCCCCTGGCTTTGGGCTGCTTGTTCATCCATTCCTTTTCCTTCCGGAGAAGGTTCTGGGCTTTTGCTATATGAGCTTCCTCTTCAGCTTCCCGTTCGGCCTTTTTCTCCACAAAGTATCGATAATTCCCTTTGTAGCGGAAGAGTCGTTGATCGTCGAGTTCCAGGATCTCATCGCAGACCCGGTCGAGGAAATATCGATCGTGGGTCACCATGAGAAGCGTCAAGCCGTCCGATCGCAGATAATCCTCCAGCCACTCGATCATATTCATATCGAGGTGGTTGGTGGGCTCATCGAGGATCATGAGGTCCGGTGGATCGATGAGGACGCGGGCGAGCATCAAGCGCTTCTTTTGGCCTCCCGATAAGGTTCCTACCTTGCGCTCGAGCACGTTCAATCGGAGTTGCTCCAGGACGGTCCGGATCCGGTTCTCGAGGTCCCAGGCTTGGTGATGCTCCATCAGGTCGAGGGCTTCCTGAAGACGGCTCTGATCGTCCGAGGCCGTGACCTCTTCATAGAACGCTACGGCTTTCATCACCGGGTCCGAAGGGTCCATCAAAACCTCCCGGACCGTTTTATCTGCCTCGGGGACCGCTTCCTGATCGAGGAATCCCACTTTGATGCCTTTGCGGAAGGTGATCTGGCCATCGTCCGGAACCTCCCTTCCGGCCAGACATTTCAACAGCGTGGTCTTACCGGTTCCGTTCCGCGCGATCAGGGCGAGTTTTTGCCCTTTCTGAACGCCAAAGGACACATTCTCAAAAAGGGTCTCGATCCCGTAGGACTTGGAAATGTTCTCAACCGAGAGGAGGTTCATGGGGGGCAAAGGTCGAAAAAGGGGAATGGAACAACTTCTGTTTTCGAGATGGCTCATTTTCCAAACAGGCCTGCTTTCTTTGCGTTGAGCAACCATTTCATCGATCCCTTGCGCACCTTTTTATTATCCGTTCTGATCTCTGCTCTTTCTTGTTCAGTATATGCTGAGGAAGGCATGTGGCTTCCTTCCCTTCTCCAGGACCTGGAGCGAAAGGGCGTTTATCGCGAAATGGGGATGCGGGTTCCCCCGGATGCCGTTTACTCCCTGAAAGAGGCTTCCATCACGGATGCGATCGTTCATTTCGGGGGTGGTTGTACGGCCTCTTTCATCTCCTCGAAAGGTTTGTTACTGACCAATCATCATTGTGGCTATGGCTCGATCCAAGATCATAGCAGTGTGGAGAAGGATCTTCTGAAGAACGGGTTTTGGTCCGACTCGATGGAAGATGAATTGAAAAATCCCGGTTTGGAAGCGACGGTCATCAAAGGGATCGTCGAGGTGACCGAGCAGATGAAGGAAGGGCTCACAGATACCATGAGCGAGACGGAACGCGATCGCCGACTCGAAAAAAACGCCCAAGACGTCATCGCCGATTCCATTCGAAATGGCGACCTGGAAGGAAAGGTCCGATCTTTTGGAAGAGGGGACGCGCATTTCCTCTTTTTGACCCAAACCTTTAAAGATGTCCGCTTAGTAGCCGCTCCGCCTTCTTCGATCGGGAAATTCGGGGGTGATGAGGATAATTGGATCTGGCCTCGTCACACGGGGGATTTTTCCCTTTTCCGGGTATACGCCGATGCGAACAACAAACCTGCGAAGCCTTCGGAGGAAAACAGGCCTTACCGCCCGGAGCATGTGCTGCCGGTATCCACGAACGGGATCGATCCCGGAGACCCGGCCATGATGCTCGGTTTTCCCGGTAGCACCCGGCAATTCGTTCCCAGTGGCTACCTCCGTTTTCTCAAGGAGCGCAACTTCCCCACGCGGGTCCGCATTCGGGATGCTGGCCTAAAAGTGCTCGACAATGCGATGCGGAAGAACGATTCCCTTCGCATCCAATATGCCGGGAAGCAATCGAACATCAGCAATTACTACAAAAAATGGAAAGGGGTGATCGAGGGTTTGGAAAGGATCGATGCCCTGGAACGGAAAAAGGCGGATGAAGAGCGCTTTATCGATAGTGCGAAGGCTCATTCCGACGAGAAGGCCGTAGAAGTGTATCGAGCGATGCAGGAGGCTTATAAGGATCATCGGGAGCTGGAATTGGCGCGTGACCTTTTCATCGAGTTCATGTATTACGGCCCCGATATGATCCGTTTCATCCGTGGTTTCAATGACCATTACACGGCTTATGGAAAAGCGAAGCAGGAAGGGGATCTCGATTCTTTGATCGGTGAAATGAAGGAAAGAGGGGAGCGCTTTTTCGAGCAACATTCCCTCAAGGTTGATAAGGAGCTCTTCAAGGCTGAGGCTCCTATCTATAGGCAGGAAACGCCGGAACATCTACGGGCAGGGGCTTTCACTTATGTGGACAGTGCTTTTGGAGGGGATATGGGCGCTTATGTTGAATTCCTTTACGATAGCTCTGCTTTTCTCGATCCGCACCGCTTCGATTCCCTGCTCCAGGATTTTCGGAAGGAGGGGCCTCAAGCGGTGAAGGACGATCCTGGTCATGGTTTCGTGAATTCTTTCTACAGGGCCCATATCTTCAAAGTGCGTCCGCATTATCGGCCGGTCAAAAAGCGGATCGACTCGTTGATGCGTTTGCACGTGGCCGATCGGCGCGAGCATATGCCTGGCCCTCACTGGTACGATGCCAACAACACCCTTCGTGCGGGTTTCGGAAAGATCAAGGGCTCCTCCCCCAGGAACGGGCTTAGCTACCATTACGCCACGACCCTCGAAGGGGTCATGGAAAAAGCTGATAGCAGTGAGCGGCATTTCAGGATCCCCGATCGCTTGAAAAAGCTGTATCGAGAACGCGATTTCGGGCCTTACGGGGTGAACGGCCGCATGCCGGTTTGTTTCACGGCTTCTATACACAGTTCCGGAGGGAATTCAGGGAGTCCCGTGCTCGATGCGGAAGGGCATTTGATCGGCCTCAATTTCGATCGCAGCTGGGAGAGCGTGATGAGCGATCTGATGTACGATCCTTCTCGTTGTCGGAACATCGCTACGGATATACGATACGTGCTCTTCCTGATCGATAAGTTGGGGAATTGCGACCGTTTGATCGAGGAAATAGCTCGGGTGGACCGAAAGGAAAGAAGAAAGAAGTACGCGAATTGGGTCGAGCAAGATAAAGACAACCCGGAGCTAAGGGCCATGGAGGCGAAGCTTCTCTTGAAAGAGGGACAGAAGAAGCGAGCGCGCAAAAGGATCGATCAGGCCATGAAATTAGGTCCCTCCGATCCCAACTATCGAGTGATCCGGGCACGCAGCTTGCCCCTTGAGAAAGGGATCGAAGCTTTGGAAAAAGCTGTCCAAAAGCAACCCGGCCATGCCAGCACTTGGTTCGCCCTTGGGGAGCTCAGGCTTGAAAAAGGGCAAAAAGAAAAGGCCATCGATGCCTTCACAAGGGCCATCGGTGCCGATCCCGAATTAGCAAAAGCCTACCGGGCCCGTGCGAAGCTTTATCTGGATATAGGGCTCGAGCATAAAGCGTGTAAGGATATCCGCTTGCTGGAAAAGATCGATCCTTTGGCTTTGCCGCGAGCTATGGAAGAAGAATGTGAAAGGCGGTGAACCAAGCCGGGGGACTTTCCGTTCCTTTGGTCCGATCACGTTGAACTTTTAAAAGCAAGTCTATGAGCAATTGGGAAGAAAAGAACGATAAACTGGTCTGTGAATTCGAATTCAAGAACTTTCGCGAAGCTTTCGGCTTCATGAGCCAAGTGGCCTTGCTGGCCGAAAAGCACGATCATCATCCCGACTGGAAGAACAGCTACAACAAAGTGTTCATCACCCTCACTTCCCATTCTGAAGGAGGTAAGGTCACCGAGAAGGATCGTAAGTTGGCGGAGGCCATCGATCAGCTGGTCTGAATGCTGATAGGGCTTTCCTCCATGGGGGGAGGAAAGCGACCCTACGGTCTCTTCAACTCGAAGAAGAGTTCCGATCCCTGCCGAGGGGGGATCGAGTTATAGGCTCGTTCCATCTTCTGCACCTCGAACTGCTCGCTAAAGAGCTGCAGGTATTCCCTTTTCGATCCGCTGTAGGGAGGGCCACCTTCCCAGTCCGTATCGAAAAGAAGGCCGGCCAGTTTCCCGCCCGGGACGAGCAGCTCGTGCATCTTTTCGACATAAGACGGCCGCTGTTCCGGATGAAGGGCACAGAAAAAAGTTTGCTCGAGGATCAGGTCGTAGCTCCCATGATGCTCGAAGAAGTCCTCCTCGTGGATCTGTTCTTCGGGAAAAGCCGGAACCCGTTCCCGAAAGTTCTTCAGGGCAGTAGGCGCTAGATCGAGGATGTGGATGTTCCGATACCCTTCGGGATAGAGTTCTTCAGCTTCATACGCATATCCGCACCCCGGGATGAGGATGCGGGCATCCTTTTGTTGCGTGGACCGAACGTATTCCAGCAAAGCCGGGGCTGCATATCCGATGTCCCAACCGGTCCTTCCTTCCAGAAAGCGTTCTTCCCAATACGTTTTATCCGAGCTGCTGTCCTTCGTCATTCCTCCCTTTTCATCGTCTTATCGCCCTTCCTTCTTGTCCAGGCGTACGATGTTCTCCACATGGTAAGTGTGGGGGAACATGTCGACTGGTTGGATGCGGGTTGGCCGATAGGCCCCGCTCAATAGCTCGAGGTCCCGGGCTTGGGTGGAAGGATTGCAACTCACATAGACGATCCGCTCGGGCGAGCGGTCCAATATCGCTTGGACCACATCCTTGTGCATGCCGGCTCTGGGGGGGTCGACCACCAGAACATCCGGTCTTCCGAGCTCCTTGATCTTATCCTTCATATCCCCTACCTGGAAGCTCACGTTTTCGATCTCGTTGAGCTTTGCGTTCGCTCGGGCATCATCGATCGCTTCCTGTACCGATTCGATGCCGGTTACCTGAGAAGCCTCAGGGGCAAGGTAGAGGGCGATCGTTCCGATGCCCGTGTACAGATCGAAGACTTCCTCATTTCCCTCGAGTTCGGCGAACTCCCGGACCTTGCGGTATAGATTAACGGCTTGCTCGCTGTTCGTCTGGAAAAAAGATTTAGGCCCGATCCGAAAACGAAGCTGGTCCACGCGTTCTTCGATATTAGCTGACCCCGCATAATGGACCGGTTCGAGGTCGAGAAGGGAATCGTTCTTTTTCTCGTTGATGAAATAGTACCACGAATCCACCTCGGGGCAGGCTTTTCGCAATGCCTTCATGAAAGCGGTTCGCGCCTCCCGATCTTCAAAGCCGAAGACCGGGACCAGCATGGAAGCACCCGTGGAGCTGGTCCGCACCAAGAGGTTCCGGAAGAAACCTTCATGAGAGACCGGGTTGTGGAAAGAAAGCCCTTGCTCCAATGCGATCCTTCGGGCTTCATTGCGGGCCTTGTTGGAAGGTTCGGGTTGTAGGTGGCAGTGTTGAACGTCGACGATACGGTCGAAACGGCCCGGGATGTGGAGGCCGACGCCCTTTCTTTGTTGTACTTCCTCTCCCGAAGCGATCTCTTCCTCGGTCAGCCAGCGCTTATCGGCAGCGCTGAACTCCAATTTGTTCCGGTAATAGGTCGTCGAGGGGGCTGGAAGGATCGCTTCCATACAGGAGGTGTCGATCCCGCCGATCCGCTCGAGATGGTCACGGACCTCTTGCTCTTTGTAATGGAGCTGATCCTCATAGGGGAGCTCTTGCCAGGTACAACCACCGCACAGATCGAAATGCTCGCAAAAAGCCTTTTGTTTTCGGGGTGAATGTTCATGGAATTGGATCGGGACCCCTTCATCGTAGTTCTTTTTCCGCTTGGTCAATTTGACATCCACTAGATCACCCGGTATCGCTTGCTTTACGAACAGCACTTTGTCATGGACCCGGGCGATGGCCTTTCCCTTGGCCCCTATATCCTCTATCCTGACCTGATCTATACGTTTTCGGCTCATGAGGCGGCTTCTGAAGGCCTCAAAAATAAGTATATTTGCGCCGCCCTTTGGGGGCAGAATCAACGAAGAAGGATATATGGTGGAAACACTCGATTCACAACGAGCGATGGAATTGGAAGAGCGCCACGGGGCTCATAATTACAAACCCCTTCCCGTGGTGCTCGATGAAGGGGAAGGCTGCAAAGTACGGGACCTCGAAGGGAACGAATATTTCGATTTTCTGGCCGCTTATTCGGCCGTCAACCAAGGGCATTGTCACCCTCGCATCCTGGAGACCGCTCGCGATCAAATGGCCAAGTTGCCGTTGACCTCGAGGGCTTTCCATAATAGTGTGCTCGGGGAATTTTGCCGTTATATCACCGAACTCTTCGGTTACGACAAGGTGCTCCCCATGAATTCAGGCGTAGAAGCGGCTGAAACCGCCATGAAATTGGCGCGGAAGTGGGGCTACGAAAAGAAAGGCATTCCCGGGAACGAGGCCAAGGTGGTCTTTGTGGAGAACAATTTCTGGGGAAGGAGCATTAGTGCGGTATCAGCTTCTACCGATCCTTCCAGTTTTGAAGGCTACGGGCCTTATCTTCCTGGGATCGAGATCATCCCCTACAACGACACCGAAGCTCTCGAAAAAGCCACGCAGGATCCGAATGTGGCCGCTTTCATGGTCGAGCCCATCCAGGGTGAAGCCGGTGTTGTCGTACCGAACGAAGGATATCTCAAGAAAGTCCGGGAGATCTGTGACCGGAACAACGTGCTTTTGATCTGCGACGAGATCCAGACCGGTTTGGGAAGGACCGGGAAAATGTTGGCGAGCGAACACGAGGATGTTCGTCCGGATGTATTGGTGCTCGGTAAAGCCCTTTCGGGAGGGGTTTATCCGGTTTCCGCCGTTCTTGCCGACGACCCGGTGATGTTGACGATCCAGCCAGGGGAGCACGGTTCCACCTATGGGGGAAATCCCCTCGGTTGTCGCATCGCGATCACAGCCCTTCAGGTCATCCAAGATGAGGGGATGGTCGAAAATGCCGAGCGTCTCGGGATCAAATTCCGGGAGCGGATGCAAGAACTTGTCGAGGCCAGTGAACTCATCGATCGTGTGCGGGGTAAAGGCCTGTTCAACGCTTTCGTGGTGAAGGAGAACGAGCAAGGGGTTTCCGCTTGGGATCTCTGCATGGCCTGTAAGGAGCGAGGGCTTTTGGCTAAACCGACGCACGGGAATATCATTCGCTTCTCGCCGCCCTTGGTCATTAGCGACGAAGAATTGGAGCGCTCGATGAGCATTATCGAAGAAGCTGTAAGGGCTGTGGAGGGGAAGGCCTGATATTCGTAATTTAGTAAGGAATCCATAAGAGGACCCATCCCTCCAATTAGGGCCTTCCAAACCTTTAATTATGATCGAGCAAACGAGCAAGATCCGGGTGGAAAAGACCGAACGGTCACGCCTTCCGGAAGTCGACTTCGATAACTTGGCCTTCGGCCGGGAGCATAGCGATCACATGTTCATGATGGATTACCGCGATGGGGCTTGGCAAGAACCTAAGATCGTCCCTTTCCAGGACCTTCATTTGAGCCCCTTTACAAGCGCACTCCATTACGGGCAGTCCATCTTTGAAGGGATGAAGGCGCACCTCGATCCTGAGGGTGAGGTCGTCTTTTTCCGCCCTTATGACAACATTGAGCGGATGAACAACTCCGCCGAGCGAATGTGCATGCCGAAGCTCGATCCGGAGCTCTTTATGGATGCCATGAAGCAGCTCGCGGAATTGGATAAGGACTGGATCCCCCGAAAGGAGGGAAGTGCCCTTTACATTCGTCCGCTTATGTTCGGTGCGGATGAATTCCTCGGAGTGCAAGCCGCTGAATCTTATCGCTTTTTCATCCTGACCGGGCCGGTCGCTGGCTATTACAGCAAGCCGGTGGACGTGAAGGTTGAAACCCACTATTCACGTGCCTGTGAAGGAGGCATGGGGGCTGCTAAGACCGCGGGGAACTATGCCGGTTCCCTTTATCCGGCCGCGCTTGCACGTAAGGAGGGGTTCGATCAACTCATTTGGACCGATGCCAAGGAACACCGCTACATCGAGGAGGCGGGCACGATGAACGTGATGTTCCTGATCGATGGGACTTTGATAACGGCTCCGCTTTCTTATGACACGATCCTTCCCGGAGTCACCCGCAAAAGCGTTCTAACGATCGCTGAGGAGATGGGCGTTCCCGTCGAAGAAAGGCGCCTTTCCGTGGAGGAGTTGGTCGAAGCATTTGATCAGGGAAAACTCGAAGACGCCTTTGGGACCGGGACCGCCGCAACCATCGCTCATATTCAGTCCATTACCCATAACGATAAGGTGATGAAGCTGAAGGACCCCGATGAGCGGGAGCTATCCAACAAGATCAAGGAGCACCTCGAGGCCTATAAGCGAGGCCGAGTGGAGGACAAGCACGGTTGGTTGGTGAAAGCTTGATCCTTTTAAGAGGGGAGCCTCGAGCCACAGCGCTCATCCAGCCTTCTTGATCACCGTTATAAGCTTATCGGATCGGAGCATCGAAGCCGGGGAGATGACTTTTTCCTCGAGCGGGATCGAATCGCCATAGCGTTCTTTTAAGAGCCGCCTCACTAAAGGTTCATCGAGGTCGAACTCCGATAATTCCTGGAGCTCGCCGATCCGGAGGTCCAAGGCTCGGTCATAGATCTTCCATACCAGTTCCGAACAATAGATCCGCTCGTCGCTCCAGTTGAAGTAGGGGTCGTATTTTTTTCCTGAAAAAACCTTTCCCACCGAACGCATTTCCTTCAAGGCTTCGCGGTCGAGCAGGCTATCGGCCTTTTTCAGACGTTTGACCACGTAATGCTCATCCTTCCCCCGATGGACCCAATCGCTGAGCTTTGTACTGCGAACCGGACCGATCGCTTCATAAACGTGGAGTTCTCCGTTCTTTCGAAAAAGGATCCCGACATGGCTGTAGCGAGAGCCTGTTGCCGTACGGATGGCTTGGGCCTGTTCGCTATCGGAACTTTGAAAGATCAGATCCCCTTCCTCGAGGGAGGGGCTTTTGCTTTTTTGGGGGCGGGTCCCAAGAAGCAAGAAAAGGAGCATGGGGGCCAAAGCAGGATAGAGGTTGGAACGGATGTAATCGAAAGGTCTGAACATGAGCCCTTGCTAAAGGAAAAACGCTGGCAGGGCTTTTCTATTCCCTTCCCTGCCGCTTTTTCATCTCCCGGGCTACTTCATGAGCCTTGGGGTCCTCTTTTTCCTCCAGGCGCTTCATAACCGAGTCTTTATCCGCATTCTCTTTGTCCTGGGAAAGCTTGGCCGCTGCATGAAAGCGCTCCACACGGATCTCGAAACCGACCAGCCCTTTTAGTTCTTTTTCGAAGAACTCCTTGGACATCCGATCGACGGATACGGGATCTTTTTCGTCCTTTTCGTGTTCATCGACCAAGGCTTTTAAGCTCTCCACAAGCTCTTGTCCTTCCAGTATTCGTGCTCGTCCATAGGCATGGACCGCTCGATAATTCCAAGTCGGAACGCTTTCTTCATGGTACCAGGAAGATGAAATATAGGCGTCAGGCCCTTGGAATATGGCCAGTAATTCTTGCTCTTCCAGTTCCTTCCATTGAGGGTTCTTCTTAGCGATATGGCCGTGTAGAAGGTCATCACCGTTGGCGGCGGTCCGATAGTGCAAAGGGATGTGGGTGGCCCAGAGTTGGCCTTCGATTTGGCTGACCATAGTGGCGAAGGGGTGTTCCCTAAGGAACTTACGGACTTGTTCAAGATCCTTTTCCCGATAGACTTCTGGAATATACATGGCTGAAAACTTAAGGGTGAAGATCGCTTTTTTGGAGAATAGGATCCTTCTTTCCTTTGTCCAATATTGAGAAGGGGTAGGATTTATGATCACTAAGCTTGAGGAGATCGGCTCTTATTTTCCCTCTGAGGGGTTGCCCATCCTTCTTATCCTCGGTGTTATCATCCTTTTGGCATATGCCGGTGGAAGGGGTGTTAAAAAACTCAAATTACCGACTATCCTGGCTTATCTTCTCAGCGGGGTTCTTTTGGGCCCGTCCGTCCTCGGGATCCTTAACGATGAGCTCCTCGGTTCTATGGATTTCGTGGTTCAGGGCTGTCTTGCTTTTATCGCGTTCAGGATCGGGCTGGAGTTCGATATGAAAGAACTGAAGAGGGAAGGGAAAGGATTGGCTTTTACGACCCTTAGCGAGTCCCTCTTAGCGGTCATATTGGTGGTTTTTGGGGTTTGGGCCATCAGTGGGGAATTGTTCATGGGGTTAGCTCTGGGAGCGCTTGCACCGGCTACCGCACCTGCTGGTACGATAGCTGTTATCGAAGAATACCGGGCGAAGGGAAGATTGACGGAAGTCCTTTATTCGGTCGTAGGCATCGATGATGCTTTGGGGATCCTTTTATTTGGTCTGATATCCCCCTTTGTGATCATCCTATTGGGGGGAAGTGAGCTCGGGGTGGAAGGAACGATGGGGCTCTTTTTGCACTCCCTGGAGGAGGTCTTTCTAAGCTTGATCCTCGGACTCCTTTTTGCTCAGCTTTTCATCCTTCTCAATAAAGAAAAGATGAAGAATTTCAGGGTCTTGCTCCTGACCTTCGGTTTTATTTTACTTCTTTCTGGGATCGCTCAGCTCATGGGAGCCTCCTTGATCCTAGCGAATATGCTTTTCGGTTTGGGGGTGGGGCAGTGGGGAAGTGGTCGATTGAGAGAGCTCGAAGAAGAGGATCTTGGGGTGATCCTTCCTTTCTTTTTCATACTCTTTTTCACCATCGCTGGAGCCGATCTGCATATCAAGAGCCTTTGGGGAGCTAGCGGGACCGTCATTGTTTATATACTCTTCCGAAGTATCGGAAAATATTTTGGAGCCCGGATCGGGACTGCTTTAGGGGGGTTCGAAAAAAGGGTCCGTGGGAACCTGGGGTTTGGATTGCTTTCTCAAGCAGGGGTCGCGATCGGGCTTGCCTTAATGCTTCGGCAAAATATTGAGGGTTTAGGACCGATGGTCAGTAACGGGATGAGCTTAGGGGATCAGGTCGGTAATGCGGTTTTCACCACCGTAACAGCGAGCTCGGTCGTCTTCGAGTTCTTCGGTCCTATCCTTGCAAAATTCGGCCTAAAAAGAGCGGGAGAGATCCATGATGAATAGAGCTCATTCTTTAACGATCCGCTGCACCCTTTTTTGACCTTTACCGTTCGAAAGCTCGAGGAAATAGACGCCTTCTCGTAGCTCGGGCAAGCTTATAGAAAATTCTTCCTTGGCTCGAAGTTCTCGAGCTTGGACCGTCCTCCCGGTTAAATCGAGGATGCGCAAGCGAAGTTCTTCACTCTCTTCGAAGGAGTTTCGGACCTGAAGCTTATCCCGAAAAGGGTTCGGGTGAACCCGAAGCTTTTCTCCCTTCTTTTTTCGAGCTAAGAAGCTGGTGCTACTGGGTTCATAGACCAGTAGGTCGTCGACCCCGACGGCTTCGCCGCCTCCTAAGTCCATGGTGAACCAAGTGGTGTCGTCCAGCATACTGCTGGGAAGGCGAATGTCGATATTCGCCCAATCGCTCGTATCGTTGAACACCGTATCGATCGTGAAGCTATTGGAAGAGGTCATGAATTGGACTTGGAGGGTTGTGGGACCCCAACCGATAGCATCGCTCATGAAATAGCGGCAGGAAAAACGCAGTGAATCATAACCCGAGAAGTCGAAGCTATCGCTGACGACCGTTGCAATATTGAAGCCTCCACAACTGTCTTCTGGATTGTTAGCAAGAAAGTAGCCGCTGTTCTGGCCGTTCTTAAAATCCACATTGGTCGAGTTGTGATGCGAGGTCATGCCTCTTGCCGCCTGCTCGCACCAAGACTCCCCGGTCCAAAGGGTGTCCCCGAAGTCGTTCTTAACACTGTTAACGGGAGAACTTTCGAAATCCTCCTCAAAGGCAGTGGTCTGAGCCATGATGCCCATTGGAAAAATGAAAAGGAAAAACCAGAGAGGGAGTGATCGGTAGCGCATAAGGCTTGAATGTTTGTTCGGAGGCGAATTAGCGGATATTTTTTCGTTTGTTCAAGAGTTTGATGAACCATCCCCATCCTTCCAATACGTTCCTTCCGGCCCCGTTCCGGTGTTCGAACACCCCGTTCCATCCTTGATAGGTCAGAATAGAGGCCGGGACCAACAAAAAGACCGATGCCAAGGGCCATCCATTGAAAAAGAGCGAGAAAGCGGTAAGAAGGAAAAGGTTCACTCCAAAAAGGATCCCGGTCGCATAGATGCCGAATTTGAAAAGCGGAGAAGGGTCCGGCTTGTAGTAACGATAGCCTCTGGAGGTACTGGTCATGCTCTTAGCTCGGTTTCCAGAAGGGCCTGTGTTGCGAGCTCTTCGCTGACGTTCCCTGCGAGCTTTTTTGTTGAAATGATCCCGGATCACCGTCCGGCGATATAGAAGGAGGATATCGTATTTTCTTCGCTTTTGCTCGTCGCTAAGGACCGAATAGGCTTGGTTCAATAACTGAAACTCCCGTTTGGCCTTTTCCGAACGGGATACATCCGGGTGGCAGTTTTTCGCCTTTTCCCGGTAAGCCCTTTTTACTTGGGATGCCGAAGCATTGTAGGGAAGGTCCAGTATTTGATAATAATTCGGCATCGGCCCTTATCTATTTAAAAGACGTATAGGGTTGCCTTACGGTTGTCCTTCTTCGAGGACCCTTTTTAGTTGCTTCACAGCCTTTTGGTTATCAGGAGTGTGAATGGAATTCCGGATGCGATTTTTCTCCAGCGAGGTGAGATGAAAACTCAGTGAGATCCGGTTTTCCCGGGAAAAGGGAAGCTCAAAGCTGATAAGCTTAAGGTCCTTATCGAACCATTTCTTCGCATGTTGGAATTGAAGGCTTTGTTCGTGGTCCTGGATCCTGAAAACGTTTTCGTACAAGCTCCCTACAGGGCGCACCATTCGTTGAAAGATCGAGTTTCTGGAAGCTTGGTCCGGTTTTGCTTGTCGTTCTTTATCACGGATCTGAAGGAAGATCACCCCGCTCGTATTGGCCTCGATCCAATGCCTGAAGTGAAAGAGAAAATTGATGGATGACCGATACCCGTAATTATCCCGGAGCCCGGCATCCATCACTTCCATTTTAGGGTCGCTGGGGAGAGATGTGGTCGGAAGGATATAGGGGAAGCTGGCATTCATTCTTAGAGCGGTCAGGAAGCGCAGTTCTTTCGATCCATGGTCCTCGAACATTCGGTGGATCCCGATGTCTTCGACCATTCGCTCCTTCTTACCCGAAGGGGATTCCAGGTTCCGCATCATGTAAGAGGTAGGTAGGCTTGAGATGATGAGGCGCCGCCCATCGTTCACGATCGAGGGGGAGAGCATCATCATCGGTATCTCGGCCTTTTCAACGGGTGTCCTGTAGGCCTTGAGCGGCTTGTCCAGGATGTCGTTCGTATTCTCATTGAATGTTTGCTCTAAGGCATAGCCTCGGTCCTTTTTGTAAGTCCGGCCGTTATAGGTGTGTTCTTGGTAGCGGATGAAAAGATCGTTCGTGACGATACTGGTAGCAACGGGGTTCAGAAGGTCCTTGGCGATCCTTTGCTGGTAAACCCTTTTCCGAAAAGAATGGGAAGGGTCCCTTTCCCTCCTTAGATGATGTTCCCGCATATAGGCAGCTCCCAACATGCCCCCGGAGGATCCTGTGATCAAGGGAATGTAGTCCATGATCCGGTCTTCCAATGCACTGTCGAGGTACTGTAGGACGCGTACGGACCATAAGGAAGACCGAAGACCGCCTCCGCTTACGTTCAGAAAAACCATTTTAGGAAGGCTGTCCCCTTCTGCTTGGCGCTTATCCTTCCAGTTCTCCAACATTTTAATGGTATGAAAGCGGTCATCGGTGATACGCGCCCGATCGCTCCGCCATTTTTTGAGGGAGTCGGATCGATAGGGTATGGGCTCTTTTTCATAATCCATCCCGTAAGCATGGGTCTCCACTTTGAAAAGCTCTGTATTGACCGAAAGGAAATTGAAGAGGATGAAGAGGCCCAGGATCAGGGTGAGGCTCCATCCTTTAACCCAGGAGTGGATCGCGCTCGCGATCATCAGGAACATCGTAAAGAGGAGGAAAATGGTGGCCCCGGCCGGGATCATAAAAAAGTCGAACTCCCGAAAGAATCCCACCACCAAGAAGGTCACGACCACTAAAAGCTCAAAGAGCGAGGCGTTCAAGTGATTTTGGGCAAAGACCTTGCGAAGGAGCTCGTCCTCGTAATGTTCGCTGCCTCTTGCCAAGCGGATGCTGAAAGGGTTGGATAGGTAAGTTTCGATGTGCCAGGTCCCCTCCTCTTTACGGTGGTACCATTTTTTCTTTTTCCCGAAGCGGGTCTTTTTGACCTGTTCCTTTTCTTCCGCTTTGCGGAGGACTTTGTAGAGATCGATGTTGGTCCGGAAGAAGTAAAGAAATGAGAGGAGGAAAAAGATCAGACCCCCGAAAACATAAGCTCCCGAATGAAGTAGGATGGTCTGTGTGCCTTCGAGCTCTACGTTGGATTGGTAGGAGATGATCCGATAGAGGTGATAAAGGGCGAACAAGTTCGGGATCAGGGAATTGTTGATGGCGAACTTGAGAAAGGGCCTGGATAAAGTGGCTATAAAGGGAAATTTGCGGCTATGAGCGATATA
Organism: uncultured Weeksellaceae bacterium; assembly: GCA_964582635.1. GTDB lineage: Bacteria > Bacteroidota > Bacteroidia > Flavobacteriales_D > CAYVSK01 > CAZIDL01. The sequence continues at coordinate 11,005 of CAZOSO010000009.1, read as the reverse complement.
ACTGTGGATGTGGAAGGCCATTGAAAGCCCCCCAACTGAAAACCCAAGGATGGCATAGGACCAGAATCCAACTTTCCCAAGGTATTCGGGATTAAGAAAGAGGTCGGGAAGGCCGAATTTTTCTCCGATCCAACCGGCTACTGTACCAGTGAGCAGAAACCAGACCAAAAGCAGGAAATGGTTCCGCTTCAGATGAAGGAGGATCAATTGGAGGGGGAAAAAGTAGAGGACCCTCCGAAAGGTCTGCTTACGGATATGCCGGGAACTACCCATCGAAGCTCAGGTTCATGATAAAGGGGGTTCTATCCTCCTTTTATACGGGATCTTCGGCGTTTCGGATCGCATCGCTCGCCAAATAAGCGAGGAATTTTCCCACATGGTCCGCGTAACCCGGCTTGTTTTGAGGAGCTCCTTCGGCTAAATGAAGAAAGGAGACCTTTTTCTTTTTGATGACCTGTTTCAAAGCCCCCCTTACAGCATTTTCATGGAAACCGCTCGGGGTTTCCGCACTGACCGCCATCCCGGCCACTGAATCCAGATCGATCTCAAGGCCTAAGGGACGCTCCGACCCGGCAAGGAAAGCGAGCGCTCCTTCCAGGGCTTCATCCTGTTCGCTTTCCCGGAGCATGTCCTCGAAATAAGTCGGATAGAAGGCTTGGGGGGCTTCATCGAAGCGTCTGAGGATCGATTCCGGATTGTAATTCCGATGAAGCCCCAGCATGGCATATTTTTCCATAAAACCCTCTTCATAGGCATAGGTGAAGCCGTTGCCGCTGTGCCTTCCCTCAGCTTCCCGCAAGTCCGCATGAGGGTCGATGTTCAAGCAGGCCATTCCCTCCTCGGGTCCGATGTGCCCTGTTTTTCGGAGTGCCTCGCAGGTCCCTCGAAGATTGCCGTAAGCATTGTTATGACCTCCCCCGATCAGGATGGGACATTTGCCGGCTTCGACGATGCTTCGAATGACCGGGACCACCCTTTCGTCAAGTTCAGCCGTGACCCGGCGCAGTTCGTCGGCACCTTCCTCGCTCTTGGGATCGGCATCTTTTACACGATCTAAAAGGTCCTCTGTACGGACATTGCCGGCCAAAAAACTGCGTTCAGCGATCCCGAAGCGGTTCTCCTGAATGTTCAGGAATTTTCCGAGGAAAGCTTCCCAAGCTCCATCAGCCCCTCCTTGTCCCAGGTTAGCGCGAGGGCCTATATCCTCGGGGACCCCTACGATCACGAAACGGGCCGGGTGAGAGGGTGTAAGGCCGAAAGGAGGGGAGGCTTCTTCCGGAAGCTGGATGCGTTCCCATAGGCGCGTTTCCCCGGGGCGATGGCTTCCATAAGCTTTCAGGTCCTCCGGAGTGAAAGCTTCAAAGGCGGATTCAGGCTTCATGAAGGCTTTTCCCTTTTTCATGCACGCGGATCCGGCCGTCGAGGATCAAGGTGTCGATCGGATCGCTCCCGAAGGCATAGGGGATATAGGCGTAAGAGGGGATCGGCTTTGTGATCATCAAATGGGCGGGGCGACCAGGTGTAATGCTCCCATGGGTGTCCGAAAGGCCCATCGCGTAAGCGCTGTTAATGGTGCTCGCATTGATGGCCTCTTCGGGGAGCATATCCATATAGATGCAGGCCAGGGAATTGACCAGATTCATGTTCCCACAAGGACAGGATCCGGGATTGTAATCGGTCGAAAGGGCGACCGGAAGCCCCGCATCGATCATTCGACGGGCCGGCGGGTAATCCAGCTTGAGGAAAAAGGCAGTGGCCGGAAGAAGGGTGGGCATCGTCCCGGATCCCTTTAAAGCTTCGATCTCTTCCTCGCCGGTGCATTCCAAATGGTCCACCGAGATGGCGTTGTTCTCGACCCCGACCTGGACGCCTCCCGAATGATCGAGCTCGTTCGCATGCACCTTGGGCCTCATCCCGTGTTCGATACCCGCCTGTAGAACCCGTTCCGATTCGTCTTTCGTGAAGAAACCTCGTTCACAGAAGACATCGATGTATTCCGCCAAGCCTTCTTCAGCCACCTGCGGGATCATTTCATTGACGACGAGGTCCACATAGGCTGTTCGGTCCTCCTTGTACTCTTTGGGGATGGCGTGAGCACCCAAAAAAGTGCTTTTGACGGTCAATCCGCTTTCATTTCGGAGCCGCTTTGCGACCCGCAACATCTTCAACTCGGATTCCAGCGAGAGGCCATAACCGCTTTTGATCTCGAGGGCACCGGTTCCCATCTTTTGGACCTCTTCGGCACGTCCCATTGCAGCCTCAAAGAGTTCCGCTTCTGAGGTCTGACGAAGGAGTTCGGCTGAGTTCAGGATCCCCCCGCCACGCGCAGCGATCTCTTCGTAAGAGAGGCCTTTGATACGGTCGACGAATTCTTTCTCCCGACTCCCGGCGTAAACGATATGGGAATGGGAATCCACCCAAGCTGGCATCACGGTCCTTCCGCTCGCATCGATCACTTCCAGTCCACGCCAATCTTCGATCCCCGGCCAATTGTCCATCGAGTCGACATCTTTGACGATCCCGTCATCGATCGCGATATAAGCATTCTCCAGGGTGGGAAGCTTTTTCATATCACTCCCCTCGACCGTTTGAGGGGGGTCTTCACGGTATTGGACGATCTGCTCGATGTTCTTGATCAGGATCTTCATGGGCGGCCTTTTCGGCAAAGGTGCAAAATTGCGG
>CAZOSO010000009.1:0-8223 GCA_964582635.1 uncultured Weeksellaceae bacterium | reverse complement strand
AGCAAGGATTACGATCATCTACGCGACCTTTATCGGCCTTCTCATGCGGACCTTCCTTATGAACAGAAATACGGGGTCCGAGACCACCGAGGAGGAGGGAGAAGCTCGGCAAGGGAGACCGCTTCTTGGGTGGTCGCAGGAAGCCTGGCGAATAGCATCCTCGAGCAAAGGGGTGTTCGGGTCTGTTCCTATGTTTCCAGTGTAGGCGATATCAGCGTGGAGGAATTGTACAGCGGACTCAGCGAAGAAGCGGTGGATGCGAATCCCGTCCGATGTCCGGAACCTGAACTTGCCCGAAATATGGAGGACCGGATCCGGGAAGTTCGCAAAGAAGGGGATACGATCGGTGGGACGGTCACCTGTGTGGCCGAAGGGATCCCCGCTGGTCTGGGAGAACCGGTCTTCCGCAAACTCGATGCGGAGTTGGGAAAAGCGATGATGAGCATCAATGCCGTGAAGGGGGTCGAAGTAGGATCCGGCTTCGAAGGGACGCGGATGAAAGGCTCCGCCCATAACGACCCCATCGGAGCAGGTCCGAACGGCCCTGAAGTAAAAGGGGATCGGTCCGGAGGGGTCCAGGGCGGGATCAGCAACGGAGCACCCCTCATACTGAGAGTGGCCTTTAAACCGGTCGCTACCCTTATGCAGGATCAAACGACCGCGGATCGCGAGGGGAAAGAGCAGGAGATCCAAGGGAAGGGAAGGCATGACCCTTGCGTCGTACCCCGCGCTGTTCCGATCGTGAGTTCGATGGTCGGGATGGTCCTGATGGATGCCATGCTCATGCAAAAAGGAAGGGAAGGGATGATGCCGCAAAAAAGTTCAAAGAAGACCGCTAAATAGAAGTTTTCACTTATGGCTCAGGGAACGATCGGTTTTGCTAAAGGCATGCGCTGGATCCTCGAGACCCTCCTTTTCATCGGGTGGTTTATCGTGATAGGCCATCTCTGGCAGGTTTTCTGGGGGATGGACCAAAGCTTCTTCTTCTATTTCATCTTCGGGATCCTTTTTCTAGCAGGGATCGGGATGAACGGGATGGCCCTTTGGCATCTTTACCGGGGAAAAACAACTTATCTGTCGAGCAATATCATTCGGGCCCTTCTATTGGGACTTGGTTTTTCCCTTTATGCTGCTTCGAAAGGATGGCTCGGCTTTACGGCGGATTGGATCGCTCCCTGGGGAGATATCTTCTTGAACCTCCTGAAGCTCATCGCTGTTCCCCTTATCCTTTTCTCGATCATCAAAGGGATCGGAGGACTTTCGGATGTTGCGCGCCTGGGGCGATTGGGGTTGAAGACCCTCCTTTTCTATGTGGGTACCACCTTCTTGGCGATCACTGTGGGCCTCTTTGTTGTCAACAGTTTTGGTCCCGGAAAGCTGGTCGATGAAAACACCCGAACGGAAAAAAGGAAGGATTACGAGCGTTTTGTGTATCAGAACGAGGATGTGGAATTCAAGGATGATATCCGCCTCCTTGGAAAAGAAGCGATCGCGAAGGCAAAAGAAGGGGAGTACAAGATCGAGGACCCGGAGGTCCGCAAGCGGATCGAGATGGCCAAAGAGACCAAGGAGCGGGGGCCTTTGTCCTTTTTGGTGGAAATGATCCCCAGCAATATCTTCCTTTCGCTGAACAACAGCTTGATGCTCCAAGTGATCGTGTTCTCCATCTTTTTCGGGGTCACGCTCTTGATGATCGATCCGAAGAAGGCGAAACCCGTGCAGGACTTTGTAGAAGGGAGCAATGAAGTGTTCATCAAAATGGTGGAGGTGGTCATGAAGGCGGCTCCCTTTTTCGTCTTCGCTTTGCTTGCGGGGAAGATCACTGGAATGGCTGAGAAAGGGAATGAGCTCGCTTCGATCATCGCGATTTTTCAAGGCCTCGGGTATTATGTGATCGCGGTCCTTCTGGGATTGGCCACGCTCATGTTCATCATCTATCCCCTGGCAGCCTCCATTATTACGGGGCGCTTTGGGTATAAAGACTTCTTTTCAGCCATTGGGCCTGCTCAAATGTTGGCTTTCTCTACGAGTTCGAGTGCGGCCACTTTGCCTGTTACGATGGACCGGGTTCGGGATAACCTGAGGGTCCGTCAAGAGGTCAGTGGCTTTGTCCTTCCGATCGGAGCGACCGTGAACATGGATGGCACTAGCCTTTACCAAGGCGTGGCAGTCGTCTTCCTTGCTCAATTGCACATGGTGGATCTCAGTTTGATGCAACAGATCACCATTCTCCTTACAGCGACCATGGCTTCCATCGGATCGGCCGCTGTTCCGAGTGCAGGGATCATTATGCTGATCATGGTCCTCGAAGCCGTGGGTCTTCCGGGTGCCTGGATATCCATCATCATGCCCGTCGACCGGATCCTCGATATGTGTCGTACTTCGGTGAACGTGACCGGGGATGCTACCGTCACCTCCCTGATCGCGAAATCCGAAAAGGACGGTTTCCAAAGCAGCACCGAATAACGTTGAACTCGATGAAAACCCTATCTTAGAGTTCCCTAACAACCCCGAACAACCATGAAGATCCTTAAACGCGTCCTCTACGTTCTTTTAGCTCTTTTCGTCCTTTTGATCGGTTCCGCTATCGTCCTACCGATCGTCTTCGAGGACGACATCGTTCGAATGGTTAAGAAGCAGGCCAATAAGAACCTCAATGCGAAGGTGGATTTCGGCGACTATGACCTGAGCCTTATCACCACCTTTCCCAATTTCGGCCTGACCATCGAGGATATCCAAGTGGTCAATAAGGAGCCCTTCAAAGGGACCAAACTAGCCGATATAGGGGAGTTCCATGTTTCAGTGGACCTTTGGAGCGTACTCGGGGGAGAGACCTACAAGATCAAGGAATTCTCCCTGAAAGAGCCGAAACTGAATGTGATCGTAAACCCCGATGGGACCGCTAACTACAACATTATGAAAGCAGGTCCCGATACGGCCGCTCCCGAGGAAAAAGCTCCCGCTGATACCGGTGGAGCCCCGCTTCAGATCGCGCTCGAAGAATATTCCATCGAGGACGCCCATCTTACCTACAACGACGCTTCTCTTTCTTTTTATACCGAGGCCAAAGGATTGGATCACTCCGGAAGCGGTGATTTCACTCTGAGCAATTTCACCCTGAAGACCCAGACCAATATCGATTCTTACACCCTGGCCTATGGGGGGGTCAAATACGCCGATGCCATGAAAGTGGACCTGGACGCGGATCTTGGGATCGACCTGGAGAAAATGAAGTTCACCTTCAAAGAGAACCGTTTGAAACTGAATGAGCTCATGCTCGGCTTCGACGGTTACTTTGCTATGCCCGAGAAAGGCTTCGATATGGACCTCAGTTACCATACCAAAAAGACCGATTTCCGCACCCTTCTGTCTATGGTGCCCGCCATCTATACCAAAAGCTTCTCGGATATAAAAACGAGCGGGAAATTGGCGCTCAACGGGCATGTAAAAGGGCTATACAGCGATAATTCCTATCCCGGATTTTTGCTCGATCTTAAGGTAGAGGACGGCAGCTTCGATTATCCCTCCATGCCGAAGGCCGCTAAGAACATCCAGGTGGACTTGAAAGTGGAGCGCGGAGCGGGTTCTTCACTGGACAACACGGTCGTGGACCTTTCGCGTTTCTATATGGATATGGCGGGGAATCCCATCGATATGAGCTTTCATCTTGCCACACCGATCTCCGATCCTTATATCGAACAAAAGCTGAAAGCTCAAGTGGATCTGGCCTCTTTGAAGGATATGATCCCCATGGAGGACCAAAAGACCGTCGGCAACATTACGGCCGACATGGAAATGAAAGGGCACTATTCCACGATCGAGAACGAGAATTATGAGGAATTCAACGCAAAGGGCAAGATCATATTGAAGGATATGATCCACACTTCTTCCTCTTTGCCGTATGAAGTGGCCATTAAAAAGGCTTATCTCAAATTCACACCTCGTGCATTAACCCTCGATCCCTTTGAATCGACCATCGGAAAGAGCGACTTGAAAGCTTCGGGAAGCATCGATAATTATTTGGCTTATGCTCTTCGAGGGGAAACGCTTAAGGGAAGTTTCGATCTTCGCTCCCAGCATTTCGATATGAACGAATTGATGGCTTCTCCCGAAGGAGAAGGGTCTTCTGCCTCCGGGGAAGAAGAAGGAGGTGAAGCTTCTGAAGCTTCTTCGGATACAGCTTCCTCCGGATATGGGGTCATTCAAGTACCCGGGAACATCGATTTCACCCTGAACGCTCAGATGAAGCGCGTACTCTATGGGGATATCGCTATGAGCGATATCAAGGGGACCGTTGCTATCGCCGACCATGTCGCTTCCCTCAAGAACGTTCGCATGAAAGTTTTCGAGGGAAGGGTCGGATTGAACGGGACCTATGGGACCAAGGACCCTACCCGACCTGAAGTTCACTTCGAATACGATGTGCAGAACCTGGACATCCAGAAGACCGCTAATACCGTGAATACGGTCGACACCTTGGCTCCGATCGCCAAAAGCTGTCAGGGCTCCTTCTCCTCGGAAATGACCTTCGATACTTACCTGAACGAGGACATGGGACCCGATTATGAGAGCATGACCGGAGAAGGCACGGTAACGGCCAAAGACATCTATGTGGAAGGCTTTGAACCCCTGAACGAATTGGCCGGTGAACTCGGCATCGATCGCTTGGCAAAACAGAACATTCAGGATGTCAAGCTTTCCTTCGAGGTCCGCGATGGCAAAGTCTTCGTCGACCCCTACCAAGTGAAGCTCGAAGGTTCGGAGGCCACGATATCGGGTTATACGACCTTCGAGCAGAAGATGGATTACAACATCGATATGAAAGTGCCCCGTGAAAAGCTAGGCGGAAAGGCCAATAAGGTCATGGAAGGTCTCGTCTCAAAAGCCAATAAAAAAGGCGCGAATCTGAGCTTGGGAGAAACGATCCCGGTAAAAGTGGATGTGACCGGACCGATCCAAGATCCGAAAGTGGGACTCGATATCCAGGGAACCGGAGCGGATAAGAGCCTCAAGGATAAGGCTAAGGATAAGGCCAAAGAGGCGGTCGATTCCGCTAAAAAGGTCGTGAAGGACAAAGCCGGGGAAGAAGCCATCAAACAGGCCCGCAAGAAGGGTGATCGGATCGTGAAAGAGGCCAAGAAGAAAGCCGAACGGATCCGAAAAGAAGCGAGGAAGCGGCGGGATCAGATCATCTCAGAAGCGGAAAAGCGTGGTCAGAAAAAAGTCGATCAGGCGAGCAATCCACTCGCTAAGCAAGCGGCTAAGAAGGCCAAGGAAAAGATGATCAAAGAAGCTGAGAAAGAAGGGGATAAAAAAGTGAAACAGGCCGATAAAAAAGCGGATCGGATCGTAAAGGAAGCTAAGGAGAAAAGGCAGAAGCTGATCGATGAAGCCAAGAAAAAAGCCGGAAAAGAGGACGAGTAAGCTTCGCTTCCTCGAAGCCGCCTTATCTCCCTCTTATCCCTTTTTTACGCTGTTGCTCCTGATGATCCTGAGCGGGAGCAGTTCTGCTCAAAAAGAAGGGGAGGAGTGCGGTGAACCTGAAGGGTTCTGGGTGAAAAGGCTCTACAAAAAGGGGAAGGATCGTAGCAGTGGGGATATCCGGGAACGGAACGAGCACCTGAAAAAGGCGGTCGATAAAGATCCCGAATGTGCGAAGTGCCATTTTCAATTGGCCGAGAACCTTTTCATCGTGGCCAAACAAAAGGCCCAGGTCAGCTACGATAATGCTTTGGAGCATTATTTAAAGGCCATCGAGCTTTGCCCTAAGCTCCATTCCAACATTTACTTCCAGATCGGGCTCATTTACTACGGAAAGAAGCGATACGGAAAGGCTATCGAGTATTTCCAGGAATTTCTCGATTTCAATGTCGACGATGACAGTAAGTACGACGATGAATACGCCAAGAAGTATAAGGATACCAAGGGGATGATGTCCGAACTCAGGGCCCTCAGGGACCTGCATCAGGATACGGTTCCTTTCGATCCCCATCTCGTGGAAGGGGTCTCTTCAAGAAAGGCCGATGAATACCTGCCGATGCTTTCCCCCGACAATCAATTGATGTTCTATACCCGACGGTATCGGAAAAAGAGCAAGAACGAGATCGTTCCGAAGCGGGTGGAAGAACTTACCATGAGCGAACGTGCCCATCCCGGTGCTCGCTTCAGTGATGGAAGGGCATTAGGCCCGCCTTTCAACCAGGACGAAAAGGAGAACTACGGAGGAGTGGCCATTTCGGTGGACAACAAGGAGCTTTATGTAACGATCTGCAAGCAGGCTAAAAAAGGCTATAAGAACTGCGATATCTACCGGTCCGACTATAAGCTCACGGGAAAGAATCGATATGAATGGTCCACCCCGGAGAATCTTGGGCCGAAAGTGAACACAGAAGGGGGATGGGAGTCACAACCGAGCCTGTCAGCCGATGGGAATACGCTCTATTTCGCCACCGTTCGTAAGAATACGCGGAACACGGATATTTACGTAACGCATCGGCAACCGAACGGAGAATGGGGTGAAGCTTATAGCATCGGGGACAGTATCAATACCGACGGCGACGAGAAAGCCCCCTTTATCCATTCCGACAGCGAAACCCTTTATTTTTCCTCGAACGAACACTTGGGAATGGGGAAATACGATATCTTTTTTTCACGAAAAAAGGGAGATAGTTCCTGGACCGAACCCGAGAACATCGGGAAACCGATCAACACGAGGAACGAGGAGATCGGGATGATCGTGAGCACCGATGGAAAGAAGGCTTATTTCTCATCAAGCCGTTTGGACACTTCGAAAGGGCTCGATATCTATTCGTTCGAAGTTCCTGAAGAAGCGAGGCCGGAGAACGTGAAGGTGGTCAAAGGCAAAGTACTGGACCAGAAAGGACAACCGGTGAGTGGAGCCAAGGTCCGTTTGAAGAATGCGAACAGCGAGGAAACTTCCACCGCAGTGGTGGATAGTGGGGACGGTAAATTCGCTGCCGTTGTCAAAGCTGATGAGGACGAGGATGTGCTGATGAGCATAGAGAATGATGGGTATGCTTTTAAAGCCAAGGCCTTTGGTAAGGATGAGGAGAGCAGGGAGAGCTCCAAAGGAGCTGAGCCTGAATCCAGCCTGGAGATCACGGAAGTGAAAATGAAAAAACTGGAGACCGGTGCCGCTTATCGGATCGACGACATCCATTACGCGACCAACAAAGCCGAGCTCACCGACCGTTCCAAGGCCATCCTCGATGAGTTCATTCGCTACCTCAAGAAGAACGAAAACCTTAAGGTCGCAATACATGGCCACACGGATAATGTGGGGAGTAAAAAAGACAACCAGGCGCTTAGCCACGACCGGGCTTTCACGGTCATGAGCTATTTGCAACGCAAGGGGGTCGATTCCGATCGCTTGGAATTCAAAGGTTTCGGGGAAAGTCGACCGATCGCTACGAACGAGACCCCCGAAGGGAGGGCTAAGAACCGCCGGACCGAGTTCAAGGTCCTGGAAAAGTGATCCATGGCAAAGAGGGACTCGCGTTTTGATCAGCGCATCGATCGCCACGGCACCGATACTGTGAAATGGGACGGGCTGGGGCGGATCTTCGGGCGTTCGGATGCCTTGGCTCTATGGGTGGCGGACATGGATTTCCAAGCCCCGGATCCGGTCCTCAAAGCTCTTCGAGAGCGCGTGGAGCATGGGGTGTTCGGGTATAGCTATCGTCCGAAGGATTATGATAAAGCGATCCTTCACTGGGAAGAAGAAAGGCACGCATGGTCCCCCGACCCGAACGCTCTTTTCTATGTCCCCGGCGTAATGACAGGGATCGCCAAGGCTGTCCAGACCTTCTCCCAGCCCGGGGATCGGGTGGTGATCCAACCTCCCGTTTATCATCCTTTCTTCGACATGATCCGGCATAACGATCGGGAAGTGGGGGAAGCGCCCTTGGAACGCGATGAGAACGGACGGTATGGAATGGACTTCGCAGCTTTGGAGGAAGAACTCCGAAAAGACGGAAGCAAGATCTTCCTTCTTTGCTCTCCGCACAATCCGGTCGGTCGGATATGGAGCTCCCAAGAACTCAAGAAGGTGGGGGAGCTCTGTGAACGGCACGATGTTCTCATTCTTTCGGACGAGATCCACCAGGATATCGAATATGGGGAGCAGCGTCATATTCCCATTGCCTCGCTCGACCCGGAGCTTCAAAAGCGGGTTCTGACCTTTTCTTCACCGGCCAAGACCTT
>CAZOSO010000008.1:21887-32351 GCA_964582635.1 uncultured Weeksellaceae bacterium | reverse complement strand
CCCGGGAAACGCTATCGCTATACGCTTCGTTTTGGTTCTTCAGGGGAAGAGACGGGGACGTTCACGACCGCTCCTGAGAAGGGCTCGGAGGAAGCTTTCACTTTTGCCTACACGAGTGATTCGCGGGCTGGAAAAGGAGGGGGAGAGCGGAACATGTACGGGACCAACTTTTATATCATGCGCCGGATGGGTGCTCTTTGCATGGAAAAGGATGCGGCCTTTCTCCAATTCACCGGCGATCTAATAAATGGATATTCGACCTCCAGGAAGGATCAACGTTTGCAATACATGAACTGGCGAAGGGCTATGGAGCCTTTCTGGCGTTATATGCCCGTGAACACCACTATGGGGAATCATGAAGCCCTGGTCCGTGCTTTTCCCGACAGCTCAAGAAAGTATCCCTATTCCGTGGACCGCTTCCCTTATGAGGAGCAAGGGGCCGAGCATTTGTTCCGGGAGCTGTTCGTGAATTTTAAGAACGGGCCGGAAAGCGAGGACGGAGCCGCTTATGATCCCAACCCTGATGAAAAGGACTTCCCTTCTTATAAGGAGAGCGTCTATTCCTATGTTCACGCGAATACAGCGATGATCGTCCTGAATTCGGATTATTGGTATGCACCTTCTCTTGTATACGAGCCCCGGACCAGTGGGAACCTCCATGGCTATATCATGGACCGACAGCTCGAATGGTTGAAGCAAGAGCTCGAACGGTTCGAGGGGGATCCGGATATCCAGCACATCTTTTTGACCCTACATACGCCTTTATTTCCCAATGGAGGTCATTCCGACGATGACATGTGGTATGGAGGGAGCAATGAGCCCCGGCCTTATGTAGCAGGGGAATCTGTTGAGCAAGGGATCATCGAGAGGCGGGATGCCCTCTTGGACCTTTTGGTGAACAAGAGCCAGAAGGTGAGGGCCATTCTGACCGGTGATGAGCACAACTACAACCGCTTAAGGATCGGGTCCGGAATGGATCGCTATCCGAAAGGATACGAGGAGGATACGATAGCTTTGGATCGCTCGATCTGGCAGATCAACAATGGAGCAGCAGGAGCTCCTTATTATGCCCAGGAAAAGCTTCCTTGGTCGGACAGGGTTCCCGTATTCTCCACGAAAAACGTACTGACCCTCTTTCATGTGGAAGGGGAAAAGGTCCGAATGGAAGCGATCGATCCGCGTACTTTCGAAAGCGTCGATAGTTTCAAAATCCATGAGTAAAACGAATAACGGTAAGCGGATCCTCGTTACCGGAGGGGCTGGTTATATAGGGCTTCATACCACTATAGAGCTCCTGGAGGCAGGTTATGAGGTGGTGATCGTGGATGATCTCTCGAGGGCGGATAAGCGAATGCTGGATCGCTTGGAAAAGCTTACCGAGCGCAGCCCCTCTTTTTATCAGGTCGATTGTACGAACGGAGCTGATCTGGATCGGGTCTTTCGGGAAGAAAGCCCGATCGAAGGGGTGATCCATTTCGCTGCCTACAAATCGGTCGGTGAATCCGTCGATAGCCCGTTGTTGTATTATGACAACAACGTGAGGTCTCAGCTCGAGCTTTTGAACTGCATGGAAGAACATGGTGTCTTTCCCTTCGTTTTTTCTTCTTCCTGCACGGTATACGGGCAACCCGATGAACTCCCGGTCACCGAGGAAACACCTGCTCAAGAACCCGATTCCCCCTATGGACGGACCAAACGTATCTGTGAATGGGTGATGGAGGATCAGGTCCGCTCAGAGAGCGATCTCTACGGTATCAGTCTTCGCTATTTCAATCCCATAGGGGGCCATCCCTCAGGTATGATCGGGGAAAGTCCTATCGATACGCCGACCAACCTGGTCCCTTATATCACTCGGACCGCCTCCGGCCAATTGGATGAGTTGGTCGTTAACGGGGATGATTACAATACGCGGGATGGCACTTGCATCAGGGATTACATCCATGTAATGGACCTTGCAAATGCGCACGTTAAGGCTTTTGAAAGGATCGAAAAAAGCTCAAAGCGGAACAACTACGAAGTCTTCAATGTCGGGACCGGAGAAGGAGCCTCTGTTCTAGAGGCGATCCGTGCCTTTGAAGCGGCGACAGGGGTGAAGGTCCCTTACCGCGTTGGTCCCAGGCGGCCGGGGGATGTGGAACGCATATGGGCTGACACGCGGAAAGCAGAAAAGGAGCTAGGATGGAAGGCCCGATTCACCTTGGAAGATGCGATGCGCGATGCATGGCAGTGGGAACAGGAGCGGAAAAAAGAGAAGTGATCCCCTATTGGCCTTGAGCCAAGGAATAACCTCTTTCTCCATCGAAGGAATAGAGGTTCTCCGTTTTGATCACATCGAAACCTGCTTCGTAAAAACGCTCGATGAGGTCCAGAAGTTCCCGAGGGGTGACGCTCCCCTCTTTTGATTCAAAGCGACAAACCCAATGATCGGCACAGAATGCATCATCATCAGGGTCGGGGTAGACTTTCCCTCCTCGATTGGTGACCAGTTTGAGGGGCAGGTTCCCTTGTCCCAGTTCATCGGCCTTTTTCCCGACCTCCGAGGGTTTGAGGGTTTCTTTGCCGGAATCCACGAAGATGTCGATACCGATCAGTTCTTTTTGCTGCTGTTTCCGTTGGATATCGGGAATACGGATATCGTCCTTTTGCAATTTTTCCGCTTTGAAAAGGCGCGGAGCGGAACCTAGTCGTTCGATCACAGCATCCGCGAATTCTTTGGTGCCTGCCAAGTGCTTGCTGTTCTCGTTGTTGTAGAGATCCGCCGTGTGAATACCGTCTTCGATCGTACGCAGCCAAGCGTTCCGGATCTTGGTAGCAGCTTCCGGCATTCCGATGTTCATCAACATCATGATGGCCCCGTTCAACAATCCGGAAGGGTTAGCTGCGTCCTTTCCGGCTATATCGGGAGCGGATCCATGGATGGCCTCGAACATAGCGTGCTCTTTTCCCACATTGGCCGACCCACCGAGACCTACCGAGCCGGAAAGCTGGGAGGAAATATCGGAAAGGATATCCCCGTATAAATTCAGCGAAACGATGACCTCGAACATTTCAGGCTCATCGGCCAATAGGGCAGCACCGATATCGATAATGCGATGTTCCGCCTCGATATCGGGATATTCTTCGGCCACCTCCTTGAAAATGCGATGAAAGGTGCCGTCGGTGATCTTCATGATGTTATCCTTGGTCATGCAGGTCACCTTCTTCCGCTTATGCGCCTTGGCATACTCGAAAGCGTAACGGATGATCCGCTCACATCCCGGTTTGCTCAATAACTTGAGGGATTGGAGGACATCGTTCGTCTGTTGGTGTTCGATCCCGGTGTAAAGGTCTTCTTCATTCTCTCGAACGATCGTTACATCCATATTGGGATGCTTGCTCGGAACAAAAGGAGCAAAGGCCTGACAGGGGCGGACATTCGCGAACAGTCCCAATGTTTTTCGGATCGTAACGTTCAGACTCTTATAACCGCCCCCTTGGGGTGTCGTAATGGGGGCTTTTAGAAAGACCCTGTTCCGATAAAGCTTCTCCCAAGCCTCATCCGGGATCCCCGAAGGGATCCCGTTCTCGTAGGCCGATTTGCCGACCTCGATCTCGTCCGTTTCGATATCCGCTCCGGAAGCTTCCAGGATCCGAAGTGTTGCTTCCATGATCTCGGGACCGATCCCGTCACCTCGAGCGATCGTGATGCGTTCTGCTGCCATGGCTCTACCGTTTTAGCGGCGAAAATTAGCAAAGTTCAGCTTGAATTGGCAGCGGGTGGGCGGCATTGGCGAGCTAGCTGAGGATGAGGCACCTGTGATACCTCCCTCATTTTATCCGGTTTATATAGCTAATGGCCGAATGGTAGAAAGAAACAGAGTGGCTGTTTAGATTTGGAACATGGATCCGGTTGCCGAACGTATCGCCCTTATCATCGAAGAGAAAGGGTATAGCTATTCCGGATTCGCCCATGAGATCGGTGTCCAACGGGCCAATGTTTCCCATATTCTTTCCGGTCGCAATCGGCCCAGTTTGGATCTGGTTCAACGGATCCTCCGGACCTTCCCCGAGCTCGATCCTGAATACTTGTTGTTAGGAGAAGGAGAGGAGCTAGGAAGAAAGGAGAAGGATGATCTTGATGAAGGGTCGAGCGGAGAAAAGCGACCCTCGAAAAAGGGCCCGAACAAAAAGGTAGAACGAGTGGTTATTTGCTACACAGATGGAACGTTTGCCTCGTACGAGGCGGATGGCTAACTTTGCAAACGTTTTAACCAAAGTCTCTATCCTTAACATGAGCAAGGAGAAAAAGGACCAAAACCTGGTCAACAAGAAAGTAGGGGACGAAGAAGTGAGCCCGGTTCTCCCGGAAGACACCAAGAATTTCCTCATCGATATCGACGGTACGGTCACGGAGGATGTTCCCAACGAAGCACCTGAGCGAATGAAGCATGCGGAGCCTTTTCCGGATGCGCTCGAAAAGGTCAATCAGTGGTACGAAGAAGGGCACGTGATCACTTTTTTCACCTCTCGGACCGAGGAACATCGAGAGGTCACTGAAGAATGGCTCCAAAAACACGGTTTCAAATACCATTATCTCCTTATGGGGAAGCCCAGGGGAGGGAATTATCATTGGATCGACAACCACATCGTTCGAGCGACCCGCTACGATGGCCAATTCACCGATCTAGTGGAAAAGGTCACGAAGATCCAGGTCTTCGACCAGGACTGAAAAGCAGTTCGGTAGGAGTGATCCTATCCTTATATTCAGGCCGGTAAAGGTTGATCCTTTACCGGCCTTTTTTTAAACGATCCAAGAGGTTTGCACCTTTATAGCATGTGGATCCCAAACTTTTTCTCATGAAAAAGAACGCGATATTAGCCTTTTCCATCATCCTTCCCTTCTTTCTTTTCGTGGGATGCGGAGAGGGGAGCAAGGTAGAGGATCAGAACACAGAGGATGAAGAAGGATCTTCCATCGACTCCCCACAGGTCAAACTGGACCTTCCTGCCATCAAAGAAAGAGGAAAATTGGTCGCCATAACGGGTTATAGCTCTACCAGCTATTTCGTTTACCGAGGGAGGCCGATGGGCTATGAGTACGAGCTATTAAAACGGCTTGCTGAACACTTAGGGGTGGAGTTGAAGATCAAGACCGCTAAGAACATGGATCAGGTCTTCAATATGCTCAATAAGGGAGAGGGGGATATCGTGGCCTATGGGATGACCGTGACCCTCGACCGGAAAGAGAAGGTGGACTTCACCCATTACCTCGATAAGGTCACTCAGGTATTGGTCCAGAAAAGACCCGAGAATTGGCGCCGCATGTCCATGTCCCGCATCAATGACTCCCTGGTCAAGAGCGCTTTGGGCTTGATCGGTAAAACGATCCACGTACGCAAAAACTCCTCCTATTATGAGCGGCTTAAAAACCTCGAAGAAGAGATAGGAGGGCACATCAATATTGAAACCGTGCCGGGCGATGTGAGCACCGACGAATTGATCCGAAGGGTCGCTGAAGGAGAGATCGAGTACACCGTGGCCGACAAGAACATCGCCCAGATCAACAAGACCTATCACCCCAACATCGATATCAGGACGGACATCAGCTTTCCACAGCGCCTTGCATGGGCGGTCCGAAAGAACAGCCCGGAGCTTTTGAACGCGGTGAACGATTGGGTCACGCAGATGCGGAAAAAGGATGTTTATTATGTGATCTACAACAAATACTTCAAGAACCGGAAGTTACAGACCAAGCGTGTCAAAAGCGAACTCTACAGCAAGAGCAGTGGGAAGATCTCCGAGTACGATCATCTTTTCAAAAAATACGGTCGTAAGATCGGCGTCGATTGGCGTCTTCTCGCTTCTCAAGCTTATCAGGAGTCCCATTTTCGGCCGACGGTCGCTTCCTGGGCAGGAGCGAAAGGCTTGATGCAATTAATGCCCGCGACCGCTAAACGCTTTGGTGCGACCAACACATCCGACCCTGAACAAAGTGTTAAGGCCGGGACCAACTATCTCCAATGGTTGGAGAAGCACTGGAAGTCGATCGAGGATAGCACGGAGCGTTTGAAATTCATGCTGGCCTCCTACAATGTGGGAGAAGGTCATGTAAAGGATGCCCAGCGTTTGGCTGAGAAGTACGACAAGGATCCCACTAAATGGGAGAACGTGAAGGAATTCCTTCTGAAAAAGCAGAAGCGTGAATACTACAACGATCCGGTGGTCAATTACGGATATTGTCGGGGACGGGAGCCGGTCAATTATGTGCGGGAGATCATGGAGCGTTTTGAACATTACGCGGAATTCGTCCCCAGGTATCAAGAAGCATAGCGGGCGTGTGTAGAACTTCCATCTTTGCGGTCCCTGAGACGCGCCCATGGATCACAAGGAACTTTTCCGGGATCATAGCCCTTATTTAGGGTACGGTTTTCTTCATTATTTCTTTTCCGGACTGGGTCAGACCTTTTTGATCGCCCAGTTCGTCCCCCATTTCGCGTCCTCGCTCGGGATCGATAACGCCTTTTTCGGCTCCCTCTACGCCGTGGCGACGCTCGGAAGTGCTCTATTACTGCCATGGGTGGGAGGGGCCATCGATCGGATCCGTCTTCGCTATTTGAGCATCGTGAACGCTTGCTTATTGGCTTTCTTTTGCTTCCTGATCGCGAGCATGGACAACCCTTACTGGTTGTTGCTGGGGTTGTTCGGATTGCGTTTTTGCGGACAGGGGTTCATGGTATTGATCGGATCCACCGCCCTTGCTCGCTATTTTAGCAAAGCCAGAGGGAAGGCTTTGTCCATGGGCAGTTTAGGGCTTTCCTTGAGCGAAATGCTGCTGCCCGTGATCGTGATCGCTTTGATCGGGAGTTTTGGCTGGCGAACGACCTGGATCTTTTTGGCTTTGGCCTTTCTGGCCGTTTTTCTACCGGCCGTTCTTTTATTGGTGCAAAAACGGAGCCCCTTCCAAAAGGCTCCATCAGGTACGGACACTGAGGCGGATCCGCGGGATCGGACCCGAGGCCAGGTGCTGCGGGACCCGATCTTTTGGGTATTGATCCCCGTCGCCCTTTTCGTTCCTTTTTTCAAGACCGGCTTTTTCATCCATCAAAACCTGGTCGCAGAAGGAAAAGGTTGGGAGCCGGAGTGGCTGGGTTCCTGTTTCTTGGTCTATGGAGCCGCGCGGATCCTGGCTTATTTCATGGCAGGTCCTTTGATCGATCGTTTTCGGGCGCGGAGGGTCTTTCAGGTCATGTTGCTCCCGCTTTTGATCGGCCTGTTCATTTTATGGGGTATCGAGCACCGTTGGGCAGCTTTAGGTTATATGTTCTTCGCCGGAATAACGGGAAGCTTGGCCGCTTCTACCAATACGGCCCTTTGGGCGGAATTATACGGCATTCGACACCTCGGGGCTATCAAAGGATCGGTCAGCACCCTGATGGTCCTTTTCACCTCGTTGGGGGCATGGGTGATGGAACCGTTGTTAGGAGAAGGAGGGGAACATGTGCTTAGCACTGTTCTTATGATGGCCCTCATCATCCTTTTTCTAATGGGAATGGCTTGGATGAGTATCCGATATATCGATCGGAACAGGGATCTCCCTCGATCATAAAGCGTCAAGAGCTTCTCGAAGACGCTGGCAGGCTTCATCGAGTTCGTCAGAACTCATGTTGAAGGGAGGAGCGATCCGAACCCCTTGAGAGCGTGACAAAAAGCCGAAAAGCAGAACCCCTTTTTCCCGTGCTTTTTGAACGAAGCGTTCAGCCTTTTCCGGGTCGGAGAGATCCAGACCGATCATGCCCCCCATACGCCTTATGGATTTGACCTCAGGATGTTCAAGGCAGGACCCGAGCCGTGCACCGATCTTTTCCACTTTTTCGAGCAGTCCCTCCTCTTGGAGCGTGCTTATTAGAGCACTGCCTGCTTCACAACTTAAGGGATGCCCTCCAGTGCTCGTCAAATGTCCCAAAGGTGGGTCCTCCCTGAACACGCGCAACAGATCATCGCTAGCGAGCAAGGCCCCTAGGGGTAGCCCTCCTCCGAGCGCTTTAGCGGAGGTCACGATATCGGGCTGGACACCGAAATGTTGAAACGCCCACCATTCACCGCTCCTGCCCAATCCCGACTGCACTTCGTCGAAGATCAAGAGAGCCCCATTCCGGTCGCAATGCTCTCTCAAAGCGCTCATAAAAGCTTGGGAAGGAATACGGATCCCGGCATCCCCTTGGACCGGTTCCAGGATGACAGCGGCCGTCCGCTCATCGATCGCTGCCAAACCCTCTATATTATCGAAAGGAAGAGGATCGATAGCGGGTAAAAGGGGCCTGAAGGGTCTTTTTCGGGCTTCATGATCGGAAATGCTCAGAGAACCTTGGGTATGACCGTGATATGCACCTGAGAAATAGTGAAGCTTCGGCCGCCCGGTATAGGCCTTCGCCAATTTAATAGCAGCTTCATTGGCCTCTGTCCCCGAATTGACGAAAAAAGCGCGGTCGATGGGTGAGGGCAGGAGAGAGGTGAGCTTTTCCGCCAGATCTTCTTGAGCTTCCTGGACGTATTCCCCATAGACCATCACGTGTAAATGTTTGTCCAAATGCTCGCGGATGGCCTTCAAAACTTTGGGATGTCCATGTCCCAAGGGGCTGACCGCCAAACCAGCGATCAAGTCCAGGTAGCGAGCATCCGCTCGGTCTACGATCCAGGTCCCCTCTGCTCGGGAGACCCTTAGACCGATCGGGTGATCCGACGGAAGGGCCAGCGCACTTAATCTCTTATCGCTTTCCATGGTATCAAAAAAACGAAGCTTTAAGAAAAAGGGTAGGGAACCCCATAAAGCTGAATGTAAACATTTGTTTACATTCCTTTATTGCCACTTTACCAGCAACTATCAGGGCATGACCTTTCATCAGCTAAGAGGCACCCTTTTTCTTGCTCCTTAGAGCTTCAAAAGAACTTGAAGTAATATGTTTTAAAATACTGGATATCAACTATTTAAGTAAAAAACCCAAACAAAATTCTTTTGGTCATTTCACTGATGGACAGCGCTCTACAGAAATATTCGAGGATTTATCGTGATCCAGGTTTAAACAAAAGGCTCAGGCATTTATGTATAAATAACTGGATATCAATGTTTTAAATTAAAAATAAAATGAAATTTGGCGCTTGCGGATCGTGGCATCAAAACCTATGGAGGGTTGCCGTAGGGAATCGTTCCCTAAGGTCTCTTTCTCCATAAAAAGGAAAGGGGAAAGCGAAAAGAAAAAAGGAGCCCAGAGAGCTTTAAAGGTCAGCTCTTTCTTTTAACGGCTTTTTGAGCGGCTTTCACCACATCAGGGGTGTCGATCCCGTATTTACTCATGAGCTCTTGGGGTTTGCCGCTTTCACCGAAGCGGTCCTGCACAGCTACGAATTCCTGAGGATGGGGATCGTATTGGCTCAAGGTGTGGGCCACTGCATCTCCGAGCCCGCCATGGATCTGGTGCTCTTCAGCGGTTACTACACACCCCGTTTTGGAAACCGAATCGAGGATCGTGGAGGTGTCCAAGGGTTTGATGGTACTGATATTGATCAGTTCTGCTGAGATCCCTTCTTGCGCCAGCTCTTTAGCGGCCTCAACACCTTTCCAGACCAAGTGACCGGTAGCGAGTATCGTTACATCGCTTCCCTCATAGAGGACCCGAGCTTTCCCGATCTCGAACTTTTGATCCGCGGGCGTGAATACCGGCATTTTAGGACGCCCGAAGCGTAAGTAAACAGGCCCTTGATGTTCGGCAATGGCTAAAGTTGCAGCTCTTGTTTCATGGAAATCACAAGGAGATATCACGGTCATATGAGGAAGCATCCGCATCAAACCGATATCCTCGAGGATCTGATGGGTAGCGCCGTCCTCACCCAAAGTCAAGCCACAGTGGGAGGCGCATATCTTCACGTTCTTTTGGGAATAAGCGATGGACTGCCGTATCTGATCGTAAACACGACCGGTAGAAAAGTTAGCAAAAGAGCCGGTAAAGGGGATCTTACCACCGATCGTCAAGCCCGCTGCAATGCCCATCATGTTAGCTTCAGCAACACCGACCTGGAAAAAACGCTCTGGAAAACGCTCTGCGAATCCTGTCATTTTGAGAGAACCGGCAAGATCCGCTGCCAGAGCTACTACGTTCGGATCGTTTTCACCGAGTTCTACTAGCCCTTCACCGAATCCTGATCGGGTGTCTTTTTTATCTGTGGCTTCGATGAGCTCCATGCTTTTCCTTTTTAAAATTCCAGTTTGGTGGTACGGGAAGATTCGATCGTGAAACTTTTCGTCTTGCTATAAAAGGTTTTTTTGGAGGGGCCATACCGGAATATCACCGTGTATTTCCCGGGTAGAAGGTCGATCTCTTCTTGTTCCCGGTCCTTTTTAAGGTCGACCACTTTTTCCCGTTTCCCGTTCTTTTTATGAAAAATAGCTCCATGACCCGGAGAGCTATATTGGAGCAAGAGGCTACCGGG
>CAZOSO010000008.1:2305-21787 GCA_964582635.1 uncultured Weeksellaceae bacterium | reverse complement strand
CGTATCGTATCGGGACGGCCGTAATGGTTCATCGTGTGGACGAAATCCCTGAGGAGCTCTCCCGACCTGCGGTCGTACATCGTTACAGGGACATTGGTCTCTTTGGGACGGTCGTTCGTATTCAAGAGGTTCACCTGAGCAGTGGTGGAATTCAGGGCTTGACTGATCACGACGTTCAACACCTTGCGGAAATCCTTTTTGTTGGAGGCATCGTAATATTTTCCAACGCACTGGAATTTCTCTATCATGTCCTCTTCCAACCCGACCCCGATCACGAAGGGTTTGAGGACCACTCCTTTTTTCTGGAGTTTATGGGAGACTTCACAGGGATTCCCCCCGCAGGCTTCAATGCCGTCGGTGATCAGGATGATGATGTTCCGGCAACCTTTACATCCGTCGAAATCATCCGCTGCTTTGCCGATGGAACGGGCAATTGGGGTAGTGCCCTTGGGTTTTACTTCCAGGATCGCGTTTTTGATCCGCTCCCCGGTATTCGATCCGAAGGGGACCTTGAGTTCCGTATCGTTGCAATTCTTTTGGCGGGAGTTCACATGATATTGATGGCCATAAAGGCGGAGCCCGAGCTCGAGTTTTTCTGCCCCCTTTAAACTGTCCAGAGTTCGGGAAAGGAGTTCTCTGGCCACCTCGATCTTGGGAGAGCCCTCCCAATCCGCGTTCATGCTATTGGAAGCATCGAACACGAAAAGGATGCGGGTCTTGGGTTCTTCCCTTTGCGCATTGGCCCGAGGGAGAGATAGGAACGAAAAGGCCGCTATGGCCAAGAGAAGAACGAGTGATTTTCTCATGTTGGGTGCTTTGAACTGAGGTCTTTTATCAACAAAGCCCGTGCCCTTAATAATCTCCCAGGGTTTCTTCAAGTTGCCCCAACGCGTTCTCCAATTGCTCATCGTTGGGAGGCACTCCGTGCCATTCATGAGAACCCATCATGAAATCGACCCCTTCCCCCATCTCAGTGTGCATGATGATCATGATCGGACGGCCCTTCCGGCAACGACTTTTGGCATCCTCTAGGGTGGCCAGGACTTCCTCCATCTTGTTCCCGTCCATTTCAAGAACTTCCCAGCCGAAAGCCTCCCATTTAGCCCGGAGGTTCCCCAGGTCATTGATATCCTTTACATCACCATCGATCTGACGTCCGTTGTAATCGACCGTAGCTATCAAGCCATCCACACCCTTGCTACCTGCATACATAGCAGCTTCCCAGATCTGACCTTCCTGGATCTCACCATCGCCGTGTAAGCTGTAAACGATCCGTTCATCCCCGTTCAAGCGTTTGGCAATGCTAGCCCCGATGGCTACGGAAAGCCCCTGGCCCAGGCTTCCGGAAGCGACCCTGATACCCGGAAGTCCCTCTTCAGTAGCAGGATGTCCTTGAAGGCGGGAATCGAGCTTTCTAAAGCTTGAAAGCTCTTCCAGGGGAAAATAGCCTGAGCGGGCCAGAACACTGTACCAGATGGGAGAAATGTGGCCATTCGAGAGAAAGAAGAGGTCTTCACCAACTCCATCCATATCGAAAGAGGAGGGGTCGTGTTCGAGGACCTGGAAATAAAGGGCCACCAAGAATTCGGTACAACCCAAAGAGCCACCAGGGTGACCCGATCCTGCATCGTGGGTCATGCGTACGATATCCCTTCTACATTGCGAGCATATCCGGTTTAATTCCTCGATCGATGGCATGGGGGCGTTTCTTTGAAATTCAAAACTAATAGTTCGGGTCCGCCCTCAGGCCGGATGTTGATAAGTCCCCTTCCCTGTTGATCACCGCCCTCGGATGCGATATTTGGGGATAAAAGGATCCGCTTATGGAAGCCTATCGTTTATTTCCCGATCGTCCCCTTAAACAAAGAGGATATCAGCGAGCAGAGCTCGAGCGGATCGCTTCGATGATCGCATGGAGCGCCGTTTTTTCGAAAGGCCCTTTGTTCCGCCATAAGCTGCACAAGTTGCTTTTTTACAGCGATCGGCTTTCTTATGAGGAATGGGGGAAAAGCCTGAGTGGGCTTTGCTATATAACCGGTCCTTTAGGCCCGATCCCGGAACGGGCCGACCTGATCTATGAGGTGCTCGTACTTAACGGTTTGTTGCAGAAACTGGAAAAAAGGTTCCCGGCTTCCGATTATTTCGGAACAGCTTTTCTGGAAAGCAAAGAGGCCCCTTTTCGATCGCTGGAAAAGAAGGAACAGGATATATTGGAGCAAGTGGTCTTTGCCTACAAGCAAGCAACCCCGGGAAAGCTCATCGATCGAAGTTTGGAGGATGCGAGCATCGATGAACTCCCATTTGTCATAGCGGATCGGAAGCTATGATCGAGGCTCCTTGAAGAAGCTTCGGTGAATTTGCGATCTTGCTGATCGAGAAAAAAGTTAGCATCTCGAATAGGGAAAAGAGGTGCTGTAAAGCCCGGGATCATCGGTTCGCGGATATTTGTTGAAAGGAAAGGACAGCCCTTTTTGACCGGCCCGAGACCTGCTTTGATCCATGGAGGACTCTAGGAACATACACACACTTTCTAGGCTCACGCGCAGCATTCGCCGCATGTTCGAAGAACATTACGATCGGACTTATTGGGTCAAGGCTGAGATGGTCAAACTCAATCATTATCCCAAAAGCGGCCATTGTTACCCCGATCTGGTGGAAAAAGAAGGAGAAAAAGTGCGGGCCGAAATGCGGGGAACGCTTTGGAAAGACCGTTACAAACGGATCGCCCGGGAATTCCAAAAAGTGACGGGGCAGCCCTTGGATGGGGGCATCGAACTGCTCTTTCGGGCCGAAGTCCGTTTTCACGAGGTGTATGGGCTTTCCCTCAATATCATCGAAGTGGACCCGAGCTATTCGCTCGGGGAAATGGAGCGGATCAAGCGCGAAACGATCCAAAAGCTAAAAGAGGCCGGGACCTTCGATCGGAACAAAAAGCTTCCCTTTCCCTCGGTCCCTAAGCGACTGGCCATTATATCCGTGGAGACGAGCAAAGGCTATCAGGACCTGCTCAAGGTGCTCGACGGGAATCCTTTCGGTTATGTCTTCGAGCACGAGCTTTTTCCGGCTATCCTTCAGGGAGAAAAAGCGATCCGTACCATTCGGGAACAACTAGAGGTCATACGCGAACGGGTGCAGGATTTCGATGCCCTGCTGATCATTCGAGGTGGCGGTGGGGATGTAGGACTCAGTTGTTACGATGATCACGAGCTGGCCCGAGATGTAGCACTTTTCCCACTGCCGGTGATCACAGGGATCGGCCATAGTACGAACGAGACGGTCGTGGAGATGATCGCCCACCGCAATGCGATCACCCCAACGCAGGCAGGAAGCGATCTGATCCAAGCCTATCATAACGTGGCTGTACCCCGTCAGGAATTGGCGGAACGTTTGGAGCAAGCCGTGAAGGATCGTTTCGCAGAAGAGGAACAGCGCTTGAAGGATCAGGTCCAGCTCTTCCGTAGCCATACACGTTATTTGCTGCGCGATCACCATCATCATCTTCAGGGGGTGTTGGAGGGGGCTGTGCGGGCGGTTCCTGAACGAATGCACCGGGAGCGCGAACGTCTTGGTGAACTTAGCAACGCTTTGAACGCCTCCACGATGAAACGCCTGAACCGGGAAGGAGAGGGGTTGAGCTTGATCCTTGAACGCCTCGGTACCCATTCGAAACATCACATAAAGGAGGAGAAGGAACGGGTCTCGAACCTCGAGAAGCAACTCGAACTACTGGATCCGAAACGGGTGCTCGAACGTGGTTATAGCATTACCTTCAAGCAGGGAAAAGCCGTAAAGGATCCGGAGAACTTAGAGGAAGGGGAAGAAGTGGAGACACAAGTGGCCAAGGGCCGTTTTAAAAGTCGCATCGAAAAGGACACGAACGATGAGCGAGGAAGCGAACGAAAAGAATGAGGAGCAGGAAAGCCAGGAACAGGCGAATTATGCCGCCTCTATCGAGGAATTGGAACGGATCGTCAGGGAGATCGAGGACGCCGATATTTCGGTGGACGAACTCGCCGAGAAAGTGAAACGGGCCTCGGTCCTCATCCGCTATTGCCGAAGCAAGCTCCACAAGACGGAAGAGGAAGTGGAAGAGGTCTTGAAGCAGATCCGGGAGGAGAAGGAAAAAGGTGGGGAGGAAGAGGGGGGATAGATTCCAAATCCCAAATCCCAAATCTCAAAAAGCAACTCCAATTCCAAAGGATCCCGATCTTCGAAGAAGAACAAAAAAGCACTCGAACTATGTCGCAAGAACAGAAATGGAAGATCGAAGTCACCCTTTACAAGAACGAGGACGGAGAATTGGAATTGGATCACGATGCGGACGGGGTCCAAGGGGTCGGTGATATCTATGCCTTGCACCGGGCGAACGAATTCTACAATGCCCTAAAGGAGGACTCGGAAAGCCTCAACGAGGAGGGACGGGAGATCATGGATAAGGCCCGGGAGCTCAACGAGGAATTGATCGGAGAGATCGGAAAGGCGGTCTTTGCGGACGAAAAGGGCGGAGCGAACGGAGAAGAGGGAGCAGGGTCCGATTGATCCGCTGTCTTAAAAGTTCTATTGAATTCTGCGGCCCTTCCTTTGTGTCCTTAGGGGTTAAGTCTCCAGGTCTTGCCCTATGGGAATGATCATGGAAGCAAATAAGACTTTTGGTACAGTCACGTTTCGTTTATCCCAGAACTCCAAAGCCGAAACGGGCAAAAGGCCAGAAGTAGTGAAGGAGGATCCCCACGATAAAAGCCGGGATGCTCGTGTAGATCGTCGCTAGGACCGCTGCTTTTCCGTCGATCGCCATGAGGGGGAACAGCGCGTCCCCGTCCTGGCTGATCGCGTTGGCAGTGAGGGCTGAGAAAGGGATACCGTTCTCAGCATAGACCTGGGCGAGGACGATCTGAGGAGCACATCCCGGGATCCAACCGATAAGGCTTCCGGCTATAGGAGCAAAAACCCCCGCAGCTGCAGCCAATTCACCGATCTTGATCTGGAAAAAGGCGACGCTGTATTCGTAGAGCAGATAGGCGACGATCACCCAAACCGTTACCATGCTCGTTTCCATAGCCGCATGGCGGAATGTATGGTAGGTGTTCGAAAAACCCCTGCTCTTCCCCTCTTCTCGACTGTGTCCGAGGTACCGTCTGCCGATGAAGTGAAGGTAAAAGGACAAGAGGGTCCCGCTCAACCCTGCTACGGTGAAAAGCCCGAACAGATCAGGGGATAAGGACATAGGGACCTCAGGGGCTCCCTTGATGAGGTAGAGCACCCCTGCGATAAGCCCAGCTAAAGCGATCAGCCACCAGAGGATATGGATCGCATGACTTAAGGTGTTCATCGGACCGCGCCTTTTGGGAGTTCCGGGGTCCGGCCAATGGGCATGCTCGGCTTCCTCCATGGCATAGCTGGTGAGATCCCCATCTTCAGCGATCTTTCCTTCCGAACGGCCTTTCACCCCGAGCCTGGATATCATCCGATCGATCCGTTGGGTGCCCAATCCCCATTTATCGATCGCATAAGCAAAAAGAATAGCGGCCAGAAAGGCCAGCCCATAGGCATAAAAAGCAGCTGATGGTGCCAACGCCAGGATAACAAATGCCGAGTCCCCGGCAGTGGCTGCTAACGTTGCTACTACCGTACCAAAACTCACGGTCCCTCTTACAAAAAGAGGCATGACGACGATCGCTCCGCCGCATCCGGGCATAAGCCCCAGAACGGCCCCGAAAACCGGTTGCCAGTTTTTATTCCGGCTGAGGCGATCGATCAAACGACCGCTCGTACGGTACTGGAGATAGGCGAACAACAGGACCGTTATCGCCACAAATGCACTGACCTGGACAAAACCATCCCTCAGGGAAAAGATGAGAATGTCCCAGACTTCTTCGAGACCCAAGATCCGTTAGCGCTTTTCTGTTTCCTCCCTTTGCAAATCTAAGGAAAACAGGAAGGGGTCCCGAACAATAAAGTTAGGCCTGCCTAAAATTCAGGAAGCGTTCTTAATTTGGAGATTAAAGGATAACCCCCTTTATTCCATTCGGCCTCCTCGATAAAAGTGCTTGCGGTAATAGGGATTCGAGAGCTTGCTGATCACAACCCCACTGCTCGAGCTCGCATGAGCAAAATGACCGTTCTGGAGGTAGATCCCTGCATGGGATGCTTTGGCCCCTTTGATGTCAAAGAAGACCAGATCGCCCTCCTGGAGCTTGGCTTTTCGCCGAAAACGTTCATCGCAAGCTTGATAGATAGCCTCCACCTGCCGCGGCAAATTTTCTCCGTAGACGTCCCGATAGATCTGACCGATGAAACCCGAGCAATCCACCCCGTTCTTGCTCTGACCTCCATAACTATATGGGGTCCCCCGCCACTCATCCACTTTTCGATAGAGCTCTATCCGGTCGAGTTCGGCGGGAGGGACGTTCAATTCATCCGCATATTCCGAGCGGACCGCGGAAGAATGGGATATCGATGAGCCGTTCGCTGCTTTTGAAGACCCACAGGATTGAACAACCCCAGCGAGTAGGAAGGCCATCGGGATCAGAAGTAAAGGATGCGCTCGCCTCATCATTTCAACAAATTAACATTTCAGTTAAAGGCCTTCATTGGAGGGCTTGATCATCTTTTTAACGATCCGATCGTTAATAAGTTACGGAGGCTTTTATCCCTAACTTTGGTCCGGAGGATAAAGGCTTGTTTTTGATATCCATACCTTCGAGAGGATGCGCGCACCATCGAATTCCTTCTTGCTCATGATCTTATCGGCCCTTTTCGGTTTGGAAGGATGCGGTCAGGACATGGTCCAAAGCAAGAGTTACGACCTTATGCTTCAAGGGATCCTTAAGGAAAAAGTCCCCTTTATTTCGGTCGATTCTCTTCAAGCGTTGGACAGCTCTTCCTACCTTTTATTGGATACCCGGTCCAGGGCGGAATACGAGGTGAGTCATATCCCAGGGGCTGTTTGGGTCGGACAGAAGTTCGATCCCCAAAGGCTCCCCGATCTTGAAGAAGATCAAAACCTGATCACTTACTGCTCGGTAGGTAAGCGGAGTGAAGATCTCGGAGCAGCTATATCCGAAGAGTACGGATCCGTTCAGGTCAGAAACCTATATGGAGGGATATTTGAATGGGTCAATCGAGGATATTCGGTCGTGGATGAGGGGACTCCCACCGATAGCGTTCATGCTTACGATAAGAAGTGGGGCGTCTGGCTTAAGAAAGGAAAAAAGGTCTATCGTCCGGAGCCGGGTCAAAAGGCTTCACGATAGGTCACGTAGTACTCTGCCCCCGCCTGATCTCCGAAAGCGATATCCAACCTTAAATTCATTCCCCGTTCCTCGCTGATCCTGAATCTTAGCCCTCCTCCATAGCTGGGGTGATGATAACCCTGAAAGAGATCGACCCTCCGAGGAGCGACTTTTCCTAGCCCTCCAAAGGCAACCGCCCCGATCCGCCAAAAGATCATCTTCCGATATTCCAACTGCACGGTTCCGAAATGATCATCCCGGAACCGCCCTTTGTAGTAACCCCGCATCCGTTTGGGGCCTCCCAAAAGGGCGCTCTCGTTGAATGGAGCTGTTCCGAAAAAAGACCGTGTGAAGACCTGTGCGGCCAGGATATGACCGTTCCCGAACTCCCGGTAGACCCGGAGGTCGAGCTCTTCGTTCCGGTAATCAAAGGAACTTCCGGTCCCGGAAGCGCTCCATAGAACATGGCCTTGCATCAGGACCCCGTTTTTGGGGTATAGGACGTTTTTACGGGTGTCGTAATGGAAACGGACCCCGATCCCGCTGTTCCGCCCCCCATCGCTCCCTGCTATTTTCCCTCTTTGAAGCGTTTTCGCTTCTTCGAGATCGCTCAATCGATAGCGGTCGAAGATATAGCGAAGCCCTGCATAAAAATGTTCGCTCCAGCGGTAAAGGCCTGTGAAACGTAAGCGTGGGTATTCAGCTGTGAAGGACTCTTTCCGGGAACGAGCGGTTCGGTTCCCGATCCCGTAGAACTCATAGTAATAATCGTAATACCCGAGTTCTCCCTGGAGCCAATAGCGATCGTTTTGAAGAAAAAGTTCATAAGGGACTTGCAAGAGGATCTGATCGAAGAGGGTATAGGCTCCACCGATCCCGAGGCTCGAAGCCTTTTCCCCTCCTTCAGTGAGCTCCAGGTTCATCATACCCGCAGCCCCGAATCCCCAACGGGTCTCCGGGGTATAGAAGACCAAGGGAACCGCGAATAGATCGGGGTCCATTCCTCCCTCTTGCGCGGTGCTATCTTGGGAAAAGGCCTCTGAAAAAGGGATGCAGAACAGAAGGCACAGGATAGCGGTCTTCTTGGGAAAGAAAGGGGAAGGACTCAAAGCACCGACCTTCAAACGGCTTTTTCCGGCTCCGGGCTTTCGATCCCGAGCCATTGAAGGGCAGCGTTCTGGAACAGGTTCTCTTTCGTTTTCCCGTCGAGTTCCATGCTGTCGATCAAGCTGCCGGTGTCCAATTCTCCGAGGGGAAAGGGATAATCGGATCCGAGGCAGATCCGCTCGGAGCCGAAAAGGTCCAGGATCAGCTCCATCTGTCGGCGATCGAACACGATGCTGTCCACCCAGAAGTGTCCGCAGTATTCCCGGGGATTTCGATCGTTGTCCACAGCTACGAGGTCCGGACGGCCGTTGAAGCCGTGCTCGATGCGCCCGATCGTACCCGGAAAAGAACCTCCTCCATGGGAAAAGCAAACCCTGAGCTGGGGATATCGTTCGAAAACGCCTCCGAAGATCATCGAACATATGGCACGAGAGGTCTCGGCCGGCATCCCGACCAACCAGGGGAGCCAATAATCGGGCATTTCAGATCTCCCGATCATTTCCCAGGGGTGGACCAGGATCGCAGCTCCCAACTTCTCGGCGGTCTCAAAGACCGGCTGAAGGGAGGCGTGATTGAGGTTTGTGCCGTTGATGTTCGATCCGATCTGAACGCCTTTTAGCCCGAGCTCTTTGACGCAGCGCTCAAGTTCCTGGCAGGCCAGTTCAGGGGCCTGCATCGGAAGGGTGCCGAGGCCGATGAAACGGTTCGGATGCTTTTTGACCGTGGAGGCGATATCATCGTTCAAGAAACGCGCCACCTCAAGGCCATCTTCGGCTTTGCTCCAATAGCTGAACATAACAGGGATGGTGCAGATCACCTGCATATCGATCCCTGTTCGTTCCATGTCCTCAAAGCGCTTGCTCGGGTCCCAGCAATTGGCCTTGACCTCTCGAAAATATTCCGAGCCTTTTTTCATCCAAGCCGCTCCTTCCCGGTGATGCTCCAAATGGATGAAACCTTCATAGCCGAATTTTTCCGCAAAACGCGGCAATTGCTCGGGAATGATGTGAGAATGCATGTCGATCCGCATATTGCCAAATATAAGAGAAGCTGCTGAAGGTGGGGAAGGAGATAAGTGTCCTGGCTGTTTCGGCCGGACGTTCCTCTTTTCCTTCCTTTTGTTCTGTTCCTATACCGGACCAAGACGTACTTCGCTTTAGCCCTCTATCTTCGCAAGCTTTAGAATCGAACCCTTCTATGTATTACCGTATTTCTTGTATCGATCCGGACCAGCAACTCCTGGATATCCGGGTCGAGATCGAGGGAGAGCTCCCCGAAAATTTAGAGGTCCGGATGCCGGCATGGCGGCCGGGTCGCTATCAGATGGCTCATTTTGCACGCTATATAATGCGAATGGAAGCTTATTCGAAGGAGGGGACGCCCCTGGAGCTTTTTAAAACGGAAAAGGACCGCTGGGTGCTGCGCCCCGATGGGCATGAAAAGATCGAGCTCGCGTACAGCTATTATGCCCCTTTTATGACCGCTGGCTCCACCTATGTGGATGGGCATCAACTCTATGTGAACCCGATCAGTTCTTTGGTCTATCTTCCGGAATTCGAAGGGGTGGAGCACCGTGTGGGATTGGATATCCCATCCGGCTACAGCATCGCTACGGGGCTCCATAAGGAAGATGAACGGACCCTTGTTGCCCCCGATATGCAGAGCTTAATGGACAGCCCCTTCATAGCCAGCCAGGATATCCAACACCACGCTTTTGAAAGGGAGGGCGTGCTTTTTCACCTATGGTTCCAGGGAGAATGTCGTCCGGACTTCCAACGCCTGAGCTCCGATCTTCAAGAAGTGATATCGGAGCAAGTGGCCGCCTTTGGGGCATTCCCGGAACCAGAATATCATTTTCTCTATCAGGTCTTGCCGTATCGGACCTTTCACGGTGTGGAGCACTTGAACAGTACAGTCATCGTTATCGGTCCTTCTTACCGGATCATGGACGAGGGCAAAGGTTATGAAGAGCTTATCGCGGTTTCTTCTCATGAGCTTTACCACACCTGGAACGTGAAGCGTATCCGTCCTGCGGCCATGATGCCTTACGACCTTACAAGGGAGAATTATACCCGCCTCGGGTATGTTGCGGAAGGGGTGACCACTTATATGGGGGACCTGATGCTGCTGCGTTCGGGTTTTTATTCCCTCGAACGCTACCTCGAAAAATTAGGGAAACTCATTCAGAGGCATTTCGACAATGCCGGCAGGCACAACCTTTCTGTGGCCGATTCCTCCTTCGATACATGGTTGGATGGTTACGACCGGGAAGTACCGGGGCGAAAGGTCTCCATCTACAATGAAGGCGCTTTGATCGCTTTTATGTTAGATATGCGGATCCGATGGGGCTCGAACGATGAGCGTTCCCTGGACGATCTGATGTGCCGCTTGTACGAGGACTTCTATTTAAAAGGGCAAGGCTTCGAAGAGGCTGACCTGCAGGGTCTGGCGGAAGAGTTGGCCGGGACTTCCCTGAAACCTTTCTTTCAGGAACTCATTGGAGGGACCGTTGACTACAGCTCGGAGCTCGAAGAGGCCCTCGGCTATCTCGGGATCCGATGGGAACGGTCCCCAAAGCCCCAATTCTCCGAAGCGTGGCTTGGGATCAGGGTGAGGGATGAAAAAGGAACGGTCTTGGTCAGCTCGATCTTTCCGGGTTCTCCTGGAGAAAAGGCCGGTATAGCCCCCGGGGACCGCATTATAGGAGTGAACGGTTACGAGGTGGACCTTGAAAGCTTTCCGGCTTGGTGTAACTACTTCGGGGATCGAGCGATCGAGCTCACCTTATCCAGGCATGGAAGCTTGTTCGAAAGAACCCTTAAAGCTTCGATGAAGCCGTGTTTTGAAGACCATGATCTGTATGTAGGGGAAAGAACAGCACCCCTTCGTTCCTGGATGAGCGGTTGATTTTTATGAGAGCCTTCATACAGGGGATGAAAAGGCTAATTTCTTCGATGGATTTGGAATTTCGTTAAACCCTGTTTTTTTTTGAAACTGAAACCAAAAAAGGATCCATCATGAAGTTTTACATTGAGCACCAAGAACAGTACTCCAGAGGTGAGGCCCTACTTCGCCAACTGTTCGGGGCGATCTATATAATGATCCCTCATGCCTTTCTGCTCTTTTTTGTGGGCATTGCTTCTAACATCGTCACCTTGATCGCCTTCTTTGCGGTTCTCATCACGGGCCGTTATCCCGAGGGTATGTATCGCTTTCAGGAAAAGTTCATGCGTTGGCAATTAAGGGTGCAAGCCCGTATGCTACACCTTTGTGATGGATATCCAGCTTTTGGATTGGGGGGAGAAGATGACAAAGTGAAGTTCGAGCTCAATTATCCCGAGAGTATTAGCAGAGGGTTGACCCTTCTTCGTCAGCTCTTCGGGTTTATCTACGTTGTGATCCCGCACGCTTTTGTCTTGATCTTCCGTATGATCGGTGTCCAATTCGTGACCATCATCGCCTTCTTCGCGATCCTTTTCACGGGAAGGTATCCCCAGGGAATGCACGAATTCGTCGTCGGGACTTTGCGTTGGGGTGCCCGCGTCAATCTCTACATGCTCCATATGTCCGACATTTATCCGCCTTTCTCCGGAAAGACCGATGAAGAATTGGGGCTTGAAACAGGGGGTTCTCCTTCCGAAGGAGGTAGTGAAGGCTCTTCCGAGGCTCCGAGCAGCGACGAAGCAGCCTCCCGGAATGAATGATACGTACTGATCCGTTCGGTCAAAATTTTAAATCAAACGGTCTTTCCTCATGAAATTCGACATCGAACACCAGGAAAGTTATTCCAGAGGACAATTGCTGGCCCGCGCCTTTTTCGGCCCGATATATATTTTACTGCCGCATTTGATCATGCTGATCTTTCTGACCTATGTATCTATGTTCATGACCTTTTTGGCCTTTTGGGCAATCCTCTTCACAGGGCGATATCCAAAAGGGATGTACGACTTCCAGGTGATGATAAGACGGTGGTTCCTTCGCCTGAACGCACGGATCTATAATCTTGCTGATGGATATCCGGGCTTCGGAATGGCCGAGGACGATCACATCGAGTACGAGATCGAATACCCCGAGTACATAAGTCGAGGGACCACGATCCTTCGTGCCCTGTTCGGTGCGATCTATGTGATCATCCCGCACGGCTTTGTTCTTCTATTCCGAGGTATTGCCACCTATTTCCTCACTTTCCTTGCTTGGTGGTCTGTGCTTTTTACGGGGCGCTATCCGGAGAGTTGGCATCGATTCAACGTTGGCACATTCCGCTGGCAGGAAAGAGTGAACCTTTACATGGGGTACATGGTGGATACTTATCCGCCTTTCTCCGGTAAGACCGATGAAGAACTGGGCATCATTACCGAGAGACCGAATGCGAGTGTCGGATCCGGTAGCACGTCATCCTCCGATGACGCACCTTCTTCGGATGATGCTGCAAAAGGTGACGATGAATAAACTACCATCATCGATCAAAAAAAGGGGATAAGGGCTTCCTTTATCCCCTTTTTTGATGGATGCCTTTAAAGGTCTATTTTTATAGTTGGACCAAGTAAAAAGTCTTATGGCTGAAGAAGTGAGCGAGGCAGTGACCCCGGACCGCTATCATCCGATCCCTCAACCCGAACATGTCCCGATCAAGGAGCGGGAGGATGCGATGGGTGCTTACTTGATGATGTTCGCTGCAATGGGGGCCGGTCTTCCGTTGCCTATCCTGAACCTCCTAGCCGCCCTCATCTATTATTTCGTGCACAAGGACAAACCCCGTTTTGTCCGGTTCCACACCCTCCATTCCCTTTTGGCCCAGATCCCTGTGACCCTTCTCAATGCAGGTTTGATCGGTTGGACCATCCGAAACCTCATCTACAATGGCGGATGGACCGATGTCTTCTTCGGCTATCTATGGACCGTTATCCTGGCCAATTTGCTCTATTTCATTTTCAGCGTGATAGCGGCAGTGAAAGCCAGGAGAGGGCGTTTCTACTACTTCGTCTTTTTTGGCCGTTTGGCTTTCGATATGGTCTATAAAGTAAGACCTGAGCGGCAGAAGGAAGGACCAGTGAACCGTCCCCCTTCTTAAGGTGTTCTGATTTAGATGATACGTTCGAAGCTGCTCATCGACCTTTTGAAGATCCTGGCTCCGTTCGTGCTGATCTGGGGGATCTTCACTTATTATCCGCTTCTTAAAGGCGGTTTCGGGATCCATATACCCGTCGATAAAGAGGAGAAGCTCGGTGATATGGTCGTGAAGACCATGGAAAGGACCGGCGAATTCCAAGAAGTGGAGGACAGTTCCGTGCAGCAAGCCATGCGCCGGATCGAAGGGCGTTTGGTGGAAGAGGTGGGTGTTACCGAATTCGAGCACGACATAAGGGTCATCGAAAGCGATCGGGTGAACGCCTTTACTTTGCCGGGAGGTTACATCTTCGTCTGTTCCGGTTTGATCGAGTTCTCCAAGAGCCCGGAAGAAGTAGCTGCGGTCGTAGCTCATGAGATAGGCCATGTGGAAAAAAGGCATGTGATCGAACGCCTGAAACGGGAATTCGGAAAGACCATGCTTCTTTCTGTGCTCGGAGGTTCAGGAGGGGGAGAAATGATCCGTAGCATCGGATCTTCCTCGATATCGGCGACTTTCAACCGCCAACAAGAGCGGGAAGCTGACCGTTATGCCTTACGCCTGATGGAGCAAAGCCGTATCGATCCCGAGCATATGGGAGAGCTTTTCGAAAGGATGAAGGAAGAGAAATACAACGGGACCAGCGTCCCGACCATCCTTAAGAGCCATCCAGATATGAACTCCCGTATCAAAAAGGCCCTCGAATACGAGCCCGGTGATGGCTTTAAAGCCAAGCCCTTCGAATTGGATTGGGAGGAAGTAAAGGAGCGGGTCGAGAAAGCCAGCTCCTGAAGAAAACCTTCACTCCGAAGCGATGGCCGCCACTTCTACCGTTGCTCCTTTGGGAAGAGCTGATACCTCGATGCATTCCCGAGCAGGGGTCATTTCATCAAAATAGCTGCCGTAAACCTCATTGACCCGGGAAAAACTGCTCAGATCGGTGAGGAAAATGGTGCATTTCACCAGATGCCCGTAACCCAAACCGGCTTCCTGGAGGATCGCTCCAAGGTTCTTCATCACTTGGTGGGTCTCCGCTTCGACGCTTTCGTTCTGTAAGCCTCCGGATGATGGATCGAGCGCTACTTGTCCGCTGATGTAATAGGTCCCTTCGATGCCGATGGCTTGTTCATAAGGGCCGATGGGACTTGGCGCATGCTCGGTGGAAAGGATACGGCGTTCTTTCATCTTCTTTTTTGGACGAAGGTAAAAAGGGGGGGTGAAACCTCACTCGAAACGAACGTCCCGATCGTACCAACGCTCTTTTTTCTGAAGCTTGAGATCCTTGAGCATAGGAGAAGCTAAGCTGATCTGGAAGGAATACCTTCTACGCCTTCCGAAAGGGACCCAATTGAAGCTCATCTCCCAACAATCGAGGTCACGGTAAATATTGATCTCGGTATAGGTCAGTTCACCTTCATCGGGATCGTAGCCACTTCTGAATTCCACTTTCCATTTCTTGGTCACCCGGAAATTCCCGTTCAGGTCGATCGTTTCATCGATATCGACGGAGGGTTCTCCTTCTCGATAATTCCTTTGGGCGCGCAGGTTGTAGTTAAAGCCGAGGTTCCAGGGGATGCTGAAGTCCACGTAAGCGTTCGGATGTTGGCGGATATATGCCATGGTCTCTTCGGAGATCCCCTTGGGTTCGGCCCGACTGCTCTCCTTGCTCTTCAGGTCCCCTCCGATGTTCAGAGAGCTGCGCTTCCATCGAAGGAGTTCTCCTTCTCGATCGTAATGGAGCGCATCGATCCTTCTGCCAGTGGCATCAGCAGCATAAGGGTCCATAGTGGTCTGGAAGCGGATGTTGAAGTTCTCCAAAATGGTTGTCCGGCCACTTATCCGGATCGGGGACCAATTGAGGCTGTCGGCCATCATATCATAAGATCCGCTGAAGCTGAGGTTGTCGAGGAGCTTGAATTTTTTGGTCTTGGTGCTGCTATCCTCGATCGCCCGGTACTTTCCCTCAAAATTGTTGATCAAAGAGAAACGGATATTGCCACTGGACCGGGTGTTCGGTCCTCCGAAGACCGTCCTTCGATAAGGGTTATAGCTTTCCTGGGAGCCATCGCCGTCCCAATCTGTTCGGGGTTTTTGGTAGGTGGAGGGGCGGTAGTTAAAGCCGATGTTCGGTGTGAGGACATGCCGGATGGTGGTCTGACGTTCCCCCAGGAATTGGTACATCCCGTAAAGTTTGGTTGTGAGGTCCACACCTGCTTGTCCGTCGGGGGCGTTCTGGAAACCGCCAGATCTGACAGTGTCCGTTCGCTTCAATTCATCATTGTAGCGGAGTTTTTCGGTCCTTAAATACCAGCGATCGGTGATCCCGATGCGGGGAGTGACGCTCACCACGCCGGGTTTAAGAGAGGTCCTAGCGTTGATGTTGTGCTGCATCCCGTACCGCATCCGATCCTTGAGAATGGGGTCCAGGTTATCAAGCCGCAATTCTTGGCTCGAGGTGTTGATCCGGTTCCTCAAGTTCCCTGTGTAATTCACACTGATCTTTTCGTACCAAGCTCGTTCCGCTGTTCCCTCATTGCCGATCCCTTGAAAGGGATAAACCCGGTTCATGTTCAGGCTGATGTCGGGAAGTGTGAGCTGCATGTTCCCGGTCCGGCTATTTTGAGAATGGCGGAGGCTGCTGTTCAAGCTTAAAGGGGAGTTCGCCCAATTCTTAGAATAGTCGATGTTGGACTGGAAGACGTTCTTGGTGTAATTTTCCCGAGAGCTTCGAAAACTGTTCCGGAAATTGTCCTGGGTCCCGATGTTCACGTTCGCATTGAAATTAGAGTTGGGGCGAGCTTTCGGATCTTGACGGTGTCGCCATTTGACGAAAAACTCCCGTGTTTCTCTATAGTTGGGGAGAAGAGGATCCCCCCTTTTGATCCTTTTGTAATCGATGTTGAACCTCCCGTTGAAGCGATAGCGCTTTTTATAGCGCGTAAGATTTTCGACTCTCCAGCTTCCTTTGGAAAAAATGTCCCCGGTAATACGGGTATCCAAATAAGGCTCGAAACGCCAGTAATATCCTCCTTCTTCGAGAGAAAAGCCTAACTCCCTCGATCGACCGATCTTTGGAAGAACGATCCCAGAAGTACCTCCTTCTGTTTCCGGATAATACCCGAAAGGGAGCAGGAGAGGGGTCGGGATTCCACCGAGCACCAGATTGGCCGGTCCCGAAACGATCTTATCCCCGGGGATGACAACGGCTTTGTTGAATCGGATGTAGTACTCTTGAAGGCTGCAGGTGGTGTATTTCCCGTTCTTGACGTGGATCTCGCCGTTCGGATGTTTCTTGGTCCGTTCGCTATAAAGATCCCCATTTCCTTCCTGGGTGTGGACCTCCTGGATCACGCCTTTCTTGGTCTTGAAGTTGTAGCGGATACGGGCTGCGTCGAAAGTCTTCTTCCCCTCTTTCATAACAGGTCGCCCCTTTACATTCCCCGAACTATCCTCTACACCATAGGCAAGCACCGTTCGGTCCTCGAAGCTGAAGCGTATCCGAGCCGCCTTTAGACTGATGTTCTTGTATTGGACGCTGGCTTTTCCATAAAGGCGGATCGCCCTTTCCTGGCGGTCGTAGATCATGGAATCTTCGGCGGAGTAGTCGACCTGGGCCTCCAATCCTTCGTTATTGGATTTGGACTTTTGGACCGTGTCGGTGGTGTTGTGGTCCTCAACGGTGCTGCTATCTGTCTGAGCGAAAAGGGTGGAGCTCAGACTTATCAACATGAACATGAGGATAAATCCCCCCGTCGATCGTGGGAAAGGGAGGGTACTCGCACTACATTTGTTAATAATGCGTTCTAAGCTCAATTCAAGATCGATAAAGCCGCGTTCAGGAATGGTCCCGCGCCCTTTTGGTGCAAATAAGAGGCTAAGGGAAGCGAAGGAATGGATTTTTTCCCTTCCTTTCATCCTTATGCCGATCCTGCTTCTGACATCTTCCGTGCCAGGTTGGGGACAGGAAAGCAATGAAAGCGATCAAGAGGAGGACGAGCTCAAGGTGAGCACGGTGGTGATCGACCCCGGACACGGTGGAAAAGACCCTGGTGCGATCGGGCACAGTGATGTTTATGAAAAAGACATCGTTCTGGATATAGCGCTTAAATTGGGAAAAAGGATCAAATCGCACTATGGGGATCGCGTTGAGGTGATCTATACCCGAAAGACCGATAAGTTCGTTGAGCTTCACGAGCGGGGGCGGATCGCGAACGAGAACGATGCGGATCTGTTCATTTCCCTTCATGCTAATGTGGTCGGTAATTCCAATGTAGCGGGTTGCGAAACTTTTGTTCTCGGATTGCATCGTACCAAGGCCAATCTCGAAGTCGCCAAGAAAGAGAACTCCGCCATTCTCATGGAAGAGAACAAAGAACGGCACTATGGGGATTTCGACCCCAAAGACCCGGATTCCTATATCGCTTTGGAATTGATGCAAAGCGAATTCCTCGAGCAGAGCCTTCAATTCGCTGCTAAGGCTCAAAAGCAGTTCGATAAAAAGGTCGGAAGGAACAACAGGGGGGTTAAACAGGCGGGCTTCCTGGTCCTCTATCGAACGACCATGCCCAGTGTACTGCACGAAATGGGATTTATATCCAATCCCGATGAGGAGAGCTTCTTGAACTCGGACACGGGGCAGAAGCAAATGGCAGCTGCTCTTTTACGAGCTTTCAAGGATTACAAAAAGCACATCGATCAGCGGAATTCGTTCAGTAAATCGAGTGACTCCCTTGTGGCTTCTTCAAAGAGCGATTCGCTGGAGCTCCCCGATACCACGGATCCAAAGGCTGCAGAAGGGATCCGTTTCAAGGTTCAGATCGCGGCATCGGAAAGGA
Source organism: uncultured Weeksellaceae bacterium (assembly GCA_964582635.1). Lineage (GTDB taxonomy): Bacteria > Bacteroidota > Bacteroidia > Flavobacteriales_D > CAYVSK01 > CAZIDL01. Next base: position 3,506 of record CAZOSO010000008.1, on the reverse strand, counting down.
AAAAGCAGCTCACCCCGGAAAACTTCAAAGGGCTTTCCAATGTTGATGCGTATATTAGCGAAGAAGGGGTCTACAAGTATACGGTGGGAAGTACGGGGTCCTATGAAAAGGCTCAAAAAGTCGAAGCTAAAGTGGAAGAAAAAGGATATCCGGGGGCTTTTATCATCGCTTTCAAAGACGGGGAACGGATCGAGACCAAAGAGGCAGTGGAGTTGGCCAATCGAAGCGAGGGACAATAATGAAGCGCATCTCTACCGAATTTAAGATCGGTGTTCTCGTAACGCTCGGAATAGCCCTCTTGGTGACCGGCGTTAATTATCTCAAAGGGTTTAAGGTCTTTGAAGAGCAAAACGATTATTACGCTGTATACGATAACATCAAAGGGCTTTCCGAATCCAATCCCGTAACGCTCAACGGATACAAGATCGGGCAGATCAAAAAGATCGATCTTGCGGGGAACGGTTCCGGGCGGATCGTTGTCGTGATGACCCTTTATGAAAAGGACCTCAAGATCCCCGAAGGCTCCAAAGCAGAGATCTATAGTTCTGACCTGCTCGGCTCCAAAGCGATCCGATTAAAGTTCAGCGATCAAGAACAATTCCTTGAGCCTGAAGATACGCTGAAACCCGCATCGGAAGCTACTCTGAAGGAATCGGTCAACCGCCAGGTCCAACCGGTCAAACGAAAAGCTGAGAACCTGATCTCCTCGATCGATAGTTTGGTGGGGATCGTGCAGACCATTCTGAGCGAAGAGGCTACAACCAGCTTGTCAAGTAGCTTCAAAAGTTTCGACCGGACGATGACGGACCTCGAGAGTACAGCGAATAGGCTCGATGGGCTTGTGGAGGACGAGCGTGCGAAGATCGGGGCCATGACCGATAACCTCGCCAAATTCACCAACACTCTGAAGAACAAGCGCCAGAAGATCGGAAAAGTGGTGGATAACCTTGAAGTGGTGAGCGATAGCTTGGCGAAAGCGGATATCCCTGCCGCCGTGAGAAATGCTAAACGATCCTTGGCGGACCTGTCGGCGATCACGGAACGGATCGATTCCGGGAAGGGTTCGCTCGGAAAACTGGTCCAAAGCGATACCCTCCACCAGGAATTGCTCGTCGCTTCTGAGGACTTGGACAAACTTTTACAGGACATCCGCTATCACCCCGATCGATACGTCCATTTCAGTTTGTTCGGAAGAAAGGAT
>CAZOSO010000008.1:0-2205 GCA_964582635.1 uncultured Weeksellaceae bacterium | reverse complement strand
TCTTTCACATTTTGATCTATGCAGGCTTCATCATCATCAATATCGAAGTCCTGGAGATCGTGCTGGACGGTGTTTTGGGCTCCCACCGTTTGTTCTCCCCATTAGGGGGGACCTACACTTTTCTGATCGGGGCCTTCGAAGTCCTTGCCTTACTCGTGTTCCTGGCTTGCGTGGTCTTTTTGATCCGGCGTAACATCCTGAACATAAAGCGCTTTCACCTCCGGGAAATGACCCTTTGGCCCAAGTCCGACGCTAATATCATTCTAATATGGGAGATCGTGCTGATGGGCCTCTTCCTGACGATGAACGCAGCGGACGGGTTGCTGATCGGAATGGCCAATAGCGAAAAATTGAGTTTGCCTCAAGAGCTTCATCATTATGATGTGCAGATGGGTGGTGGCTTCGTCATCAGCCGATGGATCATGCCCCTGCTAAGCGGTTCCGGACCGGAAACCCTCGCCTTTATCGAACGCTTTTGCTGGTGGGGACACATTATCGGGATCCTCGGCTTTTTGAACTACATCCCGTATTCGAAGCATTTCCATATTTTCCTCGCATTCCCCAATACTTATTATTCTGACCTGAACGAAGAGGGAAGATTCGATAACCTTTCCAGCATCACCCAAGAGGTAAAATTGATGATGGATCCGAACGCGGATCCCTTTGCTGGTGGGGGGGAAGAAGAAAGTCCAGAAGGGGAAGAGGAACCCGGGCGTTTCGGAGCTAAGGATGCGACCGATCTGACCTGGAAAAACCTATTGGACGCTTATTCCTGCACGGAATGTGGCCGTTGTTCTTCGGTCTGCCCCGCGAATCAGACCGGCAAACTCTTAAGCCCGCGGAAGATCATGATGGATACGCGGGATCGCATCGAGGAGATCGGAAAAGGGATCGATAAGAACGGCAAGGGATACGATGATGGAAAAGCTCTCCTGGAGGATTATATAAGCCAGGAAGAACTATGGGCATGCACCACTTGTAATGCTTGTGTAGAAGCTTGCCCTGTCAATATCGATCCGCTCGATATCATCATCGACCTTCGGCGCTTCCTTGCTATGGAGAAATCGGAAGTTCCAGAGGCCATCGCTACGATGGCCACCAATATGGAGAACAACGGTGCTCCATGGCAATTCAGCCCGGCTGACCGCTTCAATTGGGCTCAAGAAGACGATGACTGAATTTTAGGATCTAACACCCCTTCCCATGAGCACGCTTCACGTTCCCACAATGGCCGAGAAAGCCTCCAAAGGCGAGAAACCCGAGATCCTTTTTTGGGTGGGATGCGCTGGCAGTTTCGACGATCGGGCCAAAAAGATCACCAAAGCCTTGGTCCGGATCCTCAACCATGTAGGGATCGATTTTGCCGTGCTCGGAGCTGAGGAGACCTGTACGGGCGATCCTGCTAAAAGGACCGGGAATGAGTTCCTGTTCCAAATGCAGGCCTTGACGAACATCGAAACCCTCGATCATTATGGGGTGGAGAAGATGATCACAGCTTGTCCCCATTGTTTCAATACCATCAAGAATGAATACCCTGCTTTGGGTGGAAATTATGAGGTGCTCCATCACTCGGAATTCCTTCAGCGGCTCATCGATGATGGAAGGCTGAGCGTGCAGGATGGAAAAGCTTTCAATGGAAAAAAGATCACTTTCCACGATCCCTGTTATTTGGGAAGAGGAAATGATGTGTACGATGCCCCCCGACGATTGCTCGAACAATTGGACGCCGAATTGGTCGAAATGAAGCGCCATAAGAGCAAAGGATTCTGTTGCGGAGCTGGGGGTGGCCAAATGTTCAAGGACGCTGAACCCGGGAACAAAGAAGTGAACATTGAACGTACGGAGGAGGCACTGGGAACCGGTGCTGACCATATTGCAACCGGCTGTCCTTTTTGTAACACCATGATGACCGATGGTGTTAAGAACAAAGAGCGTTCGGAAGATGTCCAAGTGCAAGACATTGCCGAGATCATCGCTCAAGCCAAGGACCTTTAAAAAGCATTCAATGAATACTCTCGAAGACCTTTCACCCGAAGCCAAGGTTTGGATCTATCAGGCCGATCGCACCCTGAATAATGAAGAGCGAGATAAGATCCAGGAAATGGGGGAGCGTTTTGTGGCGGATTGGAGCGCGCACGGAAGCTCTTTAAAGGCCCGTTTTAAGATCTTCTACGACCGTTTTCTCGTTTTTTTCATCGATGAAAG
>CAZOSO010000007.1:35212-40253 GCA_964582635.1 uncultured Weeksellaceae bacterium | reverse complement strand
CCCGACCCACACTTATCCGGATACGGGAACTTACGATGTGACCTTGCAAGTGACTCTTAACACAGGATGCAAAGCGGACACGAGCATCTCCCTCAGCGTCCATCCCCTCCCCGACCCCCACTTCACCCATACAAAGGCCTGCGAAAGGAATCCTACGGAATTTCAGGATAGCTCGAAGAGCCAAGTCGGGATCGCTGATCATTTTTGGGACCTCGGGGATCCCAGCACGGACGACGATACCCTGAAAGGGGACACGGTCAGCTACCAGTACCCGAACGATGGCTTCCGCTCGGTGAAATTGATCCTAACGGACTCCAACCAGTGCCGTGATTCGATCACGGGCTCAGTACAGGTCCTCCCAACACCGGATCCGTCTTTCCAAGCTGCCGATGTTTGCAAAGGGGATTCGGTCTTTTTCAAGGATCAGTCGAGCGGGAACGTGGACATCCATAATTGGGATTTCGGAGACGGACAAGGAGGCAATGGAGATAGCGTCAAACATCTCTATTTCAATTCGACCACTTATTATCCCACCCTCGAAGTGATCGCTCCCAATGGCTGTAAAGACGATACCACCGGGATGGTCCAGGTCCATCCTTACCCCGAGGTGGATTTTGGAAAAGACCCGCTTTGCAAGGGGACAGCGGCCACTTTCCGGGACTCCAGTCAGGTCGATGACGGGGATTCCCTGGTGAAATATGAATGGATCTTGAACGGGAACGATACCAGCACCGGTAAGCTTTGGACCCACGTTTTCAACGATGTAGGATCGATCACCGTCACCCATAAGGTGCGCTCCGATTTCGGTTGCGAAGCTTCGCTCACCAAGACCTTTACGGTGAACGAGGTCCCTGATGTGAATTTTGAACCGAAGCCCAATTACGGGAAGCCACCCCTGGACGTGGATATGAACCCGAGCGGGACTTTCGATAGTGCCCATTGGTACTTCGGGGATGGTGGCCTTGATAGCAGCCTATCCCCGACCCATACCTATACCGATAGCGGTATTTACGAAGTCAAACTCATCGGGATCAACTCGCACGGGTGTATTGATTCCGCTTTTCATCCGGTATACGTGCTCCTCCCACGGATCGATGTTCGCATCCCTCGTCTTAAGGTGACCGAGCAAGGCGGTTATTACAAAATAGAAGCCCCCATCGAGAACCTCGGTCCGATCAATCTCAACAAAGTGAAGCTCGAGCTTAAAGCGCAAGGCGCACCGACCATCCAAGAGACCTGGAAAGGAGATCTAGCCCCGGGAAAACGTACCATCCACACCTTCAACGGAAGGATCGAAAAAGGGGACGGGATCCCCAGGATCTGTGTGACCGCGACGGATCCCAACGGTCTTGTCGATCATATCCCCTGGAACAACGAAGCCTGTTGGACGCCGGATGGAGGTCTGCAGGTCCTGAACCTCTATCCCAACCCGGCTTCGAACAGTGCGAACCTCGAACTCCGCCTACCCTTTCGACAGGACCTTACTTACCACCTGATCGATGCAAGAGGCCGGTCGGTCCGAAAACGGCGGATCGAGGATGCCGGAAAAGGTTTCCTTCGGATCCGGATCCCTATGAAAGGGCTGGAGGACGGAAGCTACAGTATTCGTATAGAAGGAGCGAACGAGCAAGTGGAAAGGACCCTGATCAAAAGAGACCGCTGAAAAATGGAACTGGTCTTCGCTACGAACAACCTTTATAAAGTCAAAGAGGTGCAGGACAGTGTTCCGGACCCCTTAACGGTCCGGACGCTAAGCTCGATCGGATGCGATCATGAAGTCGAAGAAACGGCTCCGGACCTCGAGGGGAATGCGCGCCTCAAGGCAGAGCACGTGTTCCACCAACACGGCTATAACGCTTTTGCGGATGATACCGGGCTCGAGGTTAAAGCCTTGAACGGAAGGCCTGGGGTCTATTCAGCGCGTTACGCTGGTTCGAACCCGAGCTTTTTGGACAACATCGATAAGCTCCTCCACGAAATGGAGGGCGTGAAAGACCGAAAAGCGAGGTTTCGGACCGTCATTTTTCTCAAAACGGAGGAAGAAGAACGGATCTTCGAAGGAACGGTCATGGGCTGGATCGCTGAAGCCCCTGCCGGGCGACAAGGATTCGGCTACGACCCCATCTTTATCCCCGAAGGAGAAGAACGCACCTTTGCCGAAATGGAAGCTTCCGAGAAAGAACGGATCAGCCACCGGGGAAAGGCGGTCCGTGCCTTGGGCGAGTATTTAGCATCCTCCGTTAAAAGCGGAAGCGAAGGAAACCCGTACTGAGCGACAAGGTGGGCTGGTTCTGGCTGAAGAAGGTGATCGCATCGCGAGAAGCGATCCCGGCCTCATAAGCCCCTGTCTTGCTCTTCAGGACCAAGCCTACAGGGACGTTCAGCACATCTCCATAAGCATTGGATTTAACGCCGGCGGAGATCTCCAGCCATTCGAGAATATCGATCTTTCCACCGACCCCATAGATGGGTCCGCGATAACTTCCAGGTGCATCGTTCAAGGGGAGAACGAAATCACCACCGATCTCGATCATATCCGAAAGCTCGTAGCTTGCACCGAGGCGGGCGACGGTAGGAAGTTTTGTCTTTTTCTCTTTTTTACCGGCCCAGCGGAAAACACCGCTATCTCCGGATATATTCTCGACCGCCTCCAGGAAATTGTAGTTGTCAGCACCTGGACTCTCGGTATCGAAGACGATGGTATCGAGCGCTTCGTAAACATTCCCTTCCCATGAAATGGATCCGATGTTGTTCACAGCCCCTCCGATCTTCAGTTTTTCCCCGATCACAGCATTAACGCCGAGGTCAAAGCCGAACCCCTGGCCTACAGCATCCGGAAGGAAACCGGAATTGGTCGTATCCGCCGTGGGGTTCTCCTGCACGGCCTCTTCCCCATAATCGATGTCCAAGGCCGGCGTAGTAGCCGAAAAGGCTGTCAATCCCCCACTTTCCTTGGAGCGGACTTTCATAAGGGCGAACCCCTGAAGGTACTTGATCCCCCCTCCTGCGTATAAGGAGAAGGCATCGTTATCGATGACCCTTCTTCCGTAGGATAAGTTGAACTCCCGATACCAGCTCAGATCCATCCGGGTTCCCTGAGCGATCTCGGAGAGCTTTTGTTGAAGGCTATCAGAGGCTTTCGCATAATCGACCGAATCCGGATCGTAATTCCCGGTCAAGCGGTTCCCGTTCGCGTCGTACTTTTCATTGAAATAATCCGCATTGTAGCCTTCGAAAAGGATCTCAGAAGCGACCGGTGAAAGGTTGATGTAAGAGCGGAACCGATCCCGGATGCTAAAAGCTACCCCCCCAAGGTTTTGATCGGTGTAGGCCGCACCGATGCTCATCATATCCGCACTGATCGCGAACCCGTTCTCCGCAAAATCCCTGGCCGCATCTGCTTTTTCCTCCCAGGAAAAATCCCGTTCGCCGAAATTGCTGAACTCATCCCTGATCTCATCCTTGCGCAAAGCTTCGGCAAAGACCGAATAACTACCCTCAGCCAGACCGAGGGTAAGGTTCTTATCCTCGAAACGGCTTTCCCATCCCAAGTTGGCAGGATTGATACCGATCGAATGATAATCCGTGACGAAGGTGGTGGCCACCCCACCTCGACCTGTTACGGTGAACGAGGTGATCTCGGATTGACCGAAAACAGTGGACGACAAAAGGATGAAGGCGATCGATCCGAATACGCGCTTAAAGAATAACATGGCAAGAGAATGGGTTCTTATTCTTGACGGACAAAAGTTCGTTCAGGATGCCTCGGAATCCCCTTCAACACCATCCATCACATCAGGACTGATTCCGGTTTTGGAGAACCCTCCATCGTGGTAGAGGGTTTGCATGGTCACATAGCGGCTCAGATCCGAGAACAAAGTAACACAATAATCCGCACACGCATCGCTCGGGGCATTCCCAAGGGGGCTCATCTTATCGGCGAAATCCATGAAGCGATCGAAGCCTTTGACACCCTGACCAGCGGTCGTAGGGGTGGGAGATTGGGAGATGCTGTTGACGCGGACCTTTTTCTTTTTCCCGTAGTGATAACCGAAGTTGCGGGTGATCGACTCGAGCAAAGCTTTCGCATCCGCCATGTCGTTGTAATCGGGGAACACCCGCTCGGCAGCGATATAACTCAAAGAGAGGACCGATCCCCATTCAGCGATCGCATCCTTTTGCATGGCCACTTGTAGGGTGCGATGAAGTGATAATGCGGATGTATCGAGCGTTTGTTGGAAGAGATCGTGCTTGCTTTCCGTGTAAGGATTCCCTTTTCGCACGTTGGGGCTCATCCCGATGGAATGAAGGACGAAGTCCAAAGGACCCCCCAATTGCTCCATGGCCTTATCGAAGAGTTGATCGAGATCCTCGTTCTTCGTGGCGTCCGCAGGGATCACCTCAGCCCCGAGTTTTTCTCCCAATTCTTTGACCTTCCCCATTCGAATGGCCACCGGGGCATTGCTGATCACGATAGAACCCCCTTCCTCGCTGACCCTTTCGGCCACTTTCCAAGCGATGGATCGTTCGTCCAAAGGACCGAAGATCAGCCCTCTCTTACCTTTCAATAGATCGTTGCCCATTTCGCAAAAGCTTTTTTGGTCGGCTCAAATATATGGATCCGACGGATCCCCCTCGCTTTTCGCTATGCACCCAAAAGCTCCCGAGCTTGCTCCTTGGCAGCTTTCGTCATTTCCTCCCCGCTCAACATGCGCGCCACTTCCTCCACCCGTTCTTCTTCGGATAATTTACGGACACGTGTTCTCCATTCCCCGTTCTCTTCTTCCTTCAGGACCCGATAGTGCTGATCCCCTTTCCCGGCGATCTGAGGCAAATGCGTGATAGCTATGAGCTGCGATCGTTCGGCCATTCCCTTCATAATGCTTCCCACTTTTTCGGCGATATCCCCCGAAACCCCGGTATCGATCTCATCGAGGATCATCGAGGGCATGCTCCTTACTTCGGAAAAGACGGCTTTCATCGCTAACATGATCCGGGAACGTTCCCCACCCGATGCGACTTTTCCGAGGTCCTGAGGCCT
>CAZOSO010000007.1:27908-35112 GCA_964582635.1 uncultured Weeksellaceae bacterium | reverse complement strand
TCTACCTGTTCCACATCGTGCTTGTGCATAAGGTCCCGGATCCGGTCGTGCTTTTGCCGGAGTTCTTGTCCCCTGGCAGGATCCATTTCTTCCATATCGTTCATCCGATCCACTTCTGAGGCAATATCGTCGAGTTCGATATAGCTGCTCTGGAGTCGATCGTGAACTTCCTTGATCCCCGAATGAACATCCGTGAGCCCTTCAAGCTGCTCCCTCAGTGCACGAAGTTGATCGAGAACACCGTATGCTTCCTGCTGAAGGGTTTCCCGAGCGAATTGGAGCGAACTTTGGATCCGCTCAGCGTGTTCCAAGCGTTTGAGCTCCTCCTCTTCTTCAGCAAAACGGTCCGGATCCAGGTCGACCGCATCCAATTCTTCGAGCTGGAAGCGGTAATAGTCTTCGTCCGCCCGATCCTTTTTGAGTTGTTCGCATAAATCTTCCCATTCGCGCTCTTGGTCCCGATACTTTTGATAGCGCTCCTGATATCGGTCCAATTCTTCTTCCTGCCCGGCAAAGGCGTCCAGAAAACGCGTTATAAAGTTTTTGTCCTTCAACAGACGGGTCTCATCCTGTCCGTGAATATCGACCAAACGTTCTCCTAAAGCCCTCAATGTTGCAAGGTTCACGGGCGTATCGTTGATAAAAGCTCTAGAACGGCCTTGAGGTCGGATCTCCCGCCGAAGGGTGGTTATATCCTCCTGATCGAGGTCCTGCTCTTGAAAGAAGTCCTCCAATCCTTGACCCCGGATATCGAACCCGGCCTCGACGATGCATTTCCGCTCTTTGTCGAAGAGGGCCGAAGCGTCAGCCCGATCTCCCAGAACGGTCCCCAACGCCCCTATAACGATCGATTTTCCGGAACCGGTCTCCCCGGTCATCACGGACAGCCCATCCTCGAACCCCACATCACATGCATCGATAAGGGCGTAATTCCGGATGCTGAGCTCGCGCAACACACGACGAATTTACACAAAGGGGAAGGAGGTAAAGCGGACGGGCTCAATTCGAGCTGGTGATCTCTTTGTATTTAGAGGTATTGGAGGGATCGACCCGCTGTAAAAAGTTGGCCATCTTGTTCTTCTCCTTCCCATCAGCTTTCTTATAGATCTTGACGATCTCATTGGCCTTGGCCGTGAAGAAGAGTTGGAGATGAAAGTTCCCCGGCCTTCTTTGATGAAGCTTCTCGAGCTTCATGAGCCCTTCAGTGATCTTCTTCCTCCCCTCTTTCGGGCTTTCGTACATCCGGTCCAATCCCTTACGATGATAGATATAAAGGCATTCCCGAAGGGGGGCGTAAGCATCGTTCAAAAGGTTGTCCACCAACCAATAGCGGTTCCTTTGACTTTTCTGAGGGTTCCACCCCTTTTTTCCGTTGTTCTGAGCATTGTTAACGATGGTACGGGCCTTCTCATAATAAGGCGTGCCCCCCTTCATGGAAAAGGTGTCGTGATCCATGGCGATGATCAGGTAGGCATAAAAAGCGAGGACGGACGTTAATTCGGTCCGATAGCGATCCATCGAAAAGCGGAGCGTGGTATTGGGAACGTACTCGAATCTGAAGTTCTTGTCGTTGTAATTCAGGACCGTGGTATTGTAAGCCGAATTGTAAACGGCCCTACCGGACTGTACTTGGATCCGTCCTTGAAAACTTCCGGGGGAAAGCCGTTTGTTGACCTGGATGAGGATGTTGCAATCGATCCGTTCATGAGGGGCGTAATCCACATCGGTCCATTGGGTCTTATTGAGGAAATCCCGCACATCCTTCTCCAGATCTTTGAAAATACCTCCTTGAGCGTTTCGGACCTGTTGGGCCATAATGGAGACCTCAGCATTGAGCTCTTGGCTTTTGAGGGAATGAGGAGCACTCATGCTCAAGAAGAGGAACAGGAGGATCAGGGAAGAGGGGCTCAAGATGGATTTTCGGGAAGCCATGGGAGGACCCTATCGAGAATTCGTTCGGCGACTTTGGATTTTTGATCCAACGGCGATGGTTCCGGATCATTGCCCGGTTGATGGATGGTGACCTTATTGGTATCGTGGCGAAAACCAGCTCCTTCGTCCTCCAAACTGTTCAGGACGATCATATCGGCGTTCTTCGCCTTCATTTTCCTTTGAGCTTCTTCCTCTCCATTCCCGCTCTCAAGGGCAAAACCGACCAACACTTGGCCTTCCTTTTTCTGTTCACCGAGGGAAGCGAGGATGTCCTGCGTAGGCTCCAATTTCAGCTCCGTCAGGTCTTCTTCCCCTTTTTTGAGCTTTTCCTCGCTGCGGGCAGCGGGTCGATGATCGGCCACGGCGGCCGCCATAATGGCCAGGTCCATTCCTTCGAATCGGTCCCGACAAGCTTCATACATCTCTTCTGCACTTTCCACCTCCACCACTTGGATCGAAGCATCGGAGGGCTTTACCTCTGAGGGGCCAAGGACCAGGGTCACCTCTGCTCCCCTTTTTGCAGCAGCCTCGGCCAACGCCACTCCCATTTTTCCGGAAGAGCGGTTCCCTATAAAGCGGACCGGATCGATCGCTTCATGGGTGGGGCCGCCGGTTATCAGAACGCGTTTTCCCTTCAAGCTTTCGATCCGCTCGAAAAAGTGCTCCAGATGTTGGAGGATCCCTTCGGGTTCCTCCATGCGGCCGAATCCTTGCAAGCCGCTCGCCAATTCGCCTTCCCGGGCCGCGATCCTTTCACAACCTTGCTCTTCGAGTTCCCTGATGTTCTTTTGGACGGCTGGGTGTCGATGCATCTCCAGGTCCATTGCGGGCGCAAAATGGACCGGACATTCCGCAGAGAGATGGACGAGCCCTAAAATATCATCCGCTGAGCCATGAGCGAGTTTAGCGATCGAATGGGCGGTTGCTGGAGCGATCAGGATCAGATCGGGCCAGCGCCCCCAATGGACGTGATCCACCCATTCGCCGCTCCGGGGATCGAAGACCATTTCATCCCGGATCACAGGTGCTTTTGAGAGCGTACTGAAAGTCAAAGGGCTCACAAAACGCGTAGCTCCGTCCGTCATAAGGATACGGACTTCAGCCCCCTCCTTAACGAGCTCTCGGGTCAGGAAAGCTGATTTATAGGCGGCGATGCTACCGGTGACCGCCAAGAGGATCCGACGCCCCCCAAACATGGGGATCAGGAAGCATTTTGCCGAAGGACGCCTTCTTCATCCCGGATCAGTCCTTCGATCCGCTCTTCCTCGTGCGCTTTATCTTCCTCGGTCTTGTAGAAATAGAGCTTGTCATCGAGCAACTCTTGAATGGCGATAGCGCCGGGTTTAGGAAGGCGCTCGTAGAACTTCGATATCTCGATCTGTTCGCGATTCTCGAAGACTTCTTCAAGGTTGTCGCTCGCACTAGCGAATTCGGACAGCTTATCGTTCAATTCCTCTTTGATGTCGAGGTTGATCTGGTTCGCCCGCTTGGCAAGGACCACGATGGATTGAAAGAGATTGCCTGTAGGCTCTTCGATCGCACGGAGATCTCGGGTGACCGTATTGCGGGCTGCGTTAACGTCCTTGTAGCTCATGATCCTTTATTACTGCTTTCCTTCGATGCCAAGGTCTCCAATTCTGAACGCGACTCTTCGACCATCTTTTGGGCCTCTTCGCTATAGGAGCTCCTTGGAAATGCTTCTGCGAATTTACGATATAACTCGATCGCCTTTTCAAGCCTTTTCTCTTTTTTCGAGGCGACGCTTTTCTCGGCCAGTTGATGCTGAGCCTTGAAACGGAGAAAATAGATCTTTTCCTTATACCGTGTATCGGGATAGGATTCGAGCGTATTCTCGAAAGATTCCACCGCTGCACGGTAATGCATGGTACGGAGGTAAAGCTTGGATCTTTCAAAAGCCTTCTTCTCGAGCTTGCCCCGCAAGGTCCCGATCAATGAGTTACAACTATCCACCCTCGGACTTTCCGGATATTGATCCACGAACAATTGAAGCTTGTGCAGGGCCTTTCGCGTCTCGCTTTGGTCCAAAGACCATTCGGGAGAATTAAGGTAATCGCAATACGCGCTCATGAAAAAAGCTTCTTCAGCACGCTCGCTATTGGGAAAGGTCTTTCGGAAACGATCGAAGTAATAAGAGGCCATTAGGTGGTCCTCCATTCCATAATAGCACCAAGCGTGGTAATAGCGCACTTCCTTCCCTTTCCTGGAGCCTCGATAAAGGGTGACCAGATCCTGAAGAAGTTCAGAAGCCTGCATGTATTCCCCTTTGTTGTAATACTCCTTGGCCTTTCGAAGCTTAAGGTCATCGTCGTTGCTCTCTTTGATCTTTTTGTGCTGATTACATCCGATCAAGATCAATAGGGGGGCGAGTAAGAGAAAAGAAGTTATCGCTCGCATAATGGGGCAAATATATGAACTCGAAAAGGCTTCCGCCGGGTTTGGGGATCCAACGTAAGATCGTTCACAAAATTCCCCTAATAAAAATAAAAAGCCAAGGGGAAGCCTTAATTTTGGGACCGCACTAAAAGGAACAAGCAAAATTGGACCTTTTCGAAAAGCTTCGTGACCACAAAGGCCCTATCGGCCAGCATGCTGAGAGTTCGCACGGATACTTCACCTTTCCGAAACTCGAAGGCCCGATCTCCAACAAGATGATCTTTCAAGGGAAAGAATGCTTGGTTTGGAGCGTGAACAATTATCTAGGGCTCGCCAACGATCCGGAGGTCCGAGAAGCGGATGCTGAGGCCGCCAAAGAATGGGGGTTGGCCTATCCCATGGGAGCACGGATGATGACGGGGCAGACCCGATACCATGAACAGCTTGAAGAAGAGCTATCGGAGCTTCTTGAGAAAGAGGACACTTTTCTCTTGAATTACGGATACCAAGGCTGTCAATCGGCTATCGATGCGGTCCTCGACCGGCGGGATGTGTTGGTCTACGATTCGGAATCCCATGCCTGCATCGTGGACGGGGCCCGCCTCCATCAAGGCAAACGCTTCATTTTCAAACACAACGACATCGAGGACCTGGAGAAGAAGCTCCAACGGGCTCAGAAGTTGGCCGAGCAGCAAGAAGGGGGGATCCTTGTCGTTTCGGAAGGGGTCTTTGGAATGGCAGGGGACCAAGGACGCTTGAAAGAGATCGCCGCCCTTAAGGATCGATATGATTTCCGCTTTCTGGTGGACGACGCGCACGGATTCGGAACTTTAGGGGAACAAGGAAAGGGAACGGGTTTTGCTCAAGGCGTCCAGGACCAGGTCGATATTTACTTCGGGACCTTCGCCAAATCGATGGCGGGTATCGGGGCTTTTATTTCCGGAGAAAAGGCCATTGTGGACTATCTCCGTTACAACATGCGGTCGCAGACCTTTGCCAAATCCCTCCCGATGCCCATGGTCATCGGATCCCTCAAACGCTTGGAACTCTTAAAAGGACGACCGGAGTTAAGGGAGAACCTCTGGAGCATCGCTCACTCCCTTCAATCCGGTTTGAAAGAGGCGGGCTTCAACATCGGACGGACCAATTCAGCGGTCACGCCGGTATTCCTTAAAGGGGGGCTTGGAGAAGCCACCAGCTTGACGCGCGATCTAAGGGAGCAGCATAGGATCTTCACATCGATCGTGGTCTATCCCGTAATCCCCAAAGGGGAGATCATGCTCCGGCTGATCCCGACCGCCGTCCACACCCAAGAGGACGTCGAACATACGATCGAAAGTTTCAAGAAGGTCCAGACGAAGCTTCAAGAAGGAAGCTACTATCAAGGGGAAGAGGTTTATTGAGCCGGGCTCTTCCGGAACGACATTAAAAAAGGGTGCATCAGCCGATGCACCCTTTTCTGTTCCGCGAACGCTGGTCTTTGCTCGCTCCTACTTCTCTTCTTCCTCGTCTTCCTCTTCTTCGGAGCTCTTTTCATCTTCGAGTTCGCCTTCATCCTCTTCTTCCGAGCTTTCTTCTTGAGCCCCGGCTTGGCTCTCGCTAACTCCACTTTCCTTCTCCCTGCGCTTTCGGTCCTCTTCTCTTAACTCTTCTTCGCTCACGTTCCTGGCCTTCCCGGTATTGTACTTCTTATGGAGATGGTTCATGAGAAGTTCTTCGTGCCGATGTAGCTTTCGTGCGATCTTCGGCACGACCTTCAACTTCTTCTCATCGTATTGTTCGAAGAACTCTCGGAGTCTTTGTTCAAATTCCTCCTTAGCCATAATAGGATCGATTTCTTTTTTCGAAAATAAAAGCTTATCGATCCAAGTTCAAGTTTTCCGAGAAAATCTGAAGGAAGAAGGAGCATTTCCCCTATTGCCCATGCCTTGGTGACCTTTACTCTTATCAAACCGAACTGGATTCACGTATTTTGCTCATCATGGAAGAGCTGATACGGATCATCACCGAAGAAGCCGCAAAGACCTCGTTTTTAGAATGGGTGGCTTTTCTATCCAGCCTGCTTTACATCGGCCTTGCCAGCAAAGAAAATGCCCTCTGCTGGTATCCCGCTATGCTTGCGAGCACCCTCTTTTTGATCCTTTTCCTGCAAACCGGCCTTTACATGAAAGTTCCTCTACGGGCTTATTATTTGGTCATGGCCTTTTACGGTCTTTACGAATGGCGGAAAGGAGGGAAAGGGGGAGACCCGCTCCCTATCCAGCTTTTGCCTGTGTTTTACCATATCCTTGGGATAAGCGCATGCAGTATCCTGGGGATCGGAGCCGGGTATTTACTGGCATCCTTCACAGAGGCCACACTTCCTTATCTGGACTCTCTAACAACGGTCTTCAGTCTTTTCACCACTTTCCTGATGGCCCGAAAATATCTGGCGAATTGGTATTACTGGATCGTCATCGACGGGGTTTCCATCTACCTCTACGGGAGCCAAGGGCTTTATCTGACCGCTCTCCTTTTCCTGCTCTTCACAGGCCTTGCAGTATGGGGATCCATAGAATGGAACGCGATCCATTTTGGGAAAAAAGCTCCAAAAGGAGAGGGAACTTGAACAAGCCGGCCAAGGTTCCTTATCTTCGGACCAACATCTCATTGGGGTGCCTTAAAAAGAAGGCTGAGATCATACCCAATACCGCTCTTTCTTGAGAGGGCGGAGGAACCTGATCCGGGTAATGCCGGCGCAGGGATTTGGATCGAGCGATCCAACGATACGGGTTTTTTATTGTACGCGGGCCTGCCCCAAGGTCACGTACCCATGTTCTAGCACTAATAGATCCATAATATGGGACGTTGGACCTTTATTTCGCTCATCTTTTTCTTC
>CAZOSO010000007.1:22691-27808 GCA_964582635.1 uncultured Weeksellaceae bacterium | reverse complement strand
CTTATAAACGGCCACTGGAATTTCGAAGGACGCCTTTCGCGGATCAAGTCGGACGGCTTCATCGATCGAGCCTCATCCGATCTTTCCGCTTACTACTTTTCCGGAGGCTACCACAGTAAGAACGCATCCCTTCGTTTCATCACCTTCTCCGGAAAAGAGACCACCTATCAGGCCTGGTACGGAATGCCAAAGGCTTCCCTGGACACGAACCGCACTTACAATCCCTACAACTACGAAAACGAGGAGGATAATTATACCCAAACCCATTATCAACTCCATTATGATCAACGTTTTTCCCCCTCCTTGCATATGGACCTCTCACTCCACTACACCAAAGGGAGTGGCTATTTCGAACAATACAAGGGGGATGATCACAACAACAGCATCCCCAGTGCTGGAAAAGTAAGGCTGAAGGAGTACGGCTTAGCGCCGGTCGAATTAGGGGACAGCACGATCCGCCGCACTGACCTTATACAGCGCCGATGGCTCGATAATGACTTCTACGGGCTCACCTATGCTTTCAACTACGAGCCCGCTGGAGGACTCGACCTCACCCTGGGAGGGGCCTGGAACCAATACCTGGGGGAGCACTTCGGGAAAGTGATCTGGGCCCGTTATATGAGCAACGGGGAAAAGGGGCATCTTTTCTACAACAACGATGCGCTCAAAACCGACCTCAACAGTTTCCTGAAAGCGAAATATCAAATGAACGAGCACTGGCGGGTCTTCGGTGATATCCAATACCGGCGCGTGGGATATGCCTACCAGGGGATCGACAATGACGGAAGCGAACTTCATCAAAAGGTGGAATATCATTTCATCAATCCCAAAGCAGGAGTGAATTATACCTTCGGCAACGGTGATCGCATCTATGCTTCTTATGCACGTGGAAGCAAAGAGCCCAATCGAACGGATCATGTGGACGCTCCCCCTCAAAGCCGCCCTCGCCCTGAAAAGCTGAACGACTATGAGCTAGGCTTTGAGCACCATCGTTCAAACTATGCCTTGGATATCAACCTTTACTATATGGATTATGAGGACCAACTCGTTGAAACCGGGAAAGTCAACGATGTTGGGCGGACCATCCGCGTGAACGTTCCGAATTCCTTTCGAAGAGGGATCGAACTTCAAGCAGGGTGGCGTCCGATCGACCGATTGGATCTATCGGTGAACGGCACATACAGCCAAAATCGGATCAAGCGTTACGTAGAGCACGTGGACGATTTCGACGAAGGGGGACAGAAGCGCATCGTAAGGAAAAACACCCCTATCTCGTTCAGTCCCGATTGGATCGGAGCCGGACGAGTGGGATACACCGTATTCAGAAGCTCCCGAAAGGGGAGTGAAGGTAAACTCTCAATAGGTGACCCGGACTCCAGCGTGCAAAAGGGACAACGACTCTCTGTGAAATGGGACGGCAAATACGTTGGAAAGCAATACATCGATAACACGGGAAGCCCCGAAAGGAGCCTCTCCCCTTATTTCGTCCAAGACCTTACCCTCAGTTATGAGCTAAAAGGGATCCTGACCGAGCGGATCGCTTTCCGTTTCCGGGTGAAGAACCTCTTCGACGCGAAATATGTGAGCGAGGCCTGGAGTTATCGCTATTTTGCCGGGGGAGAGTTCCAGCAAAGCGCTGGCTACTTCCCTCAAGCCGGGCGCCATTACATGGGATCCGTCACTTTGACGTTCTAAGCTCCGAAGAGGCCTAATTGACGTCCGTGGCCATTGTCGAACCGCGTAGTGTCCAACGCAGGCATCCCTTTCCCTGAAAAACGCTTTTTACGGGCCATTTCGAAGAGGCCATGGAGGGAAGAGGCCAATGCCCCCTCTCCTTTCAGGCGGGTCCCAAAGCGGCTATCGTTCACCTGACCCCCGTGTAATTCTGCGATCTGGTGGAGGACCTTATCCTTGCGCTCCGGATAATGCGCTTCCAACCATTCCCCGAATATTTCAGGCAATTGACCATTAAGGCGGACCATGGCCATGGACACGTCGGCAGCACCTGCCTCGGCGATCGCCTCCACCAAGGATGGAAGCTCGTCGCCGTTCAAAGACGGGATCACCGGGGCGATCAAACCACGAACCGGCACCCCTTCTTCACTCAATTCCCGGATGGTCCGTAATCGGAGGCGTCCAGAAGCGGTCCGGGGCTCAAGGGTCTTTTTCAGGTCCTTCTTCAAAGTGGTCAAGGAAATGTTCACGTGAACAAGGTCCTTGGAAGCCATCTCCTGCAATAGATCGAGGTCCCTTACGATCAAACGGTTCTTGGTAACGATGCTCACAGGGACCCCGAATCGGAGCAAAAGCTCCAACACCCGGCGCGTGATCCCTTCGCGCTTTTCCACCGGTTGATAACAATCCGTGTTCCCGGACAACATCATGGGGAGCGGCTCCCGATCAGGGTCTCGCAATTCCCGCTGCAAGAGCTCCGGCACCCGCTCCTTGATCAACACCTTTTCCTCGAAATCCAAACCGGCACTGTAGCCCCAATAGGGATGGCTGTTGCGCGCATAACAATAAACGCAGCCATGCTCACACCCTTGATAAGGGTTCAATGAATAACAACGGCCGATATCCGGGCTATCGACCTCCTGGACGACACGCTTCGGGTAAACCCTTATGAACGACGTGGACGGGGCCTCTTCCTCCTCTTCGTGAGCTTCGGGGTCGATCCCTTCCGGCTCGGCATCCTCGTACCGATAACGCGAATAGGGATCGTGGGGAGCGGAAACGGAACCTCGACCTCGTTTGGGTATAGACCCGGCCATAACGTTTCTTCTTTAAGAGCGGTCGGAAGGAGGAACCTTCCAAAGCATCATTTCCCCAAGACCTGAACGACCACTTCGCGAGCTCGTTTGCGCGTATCATAGTCCAGGAACACGATCTGCTGCCAGGTGCCCAGGATCAATTCCCCTTCCTGAAAGGGGACGGTGAAAGATGTTCCGGTCAAGGTGGACCTCAGATGGGCAGCTCCGTTGTCGTCCCCCCAGGTCCGGTTGTGCGCATAACCTTTCCCATAAGGGGCAAAATGCTCGAACATGGCCGCGATATCCTCATTGACCAAGCCCGGCTCGTATTCCACCGTAGAAATAGCTCCCGTCGATCCGACGGCGAAGATCAGAGCCTGTCCTTCAACGAAACCGCTATCCCCCACAATATCGGCAACCTGTTCGGTGATATTGATGATATCGGTATGCCCCTTGGTCTCGAAGGTGATGCTATCGGTGAAAAGATCAAGCATAGCCTCAAATTCGGATCTCTTGGCCTTCGACCAAACACTCGTGTTGGAGCTGCGAAGCGCTTTCCAACATGCTCGGTCCTCGATGGGTCAGGACCATCCGATCCGCTCGGAGCCCCTTCGCTTTCTCCTTGAGCTCTTCATAATGGATATGCCCGGGGGCCTCTTGTTCCAGGAAATTGCATTCGCAGATAAAGAGGTCGGCCCCGTCTGCTACCTCATAAAGCGCATCCGTCCAAGCGGTATCCCCTGAGAAGGCGATCACTTTTCCTCCGATCTCCAAGCGCATGGCATGAGGGTTCGATCCATCCGCATGGACCACGGACCAAGTACGAAGCGAAAGCTCCTCGAATTCGAGCACGCTCCGATCGGAAAAGCTGGAAAAATGGAGTTCCAATGCATCCATATGTTCAGCAGTTCCCGGATAGAGGGCATCCTGGAGGGTCACCAATTTATCACGGATCCCCTCAGGCCCTACGATGGAAAAGGGCCGTTCACGCTTTTGGACCAAAGCAGCTTCGAGGAGGAGGAAAGGGATCCCGCCGTAATGATCCCCATGAAAATGACTGATCAATATCCGATCCAGATCATCGCTGCTAAGCCCGTATTTCTTGAGTTGTACGAGCGAGGTGGCTCCACAATCGATCAAAAGCCGATGCTGACCATCGGTCACATAGAAACAAGTGTTCGGTACGCCCCCACTCCCGAACGCATCTCCACAACCGAGTACTTTCAGTTTCATAGATGAAGCCATCCAAGGATCTTCTAAAGCGAACTTAAGGACGATCCGCCGAACCCTGCCCTTCTGGAAGCAGATCCAAATAATGAAAGGTGATCCTTCCCTTTCCCTCCGGGTCCTCTAGATGTCTTTGGACCCGCTCACCGGTCACCACAGGGATAGAAGAACCGAAATAAGGAGCTTCGGTGACGAAGGTGTGGAACTCCCCATATTCACCACAGGGATCCACATTTTTCGGAAAGTTCTTCCATTTAGAGGGCGTAAGGACCTCTCCCAACAGGGAAGGATCGATGCTCCCTTCGCGACAGGTACATGGGATCGTTCGGATCCCTATCCGGTAACTCTCTTCGAGCAAAGCAAGGGTATCCTCCTTCCATAAAGGAAAAACGCCCTTCATGTTCGCCTTTTCAAGTTGCTTTTCCCGATAAGCCCGAAGGTCTTCCAAAAAAATATCCCCAAAGACCACATGCTCTATCCCTTCTTCACAAAAGCTGCTCATAAGCGCTTCCATCCGTTCCTCATACTCTTCACCCGTACCTTCCTCCACATACATCTTGTGAAGCGGGATCCCGATCAGATCCGCCTGAAGCTCCAACAACTCCTCCCGAACCCCATGCATTGAGATCCGACGGTGTTTCCCATGAATGGTCGTGAAAAGGCCTTTCACCTCATATCGCTCATCCGATAACAGGCGATAAAGAGCGATAGCGGAGTCCTTTCCTCCACTCCAGGCCATAATGCAGGGAGTGACGTTCATTCGGTCCGAAAATGGAGGTCATTGGGAATGATACCGGTCTCGAAAGTATCGACCGGTGTGCCGTCCTTACGGAAGATATAGAGGGCTCCTTTCTGCACGTAATCCTTAGCATCCGTCACATAGATCCTCCCTTGATCCCCCATGGCCTCGAGGTTGTAGAACTGCCCTTGTCCTTCTTCGACAAGTTTATCCGTCGGAAGACCGGAAGCATGAATGTCCATGCTCCGCACCCCCTTCTGGAGGTAATAGAGGGTTTTCCGATCCGGAGATAGATCTAAATTCCCTGGAGAAAGGGTGATATCGGAAAAGGTGAATTGCTTTTCCACTTGAAAGCTTTGAGGATCGATCCGGTAAAGGGCGGGTTTTTCTTCTTCAAAGCC
>CAZOSO010000007.1:0-22591 GCA_964582635.1 uncultured Weeksellaceae bacterium | reverse complement strand
TCGAACAGCTGAATGGATTGCCCTACATCTCCGAGCGGCCGCCCGGTCCATTTTTCAAAGATCCGTGAACTACGCTCTCCGCTCTGGGGCAGGATCCGTGTGATGCTGGCATTCCCGGATTGAAAATTCCCTTCGTTGACCACATATAGCACCTTTTCCCCCGTAACGACCCGCTCCCCTCCTGCTTCTTCGGTGTATTGAGGACCGATCTCCTCTTTTTGACATCCGACCGCCAAAAGGGAGCAGAGGAAAAAACAAAGGAATATGGGCTTAGGCTGTCTCATGATCCCGCTCGTAAGCGAAGGGTTAATTCAAAACTCCGTCCTGGCATCGGTTGCCAAGCTACCGATTGGTAAGGGATATCGAAGAGGTTCTGCACCCCGATCCTCACCAGGACCCTCAAGTCTTTCCGGAGATGGAGCCATCGTTGGATGTCGACGCGCTGGATGGTATAGGCGGGCAAATAGCGTCTATTGTCCCGGTCGATGAAACGCTCTCCCGTATAACTCAAACCGTAACGCAGGCTGGTGCGCTCTTTCCAACTCACCCCGAGCACACCGCTCGCTCGGTTTTTCGGGATATAAATAGCTTGCCCCTTGAGCTTATCCCCTCCTTCCACCTGATCGATCACTTCGGCATCCACATAACTATAATTTCCTTTTACCCGCATTCCCCAAGCTTCATGAGGACGCAACTCTAAATTGAAGCTTCCTTCGATCCCTCGATCCCTGGAACGATCGATGTTCTTGGGACTCCAATATCCTGTACTGGTCGGCGCCCAAACGATGCGATCGCTCATTTTCAAGAGGAAAGCGGTCCACTCGGTCCGCAAGGAGAATGCTCTTTGTTCTTTTCCAAAGACCCCCGAAACACCGGCCTCGTAGGACCATCCTTCCTGGGCGGATAAGTTCGGGGCTCCTCCAGGTTCCCAATAAAGGTCGTTGAGCGTGGGAACCCGATAGGTCCGGGACAGATTCCCTTTCACCTTCAGATCGGGCGTCTTGTTCCACTTGTATTGGGCACCCACGGTAGGCATCAAGGGGAGCCGTTCCCCATCCACCCATTTCTCCTGAAGCATGCCCTGGAGGAGCAAGCGCTCCCCCACTCGGTTCTCGAATTGCAGGAACCCCCTGTTATGAACCCGCTGCTTAGCCTCAGGGTATCCAGAGGATCGGGCCTTTTCAAGATCATAGGACCAGCCTCCGGTAATGCTCCTTTTCTCGTCCAAGCGATGCTCGACGTGGAGGCGATTTCGCCAGGAATGGGTGGTCGTTACCGAATGAAGGTCGGATATTTCCTCGGTAAAAAGCTGATCGCTGTAAAAATAGCCGGAGCGAAAGGATAGATGGGTGGCTGAACCGGTCCAGGACCACCCGAGGAGGGAATTAAGCTTCCGGTCCTCTTGATGTTGCCCTCTGGGCACCTGGTCGATGGGGGTCGGTACGTTCCTGGAATTCCGGATATACCATCCGGAAGCAAAGAGCTCGTGCCCGTTACCGATATCGTATCGCAAGTCTTCCATCACCCCCATACGGGTCATATCGGCGTTCTTTCTTTTCTTGCTCGGAGCTCCTTTTTCGGAGACATCCGGGTAGCTGAAATCGTTCTGGGCTGAGCGATAAAAGAGCCGGGTCCGGCTACCCACCCCATCTTTATGATAGCTAAAGTCTCCTGCACCCGTTCGATCCCCGAAACTTGCCGTTTTCCCCTGGACGCTTAGAAGGTAAGGGGTGTTCCGAGGCATTCGAGAGCGAAGATGGACACTTCCGCCGATCCCTCCTGCCCCGTCGATCGCACTAGCTCCTCCATGATGGAGCTCAACGCGGTCCAAAAAGAAAGCAGGGATCGTCGAAAGATCGCTTTGCCCCAGGGTCGGATTTCGAAGAGGGAGCCCATTCCAGTACATACGGGTTTCATTGGACCGGGTACCGCGAAAGGACAAAGAAGCGATCCCGGAAGGGCCATAGCGCCGGACCTGAAGTGCCGATCCTTGTTCTAAAAGGGCTCCAAGGTCCTCCCCGACATGGTGATCGAGGGCCCCGCTATCGAGGGTGCTCATCCGGAAAGGCTCAGAAGGACGTATTCGTTCGCCCCGAACTTCCACAGGATCGAACTCCACCGAATCCTGGGCATTCATCCCTAGAGATTGCAAAAACGAAGAGATCCAAAAAACGAAAAAAAGGCGTGATGCACTCATCGGAGCAAAACCTTCCGGGAATCGGACCACCCATCACCCTGAACCTTCAGGATATAGATCCCCGAACTTAAAGAACGGGGGATCGAAGAACGGGGCTGCCGGACCCTTTTCCGTTCGAATCGCAGACGCCCTGAGCTATCGTAGAGATAAAGCGAAAAGGCACCTTCAGGGTCTTGGACCCACAAACGTCGATCCGCGGAAAAGAAACGCAGGCGATCCTCCTCTTCGTTCCGGGTCATAAGAGCAGTAGGTCCATCGCTATTGATCACCCCTACAGCATCCAGATCAAAGCCGCCCGAAGTGAATCCCGTGGGCCATGGATCATTGATGGCCTTTCCACTGCTATCATAGGTGGCCAGGCTATCCTGAATGCACCCGATCACATCGACGATACGGACTTGGGTCACGCTGTCCGGATCAAAAGAAGCGCTTGAGTCGAGCTCATTCAAGTCGAAAGGGGTTCCATAGCCCTGCTCATATTTTCCGGCCAGGTTGTAGAGGTCCGTCGCATCAAGATCACCGAAAGTCCCCACTTGCTGGTTCGTATCGGTCAAAGAAACCGATGGGAAGCGTACGAAATCCTGCCCGTTGGAGCTGACCTCCACGAAGGCCAGTTCGAGGAAATCCCCATCAAAACTGTTCTCAAAGACAGCGAAATCGGGTCCGGGTCCATCGCTTATGGGGGCATCAAAACCGAGGGTGGCCTTTCCATAGTCCCCCAAACTAAGCACGCCGTTCTCCTGGGCTTTTCCTGTAGCATCCGAGGGGGTACCGGTTGAAGCATAACCTTGAGAGGGGTCGCTCGTATCCTGGAGCCCCCGCTCAACGGTGCAAGAGGTGGCCCAAGCCACGAAAGCGGAAGAATCCTTATACATAGCGGTCGTACCGCTCTGGCCGACCGGAGGGGCAAAAGGCCCCGTCCGGTTCTGTGCCAGAACGTCCCCACCAAAAAAGACCGTGCTTAATATGAGAAAAGCGTAGACAAGGGAATGGCACTCCCTCATTCCTTGACCCATTTGCGGACGAGCTCATCCTCTTCGGTCGTGACCCGGAGAAAGAAAGTACCAGCTCTTAGACCCGAAACATCCAGGGTGTATCGCTGGCCAAGTTTGAGCTTCCCTTCACGAAGAACCCGTCCGGTGAGATCGAGCAATTCATAATCTGCTTCGTTAGCCCCACCGATCCTTGGAATGGTCACATAAAGCTCTGACGATGCGGGGATCGGATGAAGCTTCGCAGATAGGTCTTCCTCGTTTTCCTCTTCCAAGTCGGTATCGTTGAAGTTCAGGTTCAACACATCGTCCTGAGGACAGTCCCCATTGTTGGTAGCGGTCAACAGCAAGTTCACGCTTCCCGCACCCTTATCCCCGGCTGAAGGATGATAATAAGTGTTGAGCTTGGTGGAGTCGGTAAAGGTCCCGGAACCATAACTGCTCCAATACCAATCCGTTCCAGCCCCGCTTACCATCCCGTTCACATTCACACTGTCGGCATTGACGGTCGTATCGATATCCGAAGCGGTGCTCACCTCAGGCAAGGAGATGAATGTTGCCGTAAAACTGGCCGTATCAGGGGCGAACGATCCTGTATCCTTCGTCACATAAGAAAGCTGAACAGAACCGTTGGCGGTATCGCCGTTGGAAGGATCGTAATAAGTATTGCTTTTGTTCGGAGAAATAAAGGATCCTGTGCCCGAGCTGATCCAAGAACCGTTCCCCGTATTGCTCATTCCATTCACCTGAATGAGGCTATCGCTCGCACACAAGGTCCGATCGGGGCCTACACTAGCCCTGACACTATCGATGAATCCGAGAGCATGTCCTGCTATATCCGTTTCAAAACTATCGATACGATTCCCGGATGCATCGGTGATCAATAGATCGCCCATGTTAACAAAATCGGTCCTTTGGAAGAAAAAGCGATCACTGGAAGCCTCATAAATGCCCGCATTGTAGTCCACGGCGAAAAATTGATCGATGTTCCCTGAAGCTTTTTCGTAAACGTTCATGGGCGTATCGACATTCAACCAAAGGGAGTCATTCCGCGCCAATACAGGGGAATTGCTTCCATTGGAATTGGTATCGGTCGCATAGGTGGTCGTAGCGGTGTCGAAGCTTGTGATACCAGCATACATCAGCGTAAAAGAAGGCGTATACCGTTCCGAGACCGCATATACATGATCGCTGTCATGGGTCAGATCCTGTATTCCTGCGGAAAGCGTGTCCATTGGATGCACAGACCCAAAAGCAGGAACATTACCACTGAGATCCAAGGTCGCTATATGCCCTGTATCGTTCTTGGTGTAACCCAGGTAAGCAGAATCCCCCATCACGGTCAATCCGTTGACGGAGGTCTGTATCGTATCATCGGTATAGATAGGGCCCACCGAGAGATTGGTCAGATCGTAGATCTGAACATAGTCGGAACCGGCTCCAAAACCACGGGCGACGATCAAGAAATCATCCTTAATGGCCATTTCCTGGGTCCCCTTCACAGGCTTGATGCTATCGATCACATCGAAGCTGTACTCGTCATAGACATATATGGCGTCCCCTCCGGCAGGATGGCCTGAAGCTCTTCCTACATGGAGGTAATAGCGATCAGCATCGTAAAGGACTTCATTCGTGAAATCCCCTGGGATCGTATCCTGAAGGAAAACCGTATCCTTTTTAGGATGATAAGAATAAAGGCTCACATCATTCCCTGCTGTATTGTAATCACCCCCTGTTGCCAAGGCTAGCGGTTTTTGGCCAAAAAGGGAGCTGCTAACGACAAGGGAAAGGAACAAACTGGAAAAAAGCGTTTTGTAGAACTTCATCATAATAGCGAATTCTTTGATCTTTCAAAAAAGCGGAAGAGCTAAGCAGGGAAGGATGAACGTAGATACGCGCAGCGAACTGCAGGATCTACGATCGGCCTTTATCCCGAAAGCCTCGACCGTATGCAAAGCTGATGGCAGGTTTTCTGACTCACCCCTTATCGATGGCTGCCTTCCCACCCGTACGCGGGTAGTGGACCTTTGGGCCATCGACCTCGAAGCTCACAGCTGCGGGAACAGTTCCGGAATCCCTCGCGTAAACCCGCTCAGTCACCGGATTCCCTTTCCATCCTTCTCCAAGATCACTGAAGCAAGGATGACCATCAGCGCTTACGAATGTACAAGATCTTAGCGACCCACCCTTTTTCATCGAACGATCGTTTTCCCTTAACTGTCTTTAAGTATAGAGGCCCAGATGGGAATGATGGTAATTTTTATCCAGATACTGATCGGCTTACTCCTTCTTTACGGGGGTGGATGTCTATGGATCTATTTCCTCCAGGAAAACCGGATATTCCGTCCGGATAAGCTCCATCCGAAGGTGGATCTGGGGTTAGCTCCCCCTCATCAGGAACGCTGGTTTCAAGTAGAAGAGGGGGTCTTCCTCAATGCAGCTCATTTAAAAGTGGAAGCCCCCAAAGGGGTGATCCTTTACCATCATGGGAACGCCGGAGATCTGACCGAATGGAAGAAAGTAGCATCCCTCCTTCTACCCTATGGATTCGATGTATTGGTCTACGATTACAGAGGGTACGGGAAATCAGAGGGGAGGATCCGCAATGAGGAACAGCTCTTCAAGGACGGGCAACATATTTATAACCAGATTAAAGTTGAGTATGGAGAGGAGCATCTCTTATTGTACGGGCGTTCCCTTGGGACCTCCATAGCCAGTCATTTAGCCGCAAAGAACGCTCCAAAGGGCTTGCTTTTAGAAACGCCCTTTTACAGCATGCAAGACCTCGTCCGCCGTTACTATCCGTGGCTCCCCCATTCCCTCCTTCTTCGCTATCCATTGAGGAACGATCTTCATTTGGAACGTGTCGACTGTCCCATCTTCATTTTTCACGGGGATCAGGATGAGATCATCGAACACCGTTCAGCACTCAAGTTGAAGGATTTCTTAAAACCGAACGACCGCTTTTATACCATACCCGATGCCCACCATGCGGATCTTAGCGAATTCCCTTCTTATCATAAAGCCTTAAAGGAGGCCCTGGACGCCATGTCCATATCCGAAGATCAAGCCGGAAAGGTCCGGAGCGCCTCTTGAGCGGCTTTGGAAAAGGCTTCCCGGTCCAGGCCATGCTCCACCTTCTTTTCCTCCATAAAGGCGATCAAGTCCTCTGTTGCCATATTGCCCACCAATTCATCCTCAGCCATGGGACATCCACCGAATCCCTTGATCGCTGAATCAAAGCGTTCACAACCGTTGGCGTAAGCAGCTTCTATATTCGCCTTCCAGGAATCAGGCCGGGTGTGGAAATGCGCTCCGAATTCCACATCAGGATAGGCGGGTATAAGTTCGGCAAAGAGCTTCCTCACCGTATCCGGATCGGCTACACCGATCGTGTCCGCCAGAGAGACCGTACGGATCCCCAAATCCTCTACAAGGCGGCGGGTCCAATCCGATGCCAGCGAAGGGCTCCAATCATCCCCATAAGGGTTCCCAAAGCCCATGGAAATGTAGACCACCACCTCTTTTCCCGCATCATTTGCTATATCGACGATCCCACGAAGCCGTTCCAGGGATCCTTCGATGGAAGCGTTCGTATTCCGCTGCTGAAAGGTCTCGGAAATGCTAAAGGGATATCCCAAGTAGCGGACTTGCTCGTACTGGGAAGCATCTCTGGCCCCTCGCTCATTGGCGACGATCACGAGAAGATCGCTGCTACTGTCTTCGGTGTTCAGCTTTTCGAGCACCTCCCCGGTATCCTTCATCTGAGGAATGGCCTTCGGGGAAACGAAGGCTCCCATGTCCAGGGTGTCGAACCCCACATCGAGAAGGGACTGGAGGTATTGCACCTTTTGTTCGGTGGGAATAAAGGTTTCGATGCCTTGCATGGCATCGCGGGGACATTCGATGATCTTCATGGTCCTTTTTCGGTTTGCTGCTTCCGATCTTGCAAAATAGCGCGAAGGATCTTTTTCATCAAAGATGGCCCTTCATAGATCAAGCCGGTATAAAGTTGGATCAAGTCAGCGCCAGCCTCCAATTTGTCCAATGCATCGGATCCGCTCATGACCCCTCCAACTCCGATCACCGGCATCCGGCCTCTCGTTCGATCCTTTATATAGCGAATGCTCGTATTGGCCTTATCAACAACAGGTGCACCACTGATGCCTCCTTGCCCGAAGCGATCCAAGACCGTTTCCGAGGTGCGGAGCCCTTCTCGAGAAACGGTGGTGTTCGTCGCGATCAAGCCATCCACCCCCATTTCTTGAGCAACCCCCAATAAGTCATCGAGAACCGGCAGCTCAAGGTCCGGGGACAGCTTCAGGAGCAAGGGCCTCGAAGAATTCGAAGCCTTAAGCGCCTCGAAGCTTCGATCCAAGACCCTTTTGAGGGCTTCTTTTTCCTGAAGTTCTCGAAGACCTGGCGTATTCGGGGAACTCACGTTGATCACGAAATAATCCACCCAAGGTTGGAGCTCTTTCAAGCTAACGGCGATATCATTCGCAGCGTCTTCATTGGGGGTATCGCGGTTCTTTCCAAGGTTTGCACCGACCATGGTCCCTCCCTTGCGCTCACGGATCCTTTCAACGATCGCTTCGACCCCCTCGTTGTTAAAGCCCATCCGGTTGAGCAAAGCGTGGTCCTTGGGCAAGCGAAAAAGCCGAGGCTTTGGATTGCCCTTCTGGGGGCGAGGGGTGACCGTCCCGATCTCCACGAATCCAGCCCCTAAGGCTCCGAAAGCCCCATAAGCCTCTGCGTTTTTGTCCAGACCAGCGGCGATGCCAAGAGGATTCGGGAAGTCAAGTCCAAAGACCCGGGTTTTCAGGTGCTCATCCTCCAGCTCATAAAGCGAGCGCAGGAGCTTGTCCCCACCCGGTAAGCGATGCACCCCCTTCAGAGCGTTCAATCCGGATCGGTGAGCCTTTTCAGCTTCGAGGGAGAAGAGAAGGGGCCGTACGCAGTTTCGATAGATCATCCTTCCGGCCCGGAACCCCCTTTATCCCGCTCCACGGGATCTTTGCTATACTTTTTCAAGCCTTTCATGATAAACATCGGTAAAAGGCCGTTCCTCTTGACCTCGATCTCTTCAAGCTCTAAAAACTCCCGTACATAGCCTTTCATGAGGGGGGAAAGCTGATAAAGGATGGAGCGCCCTCCTTCGACCAAAGAGCGATGAAAATCCACTACCAATTGAAAGCGTTGTTCTTCGTTGAGCATCGAGCAGGGGATCCCCGAAATGATCCGATCGAAACGCTCAAAGCCGAACTCCTTCATCCGTTCAGGAAAATTCTCGGCCCGGTCCCTTACCACCGTCAAACGAGGGTCGTTCAAGGCTTCCAGTTCGTCGCAGAACGCTTGATTGGTCTCGATGGCCAGGATCCGCGACCCCTCACTCAACTCCTCCAGCAAACGCCTGGTAACGATCCCATCCCCTGGTCCCAATTCCAAGATCTCCAGATCCCGCTCCTTAGAGATGCCACTACAGACCTCATCCACAACCCTTTTGGAGGTGGGCCCCAAGGCGGCCACCTTGGGGTCCCGAAAGAACTGAAGAAGGTATTGGAACCGGTTCATAAACGCCCGGTATCAGTACCGCAAAAAAGCATTGAGTTTGGTTCCGGAAGCGGGCATTTCATCGGAAGCCAGTAAGAAAACCCGCCCTCCTTTTCGATGCGTCTTCATGGCGGCCATTTCCACCAGATCGGCATTATCCGTGGTCTTGGCCTCATCCAAACGAACTTGCCACTCATTCGGATCATAGATCCCATAGAGGCGGGTCCCCTTTTCGATGAAAAGAGCTTCAACCCGACCTTCTACCGCAGCTTTAACGACCTGAGCATTGTCCTCGAGCGCTTTGTTGCCGCCAAGATGGTCTTTGAACTGCTGAAAGTAGTAGTCCCGATCCGCATCGAAACGTTCCTTAACGATCTCCCATCCTTGAGCATGGATGCTGCTAAGATCCATTTGCTCAGGGTTTCCCTTAATATAGTCGTGGGACTCGAGCTGTCTATAATGGGCCACTTTCTTATATAGGCCGTAATGGTCCTCCACTCCGGCAAAGACCAGGGGCACATGTTCATCCCGAAGAGTTTCGCTCAGCACACGGTCCACTTCGCGGAGGAACTTCTCCAATTCCACCTTTTCATCATCCCTTCCTTCCCCATGTCCATGGCTGACCTTTCCTCCTGTCCCTCCCCCAAAGGAACGCTCTTGATAGGCTTTTTCCTGATGATCGTACCCCACCACTTCTTCGATGCGGCTCGGGAGCTGCTCCTCCAAGGGGACTTCTCTGATCCGATATCGGGACCCTTCCCATAATTTCACCATTTGCTCACTTAGCCCCAGCACGTAAAAACGTCCATCCCCATTGAAAAAGGGAAAGAGCGGATGTAGGTAGAACTGATCGGAAATGGAGTGGAACGCTTCAAAGGTCAATGGAAGTTGGAAAAGCTCTGCCCGATCTTCCGAACAGAAAAAGGCAAGCCCGTCCCCGGAATAATGCCATACCATCGTATCCTCGAGCAATTCATAACCGGGCCGCAGGTACGCATCCACTTCTCCCTCTTTCAGATGGTATTCTTCGACCAATTCTTTTTTGACGTTCTTGAGCAGATCCTTGAACCGGATCCGGTCCTCTTCATATCCTTCTTTACCAACTCGATGGGTGGGCATATATATGCTGACGCAATGGGGGGCGTGAACATCTGCTAGCTCATCGAATTTTTTAAGGCTCATCACTCCTTTTTCCATCATCATTCTTTTTAAAACGGTTCTACGATCCTTTTCAAGTTAACTAAAATACTACTTCAGGCCCTCTGAGGGACCGCTCGTTCCAACATCGTACGAAAACTGATCCCATTCATGGGGCCATGGGCATAATAATCGTTATTGAAATAAGCATAGACCTTTTCGGCCCCGCTTTGAAGAACAGCCTCCGCCCATTCCTGCAATTCCTCTTCGCTATAAAAGTACTTATAAAGCTCCTTCCCTTTCCCATGGAATCGTAGATATGCCCTGCCGTTGCTTACTTCCAGGAGCTCAGGCACGTCGAAAGAAGAGGAAACGCTACAGGGGATGGCGGAATGATCTTGAAGAAGTTCACGGGTCTCCCTATCGAACCAAGAAGCATCCCGGAATTCGATCACGTTATCGTGATCGGAAGAAAGGGTTTTAAGGAATGCCTCAAGCTTAGCTTGGTTGTTCTCGGTCTTTTTGAAATTACCGGGCAATTGCCAGAGCACACAAGCGCATTTTTCCCGAAGGGCCTCGATGCTATCGTAAAACTCTTTCACGTAGGGGGCTACTTCCTTGAGTTTTTTAAGATGGGTCACATAGCGGCTCCCTTTCAGACTGAAACGGAATTCGTCCGGTGTTTCAGCCTTCCACTTTTGAAAGGTCTTCTCTTGAGGGATCTTATAGAAGGTCGCATTGATCTCCACCGATGAGAAGGTCTCCGCGTAGTAGGAAAGCCAGTCTTTTTGAGCAAGGCCTTCCGGATAAAAGCGTTCTTTCCAGTCCTTATAGTGCCAACCTGAACATCCCACATACTTCTCCATAAGGAAGCTATTCTTTGAGATCAACCCAATGCCTGGGGATCCAATTCGTTCTCAGCTGCAGATCGCAGTTGCTCGGCCGCCTGTTTATAAGCTTTCAAGCATTCCTGTGAAAGAGCAGCGATCTCGTAATGCTCGAAAAGCTCCGAATAAGCGGAGATGGCTCCATAGGAAGCACTGTTGAAATGATCGACCTGCAGCAACGAACTCGCAATCGCAGAATCGATCACGGCTTGTCCTTCGAGCTCGTTGAGGGTCCGTTTGGTATCACCGATCCACCCTTCGGTCACCTTCGACGGTTCCGATCCTGCTTTGATGTTCAGTTCTTCCTGGATCCTTTCAAGCCGTTCGATACAGTTCTGGGTTCGCTCGATCTCATCCCTAATGATATCGATAACACGATCGGATCCTGCAAGATCCTGTAGTTCGGGAAGATGGTCGAGCTTCAGCTTTTCCGAACGGTAGGTTCGATCCACTTTTTCGACCAATAGGTCCTTCAAATTCGAGAGGTTATCCATAGTCCTTTCTTTTTAGATCCTTAGGAGGTGCTCGGTTCGAGCGCACTTTGATTGAGTTCTTCTCTTGCGAGGCGCGTAAGCTCGGCGTCCTCTTTTTCCTCCTCCTCGAGGACATCCTTGGCGATCTTAGCGATGTCCTGATACCCTACGGTCTCTGCATAAGAACGGATCGCTCGATATCCAGCGATCTCATAATGCTTCATTTGCTGGGCCACGCTCAGGAGCATCGCATCCAAGGCTTCCGGGGACCGGCTTTTCTTGATCGCTAACCACCCCTCATCGATGATCCCTTGGGTCATCTGCACCTTTCGATGACTGGCTTTTCGATCCAGTTTGACCAAAACATCCCCCAAGAGACTGATGTGTTGTTTGCTTCGGTCTGCCATTCGTACAAACAGCTCTTTGAGCTCGTTGGAATGGACATACTCCAACATCTTTCCGAACGCTTCAACTTCTTGTTCTTCACTAGCGTAGAGCTGATCGGTCCTTAAATAGAGCAATTCTTCAAGATGAGCGGATCGCGCGTTCATAATTCCCTGCTTTGGTTCATTTTATCCAACAAATGAAAAAATAAAGGTGTTCGGCCTTCCCCAAAAACATGAAAAAAAGTTCAAAGAGAGGGTTCCCCTTCCAGGACCCTTTGATAGAGGTCTTCGTAAAGCGGCATGATATAATTAAGATCGAATTTTTCCGCCTGCTCTCTGGCTTGCTTTTGAAAGCGTCCCCGAAGATGATCATCCTTGAGCAGTTTCAACGCATCGTCCGCCATTTTATCGATATCCCCCACAGGGCTCAAAAAACCACTGACCCCATCTTCATTGACCTCGGGGATACCACCCGCATTGGTCGATACGACCGGAACCCCTGAAGCCATGGCTTCGAGGGCAGCAAGTCCGAAACTTTCGGTTTGGGAGGTGAGCACGAAGAGATCCGCCAATGGAAGGACCTGCTCCGTATTCCTAAGTTTCCCCAGGAAGAGGATATCCTGGCAGGTACCCATTTCCCTGCAAAGCGCTTCGATGTTCTGCCTTTCCGGCCCGTCTCCGACCAAAAGGAGTTTGGCAGGCATTTCCTCCCGGACCTTGGAAAAGATCCGCACGATATCCTCCACCCTTTTCACCGTGCGGAAATTAGAGGTGTGCATCAAGATCTTCTCACCCTGGGGGGCATAAGCTTTTCGGAGCTCGTCATCCACCTCGGTGTGATAGCGATCGATCTCCACAAAGTTCGGGATGACCTCGATGGGCTTTTTGACCCTGAAGTGATCATAAGTATCCCGACGAAGGCTATCGGAAACAGCTGTAACCGCATCTGAAGAATCGATCGCGTAACTAATGACCGGTTCAAAGGATGCATCCCTCCCTACCAAGGTGATATCCGTCCCATGGAGGGTTGTAATGACCGGAACATGGTACCCCTCGCTCTCAAGGATCTGTTGAGCCATACAAGCGGCCGAAGCGTGGGGAATGGCATAATGAACGTGGAAAAGATCGAGCCCCTCGTGTTTCGCCACATCCACGAGTTTGCTCGTTAGAACGAGCTCATAGGGTTGGTACTTGAAAAGGGGATAGTCGCTCACATAAACCTCGTGAAAAAAGACATTTCCGGAAAATGCAGCGAGTCGGACCGGTTCACTATAAGTGATGAAGTGAACTTCGTGTCCTTTCCGGGCTAAGCCCTTTCCTAACTCCGTGGCTACTACACCACTCCCCCCATAGGTGGGGTAACATACGATGCCGATCTTCATGGGTAGTCTTCCGGTTTCGGTCAAAAAGAGAACAGCTCGCCCCTTTTCCTGTTCATTTTCGGCTCAACTCCTGGGGAACTGAATTTTCATCCTGAAGGGCATCGTAAATTGCCTGTTGGATCCGGGTCCTGATGTCCAAACTGATGATCTTTTTGTTCTTAGCGCTTGGATAAACCCGATTCGAAAGAAAAACATAGACCACTCCTTCGTCGGGGTCCGCCCAAGAGAGGGTTCCTGTAAAGCCACTATGCCCGAAGCTTTCGTAAGAAACACAATGACAGGTAGGGCCAGGCCCATCTTTTCTCACCGGTTTATCGAAGCCGATACCTCGACGATTTTCGATCGAATCCACCCCGCAGAATTGACATTCCGCGAACTCACGGACCGTTTCTTCTTCGATGAACCGACGCTTCCCATAGGTTCCGCCATCCAAGAACATTTGCATCATGGTCCCCACGTCCTTCGCGTTGGAAAAGATCCCGGCATGCCCTCCAACCCCTCCGAGCATAGCTGCTCCGGGATCATGCACATCCCCATGGACCAGTTGTTTCCGAAAGTACATGTCGTACTCGGTCGGAATTATGCGATCTAAGGGAAAATCGTAGCGCGGTTTATATCCCATGGTATTCAGCCCCATCGGATCGTAAAATTGCGTTTCCACATAATCCTCGAGGGCCATGCCGCTCCGCTTTTCGATGACTTTCTTGATCAGGTAATATCCGAGATCACTGTACCTATATTCCTTAGAGGCCTTGATACTAGCCGCAAGAATGCGCTTGTAAATGCTATCCCGATACTCCTTATCGATGTAAAGCTCCTCCCCGACCCTGTATGGATATTTGGAAGAAGAATCGCTGCTATAGATCCTCGGGTCGGGCCTTCCTTCATCGAGGGTCCTTTTGTAAAAAGGGATCCAAGGCTTGAGCCCGGCACGATGGGTCATGATATCCTTCAGGACCACGTTCCGATAGGCACAAGTATCCACCATCTCCGGGAGGTAATTGCACAGAGCACGCTCAACGTCCACCTTTCCTTCATCCATCAATTTCATGATCGATGGCGTGGATGCAAGGATCTTGGTCAGGGAAGCAACGTCGTAGAGATCCTTCTTTCGCACCTCCTGCTTCCCCTCGTATGTGTGATGGCCATATGCCTTATGGTGGACGATCTTACGGTCCCTGGCCACGAATATTTGGCAACCGGGATAAGCCTGCTTTCGGACCCCTTCACGGGCGATCGTGTCCATCCGTTTCAGGACCCGCGTATTAAGACCGACCTCCTCGGGGATCGCTTTCGCGAATCGATAAGAACGATCCCATTGCACCCCATCCCCTTCCTGAAAATAGTTCGAAGCAGTGATGGGCAGGCTTGCATCGACCTTTCTTCCTCCGAAGATCGCCTCGGCTGAAAGCCGTTGGTTCAAAGGGGCGTCGTTGTAGGAGATCATGACAGCATCCGCATTCTGAGCCCCGTAGAACTCCGATAAAGCATAGGGATTGGCGAAAAGATCGAGCACCGCCTTGTTATCCAATCCGACCACCCGCTGTATCAGGTCCACTGAAGCCGAAGGGATCCCGAAATTATCAGAAGGCGATCTAGAGGTGCCTAGCACACCGATGATCACAACATCGTGCTCTCTCAGTCTTTCCAAAAGGGCGTTGCGCTGATTGAGCGAAGCCTGGTGATGGATCGCGTAACGCTCGGTCTTGGTGTAACGATCGAGGGTTCGCTGGAAGGCGTTCGACGTATCCGATCCGACAACCAGGGAAGCGATATCCTGCCGCAGTTCCTTAATGGGCAAGAACTCTTCTCCAGGTTCGACCAGGGTTAACGCGGAGCTGGCCAACTTATCCCGAAGGGCGAGGTCCTCCTTTCGGTTCAGATCTTCATGAAGCCCTTCGATGGCGATGCTATCGCGGTCATCAAGGCCTGCCCATTCCTTGAACTTCAAGATCCTCCGACAACTCGCATTCACCCTTTCTTTGGGGATCTCACCTTTTTTGACGGCTTCTTCGATGCGATCGATCGCCTCGGGAACGTTTTCAGGGAAAAGGAGGACATCGTTACCGGCCTCGAAAGCTTTCATTTCCACTTTTCCGGGAGCATAGCGATCGCTCACCGCTTTCATGTTCAAAGCATCGGTGAAACAGAGCCCTTCAAAGCCCATCTCTCCTTTCAAAAGGTCGCTCACAATAGGCTTGGAAAGGGTTGAAACGCTCTTCTCACTGGAGTCCAAAGCAGGCACGTTGAGGTGAGCCACCATCATGCCTCCCACCCCTTTTTGGATGGCTCTTTGGAAGGGGAACAGTTCGACGGAATCCAGCCGGTCCCGCTCGTGTTCGATGCGAGGGAGGGCATGATGCGAATCCGTATCCGTATCCCCATGGCCGGGAAAATGCTTCGCGGTCGCAAGGACCCCGGCTTCCTGGAGTCCTTTGGCATAGGCGATCCCCTTTTGGGCGACCCGGTAGGGGTCCTCCCCAAAAGCGCGCTCATTGATCACCGGGTTCTGGCGGTTGTTGTTAACGTCCATCACCGGTGCGAAATTGATATGGACCCCTAAACGGCGACATTGGCGGCCGATGCGCCGCCCCATTTTCCGCACCGGATCACGGTCCCTTATTGCTCCCAAAGCCATTTGCCTCGGGTAGCGAATGGTACTGTCCAGGCGCATGGAAAGCCCCCATTCAGCATCAGCCCCTATCATAAGGGGGATCGAGCTAAGCTCTTGATAATGCTCCGTTAACTTCGCTTGGCGGACGGGACCCCCTTGAAAAAAGATCAAGCCCCCGATGTGATGCTCTTCGATCAGTTTTTCCAGTTGGCGCTTATGGGCTGGACCTTTGTTGGAATAGGCCGCCACCATGAAAAGCTGGCCGATCCTTTCGCGCAGAGAAAGGGTTTGGAGAACGGAATCCGCCCATTCGTGGTCCCCTTTCAAAAAAGGGGGCGATTCTTCCAATTCCGGGCCATTTCTCCGCATCATCCCCTTGTTCCCCGAATCCATCCCCACAAGAGCAAAGAATAGCACTGGAAGGAGCAAGAGGAGCTTGCGCAAAGAGTATGAAAAAGGTGGTCTTAGCAAACTGTGCTTTCTCTTTCGCGACCATAAAGATACGGGGCTGCTCTCATATCATGCGGCCTTTTGCTCGATCTTATCCACGAGGGCATCGTGGAGAACTTATGAACGATCGACCTTTCCGATCGTTAAAAGGATAGGAATGATTTGCCCGTTATGAGGGCCTACCTTTGAGGTCATGAACCGCTCGAAAATGCCATCCGTGCTACGTTTCTTCAAGGGGGGAGACCCCAAAGAATTCGCCTATCGGCCTCGTTATTACGATCCGGCCAAAGAGCGTCGAAAGCAGGTCGAAGAAGAGGCTAAAAGCGATCAAAGAGCAGCGCGGATCGATGAAGAAGGGCTCCGCGATCGGATGAGAGCTTCCTGGAGAGCTCGTGAAACGAAGGGACAGAACCTTCGGGCGAACATACGGCTCTTGGTCATCCTTATCCTCCTTTGCACCCTTGTTTGGACCGTATTTCTTTACTTAGACCGGATCCCAGCATGAGCGGTATCGTTCAACGCTTATCCGATCGAGTCGCGGACCGGATCGCTGCGGGGGAAGTGATCCAAAGGCCGGCCTCTGTGGTCAAAGAGCTCCTCGAGAACGCGGTCGATGCCGGAGCCACTAACATCGAACTCCAGATCCGGAATGCCGGCAAAACCCTTATCCAAGTCACTGACAACGGATGGGGCATGGCAGAGGACGATGCCCGGATCGCTTTTGAACGCCATGCCACCTCCAAGATCAGCGATCCGGATGACCTGTTCTCGATCCGGACCAAAGGGTTCAGGGGAGAAGCGCTAGCTTCCGTCGCGGCCATCGCCCATGTGGAAATGAAGACCAAACCTCACGAGGAACGTACGGGCACACGGATCCGCATCGAAGGGGGTGAAGTGATGGAACAGGAAGCGTGCAGCCATTCCGGGGGGACCACGGTCCAGGTCAAAAATCTTTTTTACAATGTTCCCGCCCGAAGGAATTTCCTGAAGTCCAATCCCGTCGAGATCAAGCACGTGATCGAAGAGTTCCAAAGGGTCGCCCTCACGCATCCTTCGATACGGATGAAGTTCCAGAACGAGGGGCAACCGGTCCATGAGCTACCCCAAGTGGGAACTCGACAGCGCATCGTTCATCTTCTCGGCAAAAAATACGACCAGCGGCTCGTTCCTGTCGAAGAGCACACCGACATCGTTAAGCTCGAAGGCTTCGTGATCAAGCCGGAATACGCCAAGAAAAAACGAGGGGAGCAATACCTCTTTGTCAACGAGCGGTTCATCAAGCACTATTACCTCGACAGAGCCATCGCTTCAGCCTATGAGGAGCTGATCCCCCAGGATGAGCACCCCTCCTATTTCCTTTATCTCAGCATCGACCCCCAACACATCGACATCAATATCCATCCCACCAAGACCGAGATCAAGTTCGATGACGAAAAGGCGGTCCATGCGATCCTCCAAGCCGCGGTCAAACGTTCACTGGGGCATTACAACATCGCTCCAAGCCTGGATTTTGAACAAGAGACGGGTTTCGACCCTCCCCTTCGGAAAAAAGAAGACGGTCCCGCTCCCCCTCCCAAGATCCACATCAATCCGGAATACGATCCTTTTGAAGAGGAGGGCAAGGCTCAAAAAAACCCTGCCCCACCTCCTGGCCAAGAGCGCCCTCCTTCCGATTGGCAGGAGCTCTACAGGCCTTTGCCCGGTGGAGCCCAAAAAGAAGAACGCGTGCTTTCAGATGGGTCGGATACCCAGGGTGAAGAGGACGAGCAGCGCATCAAACCCTATCAGTTGCACGGGAGTTACATCCTTTCTCCCATCCGCTCCGGTATGATCGTGATCGATCAGCAAAAAGCCCATCACCGGATCCTTTATGAAAGCTTCCTCCAAAAGCTCCAGGAAGGAAGGAGCGATAGCCAGCAATTGCTCTTCCCCAAGACCGTGGAATTGGACGCGGGTGACATGGAATTGCTGCGAAGTACGATGGGGCAATTGGAGCAATTGGGCTTCGATCTTAGCGAATTCGGGAAAAACGAACTCGTGGTCAATGGAGTCCCTTCCGATGCAGGGAACAAGGACATTGAAGCCCTGATCGGATCCCTCTTGGAAGCGGTCAAGGAAGAGAGCCCCGAACCCGAGAAAGTTCATGCCCGAACGATCGCATATGCCCTCGCCAAAAGCAGTGCTATTGGCCACGGCGAATCCCTCACGGAGCCAGAAATGAGCGATCTGATCGACCGGCTTTTCGCCTGCGAGCTTCCTTATTATAGCCCGGACAAAAAAGCGACTATTGTTACATTTACGCTCGATGAGCTCGCCAAACGCTTCGGCTGACCCATGTTGAGAAATCTACCGGGGGTTACCAAGAACCTCCTCTACATCAACATCATCATGTTCCTGCTCTCCTTTCTCTTCGGAGAGCAGCTCTTTCACCTCTTCGCCAACGATTCGATGCAGCAGTTGCGTGAGGTCCGGGGGGTAGCAAGTCTGAACATGGTCTTCGGCCTCTTTTATTTCGACTCTCCCCTTTTCATGCCTCATCAGGTGGTAACCCATATGTTCATGCACGGGAACCTCCTCCATATTTTCCTGAATATGTTCATGTTGGTGATGTTCGGAAGCTTATTGGAGCGATTATGGGGACCGCAGCGTTTTTTCATTTTCTATTTCTTCACCGGCCTCGGGGCCCTCTTGTTGCACCAAGCAGTGATGGCTTACGAGGTTTACGAGATAATCGGGACCATGGGCTTCGGGCCGGATCGTTTAGGGGAAATACAGGCGGCTGGTAGGCAAGGACTCGTTCGGAATTACATAACCCCCACGGTAGGCGCTTCTGGAGCTATTTACGGGCTTTTGATCGCTTTCGGATATTTGTTCCCCAACACGGAATTGATGCTCCTCTTTATCCCGGTACCGGTCAAGGCGAAGTACTTGATCCCGGTCTTGGTGATCTTCGAGCTATACCTCGGTATCACCGGCATGCGGGGAGGCAGTAATATCGCCCATTTCGCGCATTTGGGAGGTGCTTTGTTCGGTTTTATCTTGTTGAAATATTGGCAGAACGACCGGACCAGCTTTTATTAAAAGAGCGAAAGGAGCGAACAAGCCCTTTCTTTATTTTGTGTTCTAAAAGCACCCAAAAGAGCAGGGAAGCCTCAAAGGCAAAAAAGATCGATGAGTAACGGGGATATCCTCAACGAGCTCAAGCGCCGCTACCGGGAAGGCTCCACCTTGATGCGCCTCATCTACATCAATGTAGGGGTCTTTTTGGTGATCCGCATCCTCGGGATCTTCTTTCAGCTCTTCGAGCTCAACCCGGAAGCTTATTACGCCTTCATCATGAACTGGATCGCCTCGACCTCCAATATGGTCGGGGACCTTCCCAATAGCGTGGCTCTGGTCAAACGCCCCTGGAGCATCGTCAGTTACATGTTCCTTCATGTAGGGATCTGGCACATCCTGTTCAACATGTTGGTCTTTTATTTCGCGGGCACCATTTTCCTCCAATACCTAGGGACCAAGCGGCTGACCGCCCTTTATTTCCTGGGGGGGCTCGGGGGACTATTGCTCTTCATCCTGAGTTACAACATTTTCCCGGCCTTTGAAGAGAACATTTCGAGCAACATTTTGGGGGCATCCGCGGCCGTTATGGCCGTTTTCATCGGGATCGCCACCTACCGACCGAACTTCGAGGTACAACTGCTTTTTATTCCCATCCCCATTCAACTCAAGTGGATCGCTGGCATTTACGTTCTGGTCGATCTCCTCAGCATTTCGGGGACCAACTCCGGAGGTCATATCGCCCATATAGGAGGGGCTATCGTAGGATTCTGGACCATCAATCGCCTAAAGAGCGGGAACACCGATATATTGATGCGGTTCCATCGCTTCCTGATGGATATTCCGGAGGCTTTAGGCTTGAAAAAAGAGCCCCGGATGAAGGTCAAACACAAGTCCAAAAAAGCCAAAGGAGGTGCCCAAAGGGCTAAGTACATGACCGATGAACAGTATAACGCCTCCAAAAAAGCTGAACAGGAAGAGATCGACAAGATCCTCGATAAGATCTCGAAATCGGGCTATGAGAGCCTGAGCAAGAAGGAAAAAGAGACCCTCTTCCGAGCAAGCAAGGACAAGTGATCCAAAGCCCATTGGCTGGTCTTTCCCGCTTTCATAAGATCCTCTTCGGGGTGAACCTGGCCTTCGTACTCGCCCTAGGGATCGCTTACCTGGCCCCCTATGTGAGTCCGGTCGGTTTTTGGCCGATCGCCTTTGCAGGGCTTGGATACCCTGTGTTAGCCGCTTTTAATTTTTTGTTCGTCCTTTATTGGATCCTCTTCAAAAAGCGGCTTTTTTGGATATCCCTGGCCATTCTTATCCTCGGTTATCCATATCACCGGGATTTCTTCCGGGTCGACCTAACGGACGGTCCGATCGAAAAAGGCAGCGAACCGCTGCAGGTGATGTCCTTCAATGTTCGCCTCTTCGGCCTGTACAAATGGAACTCGAACAAGGATACACGGGATAAGATCTTTCGCTTCCTACGGGCCGAGCAACCCGATATCGTTTGTTTTCAGGAATACTTCTATTCCAAAAAAGAAGGCTACTTCGACACCCGAAAGCCCTTGCAGAACCATCTCAAGGCTGAGCATTACCATCATGCTTTCGGGCACGCTGCGGGCAAGAAACATTATTTCGGTATCGCCACTTACACGAGAGCTCCGATCCTTCAAAAAGGTCGCGTTCCTTTCCCGAAAGGCCAAAAAAACATTTGCATCTACAGCGACCTCGAGGTCGCTGGGGATACGATAAGGGTCTACAACGCTCACCTCGGTTCGATCCGAACGCGTGGGGACAAACTGAACTCCTTCAAAGGGATGCGCTCGATATTCGGAAAACTCAAAGGGGCTTTTGTCCGGAGGGCAGACCAAGTGGACCGGATCGTGGCCCACATGAAGAAAAGCCCTCATCCGATGATCCTTTGTAGCGACCTGAACGACACTCCGGTATCGTACGCCTATGGCCGCTTCGATGCCTTTTTAAAGGACAGCTTTACCCAAAGCGGGAACGGAATGGGCCGCACTTATATAGGGGATCTGCCTTCCTTCCGGATCGACTATATCTTCCATACAGATGGGATCCACTCCTTCGACCACGAAGTCTTATCGAAGGCCCTTTCGGATCACCGGCCGATCCAATGTAAGATCCAACTCAAAGAATAAAGCAAGAGGTCTTAGGCCTCGACCCCTTCCAGGATGGTCTCCCGACAGGCTTTGAGCATATCGCTCGCCCGTTTCTTATCGGTGGCTTCCGCATAGGTCCGAAGAACCGGTTCCGTGCCGGAAGGGCGGATCATCAACCACTCGTCATCATTGAAGTAGAATTTGAAGCCATCGAGGCTCTCCATCCGTTGAACTTCGAATTCTCCGAACTTCTTGTACTGCCCCCTTTCGCATTCATCGATGATCCGCTGCTTGACCTCCTCTTTGATGTGCAGGTCGCTCCGTTGGAACGCGAATTCCCCCACGATGCCATAGACCTCCCGGATCAATTCATTGAGAGATCTGCCGGTCTTGGCCATGTACTCCCATAAAACCATTCCGATCCAAATACCATCGCGTTCGGGGATATGGCCTTTGATAGCGATCCCTCCGGATTCTTCTCCTCCAAGGAGCACATCCTCTTTCAACATCACATCCACGATATGCTTGAAGCCGATCTTCACCGTCTCGTGCTTCAGGCCGTAATGTTCGCAAAGCCGCTTGATCTTCTCACTACAGGAGAAGGCCGTGACGACCTTTCCCTTCATCCCTTTATGGGCGACCAAATAATGAAGGACCAAAAGGATGATATGATGGGAATCGATAAAACGTCCTTGGCCATTAAAGAGGCCGATCCGGTCGGCATCGCCATCGGTCGCCAAGCCGCAATCGATCTCCATCCGGTCCTTGATGTATTCCGCGAACTCTCTTAGGTTCCGCTCGATGGGTTCGGGAGGGGTCCCTTTAAAAGAGGGGTTCTCTTCACAATGAAGGCAGACCATTTCAGGGAAGATGTGGTCGAAGACCCGTTGCCCTGCACCGAACATCGCATCATAGGCAAGGGTCATATCGGAGGACGCGATGCTCTCGATATCGAAGCTTTCCTTGAGGCGATCGGAATAAAGCTTTTCGATATCGGCCACCTCGACCTTTCCATCAGCCTTGAGTTCCTCGATGCTCTTTCCATCTACAGCTTCAGGGACTTGATCGGGGACGAGCTTTTCGACCTCGGCCACTT
Organism: uncultured Weeksellaceae bacterium; assembly: GCA_964582635.1. Taxonomy (GTDB): domain Bacteria; phylum Bacteroidota; class Bacteroidia; order Flavobacteriales_D; family CAYVSK01; genus CAZIDL01. The sequence goes on along the minus strand of CAZOSO010000007.1, from coordinate 247 downwards.
GATCGGGTGTCAGGGCCCCTCCATAACTCCCCCGGAGCTTATAACCGTTGTATTCGGGAGGGTTGTGGCTTGCAGTAACGATAACCCCTAAGGAAGCTTCGTATTCGCGGGTGGCCAGCGAGAGCATAGGGGTTGAAACGAAGTCGCGGGCTACGATCACCCGGATGCCTTCTTCGACAAAAACCCTCGCTGCTGTCTCCACAAAAAGGTCCCCTGCAAAGCGACAATCATGCCCGATCACGATCTT
>CAZOSO010000006.1:21786-43601 GCA_964582635.1 uncultured Weeksellaceae bacterium | reverse complement strand
TCGATGGAACGGTCGAAAAGGAGCTTTCGGATATCGCTGAAAAAGGCGGAACGATACGGCTTCTTACACGTTCGCACATGAGCCCTTCTACCCGAGCGGCCATCGAGGAGTTCCGGAAGCGGTACGGGAAAAAGACCGGGTCCGGGAACAGCGAACAGGCTTCGATGGCCGGAGCTCAAGAGGACTCTGCGCAAGCTGCCTCCAGCGATTCGGCGATGGGGGATGCATCAAGTAGCAGCTCCGGATCCAATGAAGGAAGCCCAGGCGCTGATCTTCAACATATCGTTTACGATGATATTTCTTTCCATGGCATCCTTAAGGCCAATGAAAGAAGCTTTGGGAAAGCTGCGCTTCCTTCCTATGATCTGACGAAGGCTGATACGATCGTGAGCGTTGCTGCTGATTTCCTCGCTCATTGGGTCGCGCCCAACTTTCTTTCCCCCCAATACGGAGTCACCCGTGATCCGGAGAACGGGCGTATGTCCCGTCATTACCAATTTGAGGCCAATTTGAGCCTTACGGGCTCCAATGCCGATGTTCGGACCCCCATCAAAGCTTCCGAAGAGGCCTTGATCGTTGCCAGTATCCACGATCATATCGCCGGTAAGGCCGGAAAGCCCAAAAGCGGGATCGATACCGGAAAGGTCGACGCCAAAACGAAAAATGCCGCAAAAGAGCTTTGGGAGAGCCGCAGTCGCTCCGTTCTTCTATGCGGGACCAACGATCCTGACGTGCAGGTTTTGGTGAACGCCGTTAACCAGATCTTGGGCAATTACGGGTTCACGATCGACCTGAACAATCATTGGAACCTGCGCCAAGGGGATGATGAGGCTGTCGAAAACCTCTTACAAGAGCTCGAGAGCGGACAGGTCGATGGGCTTCTGATCGAAGGGGTCAACCCTGTTTACAGCCATCCCGAGGCGGAGCGCTTCGTTAAAGGCTTGAAAAAGACCGGATTGACGGTATCCTTCGCTGGCTATAAAGATGAGACCGCCAAGCATTGCCGTTTCATCTGTCCGGATAATCATTTCCTCGAATCCTGGAACGACCACGAGCCCCAGAGGGGTTATTATACGCTTACACAGCCTACCATCCGCAACCTCTACAATACACGGCAGTTCCAGGATACGCTCTTAACATGGGCCGGTCATGACAAGGATTTCCATGCTTTTATCCAAAGCAATTGGAAGCAAGAGCAGTTCAAGAAACAGAAAGAGCACGGGAGCTTCCAGGATTTCTGGGGCAATTCTCTCCACAAAGGGGGCTTTCATAAAGGTGCCGTCAGTGCAGGAGCGCCCGATTTCAAAGGCGATGTAGGGAAAGCCGCTTCAGGCATAAGCTCCACCATGCCCTCTAGCGAAGGAGGAATGGAGCTCGTCCTTTACCAGAAAGTCGGTCTGGGGAACGGTGATCATGCCAATAATCCCTGGCTTCAAGAGCTTCCCGACCCTATAAGCCGTGTCACTTGGGACAACTACATCACCATGAACCCTAAGGACATGGATGAGAAGGGGTTCAGCAAGGTGATCGGGCAGGAATGGCCGGCTGATACGGCAAAAATCACTGTTGACGGTCAAAGCTTGGAATTGCCGGTTTACCCTCAACCGGGTCAAAAGATCGGCACGATCGGTATCGCACTCGGCTATGGTCGGGGCGCTGATGGGGAGCCGATCGGCAACGCGGCGTTCCAATGCGATGAGTTCGGAAGCCACAAGACCGACCAGGAAGGGAATCCCATTCCGGTCGGAAAGAACGCGTTCCCCTTGGTGGGATATCGCAACGGAGCACTCGACTATCGGGCTTTCGGGGTCTCAGTGGAAAAGACCGGGAACAGCTATCCGATCGCGACCACTCAAACCCATCATACGATCATGGGGCGGGAGTCGATCCTTAAGGAAACGACCCTCGACACCTTTAAGAACGGGAAGAAATCGGATTACAACCCCGATCATACCCTTAAGGTCCATGAGGACGGAGAGACCGTGGAAAAAGAAGCCACGAAGATCGACCTGTGGCGAGAACATCCGGTTGAATCAAAGGGACACCGTTGGGGGCTTTCGATCGATCTCAGCACCTGTATCGGATGTGGAGCTTGTGTGATCGCTTGTTCCGCGGAGAACAACGTTCCGGTCGTCGGTAAAGATGAGGTGAGGCGAACCCGGGAGATGCATTGGCTGCGGATCGATCGCTATTACTCCTCTAAGGTCGAGGATCGGATCGATGAGCACTACGACGAGCTGAGCCATGAACAGATGGACACGCCCGAGGCCGAGAACCCGGACGTGACCTTCCAGCCGATGATGTGCCAGCACTGCAACCATGCCCCCTGTGAAACGGTTTGCCCGGTGGCTGCCACGACGCACAGCAATGAAGGGCTGAACATGATGGCTTATAACCGTTGCATCGGGACCCGCTACTGTGCCAACAACTGCCCTTATAAAGTCCGGCGCTTCAACTGGTTCAATTACAAGAACTACAAGAAGTTCCAGAACAACAACCCCGCTCAGGATGACATGAGCCGCATGGTGCTCAATCCTGATGTCACGGTGCGTTCACGAGGGGTTATGGAAAAGTGCAGCCTATGTGTCCAGCGGATCCAAGCTGGTAAGCTGGAAGCCAAGAAGGAAGGAGAGCCCGTCGAGGATGGAGCCATTCAAACCGCTTGCGCTGAAGCTTGCCCGACCAATGCGATCACGTTCGGGGACATCAACGACGATAAGTCCAAAGTCCACAAGGACCATGAAGAGAGCGACCGCGCTTATTATGCCCTTGAAGAGATCGGAACGGAGCCGAACGTGGCTTATCAAGTGAAAGTGCGGAACCGCAAGGAGCGAGAAGATAAAGGCGGAAAAGAAAAGGAGCATAGCTGAAAAAGCGAACATGGACCGCGTGAACAACGAATAGAAAAGATCCATGCAAAAGGAAGCCGCGATCAGAGAACCCTTGATCCTCGGGGATAAGGATTACCACCAGATCACCGAGGATGTATGTCGTCCGATCGAGAACAAGGCGCCGAAGACTTGGTATCTCCTCATCACGATCACGGGCCTCTTTAGCCTTTGGGGCATCGGATGTGTCCTTTATCTGATCGGGACCGGCGTTGGGGTTTGGGGATTGAACCGGACCGTCAACTGGGCTTGGGATATCACCAACTTCGTCTGGTGGGTCGGTATCGGTCACGCAGGCACCCTTATCTCCGCTGTTCTTCTCCTTTTCCGACAGAAATGGCGAATGGCCATTAATCGCTCCGCGGAGGCCATGACCATTTTCGCGGTTCTTATGGCGGCTATGTTCCCGGGCATTCACATGGGAAGGATCTGGGTTTCCTATTGGGTGCTCCCCCTCCCCAACCAGTTCGGGAGTCTTTGGGTGAACTTCAACTCACCGCTTCTTTGGGACGTTTTCGCCATTACGACCTACCTGACCGTATCCCTCGTTTTCTGGTACCTCGGCCTTCTTCCCGACTTGGCGACTATTCGGGATCGGATGACTAAACCCTGGGCCAAAAAGATCTACAGCTTCCTCAGCTTCGGATGGTCGGGGGATATCAAATCCTGGGTCCGCTTTGAAGAGGTGTCCCTCGTATTGGCCGGTATCGCAACACCTTTGGTCTTTTCGGTCCACTCGATCGTCAGTATGGATTTTGCCACCTCCCTCGTTCCGGGGTGGCATAGTACGGTCTTCCCGCCCTATTTCGTGGCCGGTGCTGTTTTCTCGGGTTTCGCCATGGTGCAGACCCTCGTCCTCATCATGCGGAAGGCCATGAAACTCGAAGAATATATTACCGTCCGGCACATCGAGTACATGAACCAAGTCATCCTGGTGACCGGTGGTATGGTGGCCGTGGCCTATATAGCGGAGTTCTTCATGGCCTGGTACTCGCAGAACCCTTATGAGGATTATATCTACCTGTCCTATAATGTGTCCCAAGGGCCTTATGCTTGGGCTTTCTGGAGCCTGATGCTTTGCAATATCATCGCGCCGCAATTCTTTTGGATCCGGAAGATCCGTAGGAGCTTGATCCTCACGTTCATCATCGCTGCCGTGATCAATATCGGGATGTGGTTCGAGCGCTTCTGCATTATCGTCACTTGTATCCATCGGGATTACGTCCCCTCCAGTTGGACGATGTTCCATCCAACATACGTCGATATCGGCGTATTCGTGGGGACTTTGGGCATTTTCTTCACACTGTTCCTCCTCTTTGCGAGGTTCTTCCCGGTTTTGGCCCTTAACGAATTGAAGTCGATCCTGAAGAGTTCTGGCGAGAAATACAAGCAGGTGAATAGCGATAACGGAGCTCAGAACGGATAAAAGGACAAGAGCCATGGCTGAAAAGATCATTTACGCCTATTACGATGACGATGAGGTCCTCCTCAATGGCTCAAAGGAGCTTATCGAGAAAGGGATCCACGTGAATGATGCCTTCACTCCTTTCCCTGTTCATGGATTGGATGAAGCCCTTCATGTCCGTGGCACACGCCTCGCGATCGTTGCTTTCCTTTTCGGGTTGACCGGGCTTTGCCTCGCTTTTCTCGGGATCTGGTATTTCATGATCCACGATTGGCCGATGAACATCGGAGGAAAACCGAGCTTCAGTTTCGTGGAGAACCTTCCTTCTTTTATCCCCGCCAGCTTTGAGTTCACGGTGCTTTGTGCCGCGCACGGGATGGCGATCACCTTTCTCCTTCGAAGCAAATATCTTCCCGGACTTTCGCCGCGGAATCCGGATCCACGAACTTCTGACGACACCTTTGCGCTGAAGGTCCTTGTTTCGGAAAACGAAAGCTTCGGGGAAGAGGGATTGAAAGAAAGTTTGAAAAGTTCCGGCGCTTTCGAGATCGATGAACGAAATGTTTGACCGGAAGCAAGAAAACAGACGATCCATGGCCTCAGACCTTCGAACCATGCTCCTTCGTTCTTCCCTCGGGGTACTGACCGCCTTGCTTGTGTGGTCCTGCAAGGAGAACCCTCAAAGTCCGGGGGTTGAATACATGCCTGATATGTATCGCTCTCCTGCGATCGAGGCTTATATGGATTATCAGCACCCCGATTCGCTTATGGCCATGAAGCCTCCGGAAGGTGCCATCCCTTTTAATGCGGAATATTTGGGGGATAGTTACAATCCCCATCTCCCTTATCTCTATCCGGACAATACGGAAGGCTATGAAAAAGCGGGGAAGGAACTCGAGAATCCGATCCCGCTCAATAAGGAGAATTTGGAGAAAGGGAAGAACATCTATACAACCTATTGTGATCATTGCCATGGAGAAAAGGGAGAAGGGGATGGTCCTGTTATCGAGAAGGGCGGACATGCACCCCCACCCTCCTTTACAGGGCCTCTAAGCGACCTTCCCGATGGAAAAGCTTTTCACACGATCACTTACGGAAAGGGGCTTATGGGGAGCCATGCTGCTCAACTCGATAAGAAAGAGCGCTGGCTGGTGATCCACTACATCAATGATCTACAGAACGGGGATAAGGACCTCTTGAAGGCTTCTTCCGCGGATACAGGGAGCGCTGGAGATACGGCCAAAGCCGCTAGTGTGGACACTAGCTTGGAGGCGTCCACGGATACTGGAATGGCCGATGCAGGTGCTCCTGCGGATACGAGTGGTGAGAGCGGGAAATGAGTATAAGACCTCAAAAGCGCTAATAGAGCAATGGGATTCACGATACCGAGCAACGCCAAGCGATTCACGACGATCCTCATGGTCATCGGTGCGATCGCCCTCATTACGGGGATCATCGGTTTCTTTACCACCGATCATCTGCACCATTATCAGAACCGCTTCTGGACGAACCTGATGGTGAACGCTTTTTTCTTTTTCAGTATCTCCGTGGGGGCTCTTTTCTTCTTCGCTATCCAATACGCTGCTGAGGCAGGATGGAGCGCATTGCTCAAGCGTGTTTTCGAAGCCACGATGTCTTTTTTGCCCATCGGAGGGGCGCTCATCCTTTTGATCATCATCGTCGGTGCCTTTGGAGGTCATGGGATCTGGCACTGGATGGACCCTCATGCGATGAAGCACGATGAGATCCTCCAAGGGAAGTCCTCTTACCTCAACATTCCGTTCTTCATCATCCGTTCCATCCTCTATATCGGAGTCTTTGCCGGATTCGGTCATTGGTTCCGCAAAAGATCCCTCGAAGAGGATCGGGTCGGAGGAACGGCCATCCATTGGAAGAACTACCGCTCTTCCGTGGTCTTCATCATCATCTTCGCCATCCTTTCTTCGGCCATGGGATGGGACTGGATCATGAGCGTGACCCCTCACTGGTACAGCACGATCTTCGGTTGGTACGTCCTAGGAGGGTTTTGGTGCTCCGCTATCATCGTGATGACCCTTCTTACGATCTATTTGAAAAAGAAGGACTACCTCGAGAAGGTGAACCAGAATCATGTCCACGATATGGGGAAATGGATGTTCGCCCTCAGTTTCCTATGGACCTACCTCTGGTTCGCTCAATTCTTACTCTACTGGTACGGAAACATCCCGGAAGGGGCCACTTACTTCGTGATGCGGGTCGACCATTACACGGTTCCGTTTTGGACGATGCTCGTGATCAATTTCGTACTCCCCATGCTCTTCCTGATGTCGCGGGATGCTAAGCGGAACTACAAGAAATTGATGACCCTCGGGGCCATTTTGGTCCTCACCCATTGGTTGGACGTATTCATCATGTTCATGCCGGGAACGGTTTATGAAAATTGGCATTTGGGATTCCTGGAGATCGGGATGGGGCTCGGTTTCCTGGGGCTTTTCACCCACCTCACGTTGAGGAAATTGGCAAAAGCCCCGGTCACCCCGCAGCAGCATCCTTTCCTGGAGGAAAGTGTTCATTTGCATACATGAGCGGAATAGGAAGTTCGCTATAAAGCATTAGCTGTTATGGATAAAGTGCTCATCGTTCTTGTGATCATCCTCGGCGTTATCGCCGTCGCTCAGTTGACCCGCGTCTATGAATTGACGCGCAGGTTGAGCGGTAAGCGGGAAGAAGAGCATAGCGAAAAGGACAATCGGTTGAACGGGAACCTCTTTCTCCTTTTCATGGTCCTGTTCTATGCCTTCTTCATATGGTTGATGATCGATTACGGTCAAGAGGTCCTGATCCATCATCCTGCTTCTGAACACGGGGTCTCGATCGACAACCTGATGATCTTCAATTTCGTGATCATCCTCTTCGTCTTCTTCGCGACGCAGACCCTCCTTTTCTGGTTCTCCTACAAGTATTTCGGAAAGGAAGGGCGACAGGCGCTTTTTTATCCCCATAACGATCGGCTCGAGCTTTTATGGACCATTGTCCCCTCGATCTTCCTCGCCGTCATCATTATCTATGGCCTGACCACTTGGAACAAGGTGATGGATGAACCTTCAGAAGATGCGCTCCATGTAGGGGTCTATGGGAAGCAATTCGATTGGAGGATCCGTTACCCTGGAGAAGACGGGAAGTTAGGCCCCACCAATTATCTTCTTATCACCACGAGCAATCCTTTAGGGATCATCACGAAGGAGAGCATCGAAAAGAAGCTCGATAGCAAAGAAGATAAGATCGATACGGCCAAGGCAAGGCTCGAAAGGAATCGGAATATCATGCCCGATTGGAAGATCGATAAGTTCGAAGAGCGGATCGCCAAGCTCAAACGGGATACCGGCCGCATCAGGAACCTTAAAGGAAAGGACCTCGATTACAAAGCCGGTTATGATGATAAGGTCGTAAAGGATACTTTTTATCTCCCGAAGAACCGGGAGGTGAACCTCAACATCCGTTCAAGGGACGTGATCCATAGTGCTTATATGCCCCATTTCCGGGCACAGATGAACGCAGTGCCCGGTATTACCACGAACTTTAAGTTCACGCCTACGATCACGACCGACAGCATGCGGACTATCAAAGAGGATCCGGAATTCAACTACCAGCTTATCTGCAACAAGATCTGTGGAGTGAGCCATTATAAGATGCAGATGCCGATGAAGGTAGGTGATAAAGAAAGCTTTCGGAAATGGCTCGATGGGAAGGATAATTTCGCTCAGGCGATCGGAATAGAGAAGGCGGGAGTGGCCGAAAAGAAAGAGAATTGAGATATTTGTATTAGGAAACCCTGCTAGTTATGGGAGCTACAGCAGAAGCCGCAGAGCACGGGCATCATCACGAACACAAGGAGAGTTTCTGGACGAAGTACGTCTTCAGCCAGGACCACAAGATGATCGGGAAGCAGTTCCTGATCACCGCCATTTTTATGGCGATCATCGGGATGATGCTCTCCATTTTCTTCCGTCTTCAGTTGGCTTGGCCTCAGGAATCCTTTGGGATCCTCAACACTTTTCTGGGTGATAAATGGGCCCCCGATGGTGTTCTGAATGCCAATATGTATTTGGCGCTCATCACCATGCACGGGACCATCATGGTCTTTTTCGTCCTCACCGGAGGATTGAGCGGAACGTTCGCCAATACGCTCATACCGCTCCAGATCGGGGCGAGGGATATGGCCAGTGGCTTTTTGAACATGCTCTCTTACTGGCTGTTCCTCCTTTCGAGCATCGTCCTCCTTTCCTCCTTTTTCGTAGAAGGTGGAGCAGCGAGCGGAGGATGGACCATTTATCCGCCGTTGAGTGCCCTCCCTCAAGCGATCTCCGGATCCGGAATGGGGATGACCGTCTGGCTGATCGCCATGGTCCTCTTTATCGCCTCCACCCTGATGGCGGGCCTCAATTACGTTGTGACCATCATCAACCTCCGGACCAAGGGAATGAAGATGACCCGTCTTCCCTTGACGATCTGGGCCCTTCTCTTGACCGCACTCGTCGGTATTTTCAGCTTTCCCGTTCTGGTGGCTGCTGCCGTCCTTTTGATCATGGACCGCTCTTTCGGGACTTCTTTCTATCTCTCGGATATTTACATCGGGGGTGAAGCCTTGGAAGCCACGGGAGGTAGTCCGATCCTTTTCGAGCACCTGTTCTGGTTCCTTGGCCATCCGGAGGTTTACATCGTAATGCTCCCCGCCTTCGGGATCTCTTCGGAGGTCATTTCGACGAACGCCCGCAAGCCAATATTTGGGTATCGAGCCATGATCGGGTCCCTCCTTGCCATCGCATTCCTTTCGTTCATCGTTTGGGCGCACCATATGTTCGTGGCCGGGATGAACCCCTTCCTCGGGTCGGTCTTTGTCTTCACCACGCTTCTTATCGCCATCCCTTCCGCCGTTAAGGTCTTTAACTATCTGACCACGTTGTGGCGGGGTAAATTGAGAATGACCCCGGCGATGCTTTTCTCCATCGGAATGGTGTCCACCTTCATCAGTGGGGGGCTCACAGGGATCATCCTCGCTGACTCGGCCCTCGACATCCAAGTGCACGACACTTATTTCGTGGTAGCGCACTTCCACACGGTGATGGGTCTTTCAGCTGTTCTGGCAATGCTCGCCGGCGTCTATCACTGGTTCCCGAAGATGTTCGGTCGGATGATGAACAAGAACTTGGGATTCGCCCACTTTTGGGTGACCTTCATATCGGCTTACGGGGTCTTTATCCCGATGCACTTCGTCGGCCTTGCAGGAGCTCCCCGTCGCTATTATGAGAATTCCACCCTTCCCATGTTGGACGGGGTTTCGGACCTGAACGTGGTCATGACCCTTTTTGCCATACTCGGAGCTGTTGGACAGGTCCTCTTCCTTTACAATTTCTTCTACAGCATTTTCAGGGGACAAAAAGCACCCCAGAATCCTTGGAGATCCAACACCCTCGAATGGACCACTCCAGTAGAACACTTGCACGGGAATTGGCCGGGCGAGCTTCCGACCGTCCATCGTTGGGCTTACGATTACAGTAAGCCCGGCAAGGATGAGGATTTCGTTCCTCAGAATGTTCCCCTGGAGGAAGGAGAAGAGGAACATTAGCTTCCTTACAGAAGAGCCGATCCGTCAAAGGGTTTTATGAAGAAGAGGGGGGCTGAAGCAGGACCTTCCCGATCCCTTCGATCACGCGCGCCATTCGCTCAAGGTCCAAAGTCCCTATACGATCGCTCGCCCGATGGTAGTGGGGATTGCGGTAAAATGCTGTGTCGGTGATCATTAGGGCGGGGATCCCGAATTCCCAGTAATTCCTGTGGTCCGAAAAATCCACCCCCTTGAGGGAACGGGGCCCTTGGAAGACCTTGGTCTCGACCGAGCAGCTGTCTTTAAAGCTTTTCCTGAACCGCTTGCAGAAAGGGGGAGTTCTGAAGCGTTCGACGAGCGTGATAAAATCACCTTTCCGCCCGTATATCAGCTTGAGGATCCCGAGGGGATATTCCTGGGACCCCTTTTCATCTCTGAAATAACCTAACATCTCCAGGCAGATCATCCCTCGGACCGGGATGCTGTTCTTGGCCAAAAAGCGGGCGTGCCTGTAGCTCCCCATCTCTTTCGTTCCGAAAAAAGGCGGTTCTTCTAACGTATATGCGACCAGATCGATCCGGTGATCCAGGCTTTCTCCCTTAAGGATGCGAGCCAGTTCGAGCAGTCCGACCACCCCTGAAGCATTGTCGTCCGCCCCGGGTGTTCCCTCGGCCACATCGTAATGAGCTCCCACAATGGTCCGAGCACCCGTGTCCGGACCGAACGAGGCGATGACGTTCCGATAGGTCTCCCCCCGGACTTGAAACTCCTGGAAACGGACCCTACCTCCACGGGCCTTCATCTGCTTAGCGATATAGGCGGAGACGGAATCCAGGACCTCCGGGTTCTTATGGTTCCTGGGAGCTTCTGTCCGAACGATCGCCTCGAGCTCCTGTCGAATACGGTTTGTGTCAAGGTCCGAAGCGCAATGCCCGCTTATCCATAAAAAGCTGATCAGAAAAAGCGGAGAGAGTGCACGCATGAGGGGATCGGTCGTAGGAATGTGCCTAGGGAGAGCTGAGCACTTCTTCCCCGAGAATGGCTTCTGAGAGGGTCTTGCCGAGCTTTTCTACGATCCCGACCACCAAGGCGTTGCCCATTAAGAACGCCCGATGGTTCTCCGTAATGCCCTCTAGCGCTGTATGGTGATCCGGGAACATGTTCAACCGTTCCAGTTCCACAGGGGTTAGGCGGCGGAGTCCGTTTCCGTTATCAACGACGTGCTTGAAGCGCGAAGGGGAAGGACCTCCCTCAGCGGTAATAATGGTACGGGAGGGGTGATCCAGAGGATCGGGGAAGACCATCCGCCCCTCGGAATAAATGTAAGTGTGACCACTCGCCGATCGTCGTCGCTCCCGTTTGCTCCCTTTCAGATATTCCCACTTCTTGTATTCTTTTTTCCCGATATAGTACGTACGTGGCACTTCTTCTTCTTTTTGAAGAACAGAACCGAGGGTCAGGGAAGGACCTTGATAAGCGGATCTGACCCGGACGGTCCGAACCTTCCCATCGATCATGGTCCCTCGTTCGGCGAACGGACTGCTCTTCCCTCCGCGATTGAAGTTGTCCGAAAGCTTTTTCAGGTCCTTTTCCAGGGTGAAGCTTTTAAAAGCGTTATCCGATAGGGCTTCGACCGGAAAAGTTCGGGATATAAGTCCCTCTAACGGGTCCTGGCCCTCCTCACAGAAGCGGTCATAGAGAACGCTCCCTTTTTGATAGGCCATTAAGAAAACCCTCCTTCTCCGCTGAGGCATGCCGTGTTCTGCAGCATTGATCACCTGCCACTCCACCGCGTATCCGAGTTCTTGAAGGGAAGCCAGCATGATAGCGAGGTCTCGCCCCCTCTGTTTGGCAGGGGATTTCAAGAGCCGGTCCACATTTTCGAGCAAAAGATAGGGAGGCTTTCGGTCTCCCATTTCCCCGAGCAGGCGATGGATCTCCCACCACAGAACCCCTTTTTTGCCTACGATCCCTCCAGAACGGCTCAGGGTGTTCGCCACGGAATAATCCTGGCATGGGAAGCCCCCGACCATGAGCTCATGGTCCGGCAACTCTTTCCCCTCTACAGTCCCGATGTCCCGGCAATAGTGCCCCTGTTCCCCGAAACGTGCCTTGTAGATCATCGAAGCGTGCTGCTTCTTGGTCCCCGGTTCCCATTGGTCACTACGGACCACTCGATAAGGGGAGTCCTTGAAAGCTTCAAGTCCGAGTCGGAATCCCCCGACGCCGGCGAAAAGCTCGACGACCCTTAGCCTTTCTTCCTTATTCCCGTTTGCCATACCTTTTCTAGCTGGATGGCAAGTTAGCACAGGGCCTATCCGGCCAGAAAAACCTTGCTACGGGGTTTTCAAAAAACGAATGTTAAAAGCGGGATGTGAGCGAGAAAGGAAGCTTGCTGTTAAGCTTCTTTCAAACGCTTTTTGAAGCGCTCGATAACATCGACCTCGATGGGATCCACTTCGTTGAACAAAGCCAGGTGATAGGAAAGATGATCCCCAAGGTGGATGAGGTAAAAAGCTCGTTGGATCCGGCTATCCCCCCGGGACCATAGATCTTCCCAAAGAGCCGCTCGTTCTTCAAGAAAGCTTTTTGTGAGCTCCATCCGCTTTTGGGTCCGCTCGTGATCGTCGCTGTTCCGAAGCATGAGCACGGCGATATCTTCTCTGCCACGTTCCCAACCGACCAGCTCATTGTGGTTCATCTCAGGAAGAACATGGTGCCAGCAAAGGGTTTTCGCGTTCTCATTGAACTGTTGACGCCATCGGACGGCCACTCCTTCATAAGAACTTCCCGCGTAGATCACGCATCGTTTTCCATGAACCTTTTCGGCGAGATCCCGTGCATGATCCTTGATCGGCTGTTGATCCAGATCGAGGAGTTTGGCAGCGGTCTGGATCTCTCCCTCTATATCGATATAGGAAGGGATCACTCGGTGATGAGAAAGGATGTGAAGGAGCTGGACGATCGAATATCCCATCGCAGCCCGAGGTGGGTATCCTTCAGGGATCTTGATATGGTCGAAGCCCTTTTCTTGAGCGATCCGCTCAATCTCTCCTCCGGAAGAGATACAGACGACCTTTGCGTTCTTGACGACCCCTTCCTCAAGGGCGCTAAGGGTCTCTTCGGTGTTCCCGGAGTAGGACGATATGATGAGGAGCGTCCGGGGATCGACCCAAGCCGGCAAATGATATTCCTTGTTCACATTGACCGGGACTGTTGCCTCGTGTGCGATCCATTCCGAAACCAGGGTCCCACCGATCCCAGAACCACCGAGCCCGGAAATGCAGACCCGATCGACCCCTTCTTCGAAGGAGCGGAGCTCCGCTTTGGAAGCGATACGAAGGGCATCGAGTAACTGCTTCGGGAATCCGTCGATAAGCTCGTCCATTTTCATAAGCTGCTTCTATCTGAGTGAGGGTCGAATTTAAAGCCTTCCCTGATCGATAAGTACTGATCCAGCTCATCCTATTACCTTGAGCGCAAAAAGATGGCTCTGATCTATCACATCGCCGATCTATCGGATTGGGAAAAGGCCCAGGATGAAGGGGTCTATCGGACCGAGACCCTTTCAAGATTCGGTTTCATTCATTGCTCCACTCGGGACCAGATCATTAAAGTGGCGAATTTTCAGTATGAAGGAGAAGAAGGAAAGGTCCTCCTGGAGATCGACGAGGAGCTTTTGAACAGCAAGGTCGTTTATGAAAAAGTATCCGGGGCCCCTTTTGATGAACCCTTTCCCCACGTATACGGGCCCATCGAATGGGAAGCTGTTGTGAACACGGCCTCTTTTGAGCCGAACTTGGATGGGACTTTTGAATTCCCTGATGAGTTGGAGGGATGATCGAAGGGGCCATTGCCCCATGAATGTTACCTTTGCCGCGCATTCAAGCCGAGCCTCATGAGCCCTGAACTGAGTGAACAAGAACAAGTCCGGCGGGAGAACCTGGAGAAGATCCGCGAACTCGGAATAGACCCTTACCCTGCCGAAGAATTTCCGGTAAACACCCTTGCCCGAGATGTTCTGGAGCGTTATGAAAAAGAAGGGGAGGACCTTGGCGAGCTCGCCCTTGGAGGGAGGCTCATGAGCAAACGGGTCATGGGCAAAGCCTCATTTGCCGAGCTCCAGGATAGTTCGGGTCGGATCCAGCTCTATATCAACCGCGATGAGATCTGTCCGGGAGAGGACAAGACCCTTTACAACCAAGTCTTCAAAAAGCTCCTCGATATCGGTGATCTGATCGGGGTGAAAGGGGAGGCCTTCAAGACCAAAGTTGGAGAGATCACGATCCACGTGAAGGAATTGAGACTTCTCTGCAAATCCATTCGCCCTCTCCCTGTGGTCAAGAAAGACCAGGAGGGGAACGTTCATGACGCTTTCACCGATCCCGACCAGCGCTATCGCCAGCGCTACGTTGACCTTGTGGTCAATCCGGAGGTGCGCGAAAAGTTCGTCCAGCGCACCCGGATGATCAATAGCATGCGGGATTATCTCAATGCTCAGGGCTATCTCGAAGTGGAAACCCCCATCCTTCAACCCCTTTATGGGGGTGCTGCCGCCCGGCCTTTTAAGACCCATCATAATACCCTCGATATGCCCCTCTATTTGAGGATCGCTAACGAGCTTTATTTAAAAAGGCTTATCGTAGGAGGTTTTGACGGGGTTTACGAGTTCGCGAAGGATTTCAGGAACGAAGGGATGAGCCGCTACCACAATCCCGAGTTCACCCAGATGGAGCTATATGTGGCTTATAAGGACCACGAGTGGATGATGCGCTTGACCGAGGAGATGGTCGAGCAAGTGGTGCAAGAACTGCACGGAAAAACGCAGGTCCTTTACGGCGACCATACGATCGACTTTTCCACGCCCTGGAACCGTTATACGCTATATGGGGCGATCGAAGCCTATACCGGGGTGGACGTTTCCGAAATGGACGAAAAAGGATTGAGGCGGACCGCTAAGGATCTGAACATCGAGGTGGACCCTTCGATGGGAAGGGCTAAGCTGATCGATGAGATCTTCGGGGAGCAAGTAGAACCTCGCTTGATCCAGCCCACCTTCATCCATGATTATCCGATCGAGATGTCCCCCTTGGCCAAGAAGCATCGAGAGAAAGAAGGTGTGGTCGAGCGTTTTGAAGTGATCTGCTGTGGGAAAGAGATCTGCAATGCCTTTTCCGAACTGAACGACCCCATCGATCAGCGGAAACGCTTCGAGGAACAGCTCGAGATGGGAGAGCGCGGGGATGAAGAAGCCATGCAAATCGATGAGGACTTTCTCAGGGCGATCGAATATGGGATGCCACCCACTGCTGGTCTTGGGGTGGGGATCGATCGATTGGCGATGATCCTTACCGATTCCCATTCCATTCAAGAAGTGCTCTTTTTCCCCCAAATGAAACCTGAACAGGGAGCTGAAGATGAAGAGGACCCGGTAAACACCTCCTCCTCCGAGGCATGAATCATCGTTTAGCTGTCATAGGGGGAGGAAGCTGGGCCACGGCCATCGTGAAGATCCTATCGGAAAATGTGGAGGAATTGGGATGGTGGATGCGCGATGAGGAGGTCTTGGCCCACATCAAGGATCATCATCACAACCCGCGCTATTTGAGCAGTGTAGAGCTTCCTGTGGATCGCCTTCGGATGAGCACCGATCCGGCTGAAGCGATCGGAGATGCGGATATGCTCGTTTTAGTGGTCCCAGCAGCATTTTTGAGCGATGCACTTCAGCGCGTGGATGCAGAGCTTTTGCGTTCCCGCTTTGTGATATCCGCTATTAAAGGGATCGTTCCTGAGGACAATACGATCGTCGGGGATTTCCTCCACCAACGGTATGCTTTGCCCTATGAGCACTTTGGCGTGATCTGCGGACCGAGCCATGCCGAAGAAGTGGCCATGGAAAAACTCTCCTATTTGACCATCGCCTCAAGAGATGAGAAAAAGGCTGAGGAAGTGGCCGGGCTTTTAAGAGGCCCTTCCATTAAAACGGTGACCTCTTCTGATATTCTCGGTACCGAATATGCTGCGGTGCTTAAGAACGTGATCTCCTTGGCCACAGGGATCTGCAATGGATTGGGATATGGCGACAATTTCCAGTCTGTGTTGATCGCCAATGCCCTTAAGGAGATCGAGCGCTTCTTGGATCGGGTAGAGCCCATGGATCGTGACATCAAAGATTCAGCCTATCTAGGGGATCTTTTGGTCACCGCTTATTCCCAATTCAGTCGCAACAGGATGTTCGGGAATATGATCGGAAGGGGTTATTCGGTGAAAGCTGCTCGCCTTGAGATGCAGATGATCGCTGAGGGGTATTATGCCGTGAAATGCATCCACGACCTGAACGAACGCCTGGAGGTGAACATGCCGATCACCGAAGCGGTCTTCAAAACCCTATACGAAGGAGGGGCACCGGAAGATGAAATGGAGGCTTTAAGCGAACGGCTTTATTGAATAGAGCGGCTTATTCCTTTTCTTCCTTCGTTCCCTGGTAATAAGCGTGCACTTTTTCCGCGGTCTTTCGCGGGACCACAGCTTCCAAAGCCTCCGGAGAGGCTTCTTTGATCCGTTTCACCGACCGGAACGCTTTCACGAGTTTTTGGGCCGTCTTTTCCCCGACCCCCTCGATATCGGTCAGTTCAGAGTTCAAGTTCTTCTTCTTGCGGCGTTTTCGATGATGTTTGACACCGAAACGATGGGCCTCGTCCCTTAGCTGCTGGATCAGTTTCAAAGATTCCGATCGTTTATCCAGATAAAGGGGAACCGGATCCCCGGGGCGATGGATCTCTTCGAGGCGCTTGGCGATCCCTATCAACGGGAGCCGGTCCTCGATCCCTAAGCGCTCCAAACTTTTTTTAGCGGCGTTCATTTGTCCTTTTCCCCCATCGATCACGACCAATTGAGGCAACTCCTCACCCTCTTGTAACAGACGTCTATAACGTCGATGAACGGCTTCTTCCATGGATGCGTAATCATCCGGTCCTTCTACGCTGCGGATCTTGAAAGAGCGATATTCTTTTTTGGAGGGCTTTCCCCTTCGGAACACGACACAAGCGGAGACCGGTTCCTCTCCCTGGATGTTGGAATTGTCAAAACATTCGATATGATCCGGGCGCTCGGGTATTCCAAGGTCTTCCTGAAGCTTTTCCAGCTTCCGGTCCACTTTTTTCGAAGGGTCTTTCTTTTCATCCTGTCGATGCTGTTCGAGTTGATAATGACGCGCGTTCCGATAAGATAGGTCCAGGAGTTTTTTCTTATCACCCTTTTGAGGAACCTTGAATCGAACCCCCTCGATCTCCGTTTCTGGAAGGAAAGGGACGATCACCTCTCTGGAATTGCTATCGTAGCGTTGGCGCATTTCCGTATGGGCCATTTCGAGCAGCTTGGCATCGCTTTCCCCATACTTGTTCTTCAACTCCATCGTATGGGATTGGATGATGGATCCGTTACTGACCCTCAGAAAATTGAAAAAAGCCCTTTGCTCATCGGATACCATCGAAAGGACATCGACATTGTGGATCCTTGGGCTCACCACCGTGGATCGCGCTCGATAATGCTCGAGGTCATCGATCTTCTCTTTCAATAGGGCGGCTTTCTCAAAATCCAAAGCCTTGGAGGAGGCATCCATTTCTCGTTGTAGGAGATCGATGACCTTTTTGATGTTGCCCCGGATGATATCGCGGACCTGACGGATGGATCCATTGTATTCCTCCTCGCTTTCTTTTCCAACACACGGGGCCTTGCACTTGCCGATGTGATATTCCAGGCATTCCCGGTACTTCCCTGCTTGGATCTTTTCCTCGGAAAGGTCATAATGGCAGGTTCTGATCGGATAGAGCTGCCTGATCAGATCGAGAAGGGTTTTCATCATGCGGACCGAAGCGTAGGGGCCATAATACTCCGATCCATCCTGTACGGGGTTGCGGGTCGGAAAAACCCTGGGAAAGCGTTCGTTCTTGATGCAGATCCAAGGATAGGTTTTATCATCCTTGAGCATCACATTGTAGCGGGGCTGGTATTTTTTGATCAGGCTGTTCTCCAGTAGCAGGGCTTCATACTCCGTGTCCACGATGATGTAGCTCAGGTCGGCGATCCTTTTGACCATGAGCGCGGTCCTACCTCTATGGTCTCCCTCTTTTTGAAAATAAGAGGAAACCCGCTTCCGTAGAGATTTTGCTTTCCCGACATAAAGGACGGTCCCTTCTCGGTCGAGAAAACGGTATACACCAGGCACATCCGGGAGGTCTTTGATCTTATCCGAAAGGGAGGGCTCCATACTTACCCGTCTTTAATACAGCGCCTTGTTCAGATAACGAAGGACATGAGGGGTTGTTCTCGACCCAAGATCTAGGTGAAAATCCTTGACTCGATCCGGAAAAAACTTATATTGCTGAAACATTGCTTAGGTGTTTTACGTTAGTTAAAGACCGCAGTGATTTCGGATCAAGGGACGAAAAAACTTACACTCCTATGACTAAAAAGGTTACCCCGAGCGCATCTTTCTTTTGGCTTCTTTTCTTGGGGATTTTTCTTTCCTCTCAACCTTTAAACGCTAAAACTTATACTTCCGTTCAGGATGGGAATTGGGGTGTATCCTCTACTTGGGATCAGAACAACACCCCGGGTTGTACCGTCACCGACGACATCGTTATTGAAGATACAGTGACCTGTGATTGTAACCCTTTGGAGATCAAGGGGAGCGGGAGCATTACCATCAAATCGGGCGGCCATCTTGAAGTCACCTCTTCGACCGGTATCACGGGTGATGGCGATCTCACTGTGGAAAGCGGGGGGTCATTGGAAGTGGACGGGGACCTGAACCTCAGCGGTAATTCGGATTTCACTGTGAACGGAGAGGCTGATGTCAGTGGGGACCTCACGCTGAGTGGAAGCGGTACCGCTTCAGGAAGTGGGGACCTTGACCTGGGTGGAACAGGCTGTTCCAATTGGACGGGAACTGGAACTTGTGAAGAGGGCGCGCCCCTCCCCGTAGAGCTCATCTCATTCGATGTCATATCTTTTCAAGGAGAGGTGGTCTTGAACTGGAGGACCGCTAGTGAAGAAGAGTGCGATCACTATATTGTTCAAAGGATCTCGGAGCAAGGGAAAAAGCAAAGGGTCGGAAAAGTCGAAGGGGCTGGAACGACCGTTCATGAGACCGAATATCGTTTGAAAGATCGGGAGGCTCCTCAAGGGGAAACCCTCTATTATCGCTTGGTGCAAGTGGATCGGAACGGTGAAAGATCCATCTATGGTCCTGTCGCTTTGACCACCGAAGAAAAGGAAAGCGGGCTCGAGGTTCGACCGAATCCCGTTACGGAACAAGCGGCCATAAAGATCCCCGGCAGATCATCCTCCGCTTTGAGGGTTTCCGTTCATTCCCTCCAAGGACGGGTTGTCCACCAGGAACGCTACAGCGATACGGGTAGCGATCAGCTCGTTATCGACCGGGGGGAGATCTCTGCGGCTGATGGGGTTTATCTCCTTAGGGTTCAGAACATGAGCTCTGGAAAAGAGCGAACGGCCCGCCTTGTTCTGAAGTGAGGTATTGAACATCTTCGAAGCTCGGGTGTTTTCTGACCGGACAATGTTTCGGCGGGAATGAGTATATATTCCATTAAGGATCTAGAGCGACTTTCGGGGATCAGAGCTCCTACCATACGTATATGGGAGAAACGATACGGGGTAATAGAACCCAAGCGGAGCTCGACCAATATCCGCTATTACGAAGATCAAGACCTCCGCAAACTGATCAATCTGGCCACCCTTAATCGGAAGGGATATCGCATCTCCCAATTAGCGGAGATGGATGAGGAGCAGTTGGGAAAAAAGGCCTTGGAGTATTGCCTCCAGCACCAAGAGGAGGATGACCGCTGTCATCTCTTGACGCAGGCCATGCTGCGTATCGATGAAAGGGAATTCGACCTGATCTTCGATCGCCTGGTGGGCGATTTTGGCTTCGAGGACACCATCATCTATCACATCCTCCCTTTTTTGAAAAAAGTGGGAGTGCTATGGCATACGGGGGCCATCGACCCGGCACAGGAACATTTTGTGAGCCAACTTATACGGCGCAAATTGATGAGCGCCATCGAGGAAAGTGAACGCCCCGATGAAGAAGCCCCATGTTTTTTGATGTTCCTCCCGGAAGGAGAACTTCACGATATAGGGCTCCTTATTTCTTTTTACCTAGCCCGAAAAAAAGGTTTCCGGGTTTGCTATTTAGGAACATCGGTCCCTGATAGGGACCTTGAAAAGGTCGCTCAACAATACCATTACCCAGCCCTTTTAACCGCTTTTATCGATTCCCTTTCCCAATATGAGCCCCGAAAAAAGATCCAGAATTATTTGAGCTTTTTCCCCTCTTCTCGTCTCATAGTTACAGGTCCCCAAGTTCAAAAGGGGGATGCTGATATGGATGACAGGGTGCATGTCATTGAGTCAGTTGAAGCCTTTCGCGAGTTGTTGAGAGAAGAACAAGGAAAAGAAGTTTCCCTCCAATAGGTCTTTTTTCTTATTAGGGTCTGAAAATCAGCTCTATTTATTTTTTTATGGATCTTTAACGTTCCGGTTCAGGAATCGCCCTTAGGATCCTTTATCTTAGAAGAGGATGTTCAGGGTCATTAGCCCTAGGATCGGCATGTCCTTTGTGCCTGATAGGGTGATCCTGGATAGGTGACATGAAGGCGTTTCAGGGAAAATAAAAGGACTCAAGGAACGTTGTCATTCCCTCAAAGGGATGTGGAGTTTGTTGAACCTTTTCGTAAATTTGTTTAACAAGCCGGATCAATAAAGCCCCATTACTATGACACAAGTAGAATTCAGCCAAAGAGTAGCAGGGCTTCAGGACACCCTGAAGTACTTCGCTCGGAAGTTCACCAAGAACGAAGAGGATGCCAACGATCTTCTTCAAGAGACCTTCTACAAAGCCATCAAGTACAAAGACAAATTCGCCGAGCGGACGAATTTGAAGGCTTGGCTCTATACGATCATGCGCAACACCTTCATCAACAACTACCGGAAGGCGATGCGCGCTAATACCATTATCGACGACACGAAAGAGCTCTATTTCCTCAATATTCCGCAGGATTCCGGATTTGCAAAGCCTGATTCCAATTACAACTACAAAGAGATCCTGCAGAAGGTCGATGAGCTCGATAGCGCGTATCGGATCCCCTTCAGGATGCATTATGAAGGGTACAAGTACAAGGAGATCGCGCAAGAACTCGGCCTTCCGATCGGAACGGTCAAGAGTCGGATCTTCCTGGCCCGTAAGAAGTTGATGGAAACCCTTCAAGAGAACGTTTGAGCAAGAGCCGCAGCTCCTCGTTCGGCTTTGAAGAGGAGGAGCTCATCGTTATAGGAGGCGGTTTTGCAGGCCTTTCAGCCGCTTCCTTTTTAGCGGCTGATGGTCACCAAGTCCGTCTCTTGGAAAAGAATAAAACCCTCGGTGGAAGAGCGCGAAGCTTTTCCGACCGGGGGTTTCTTTTTGATATGGGGCCTAGTTGGTACTGGATGCCCGATGTCTTTGAGGACCATTTTCAGAAGCTCGGTTCCTCTGTACCCGATCAGTATCGATTACACCGATTGGATCCCTCCTACCGGGTCTTTTTCGAAGAGAGCTGCATCGATCTCCCTGCAGGCCAAGAGAGGGTCGAGGATCTTTTTGAGAAAATAGAGGCGGGAAGTGGTCGTGAGCTCAAGCGTTTCCTTGAAGACGCTGCTAAAAAGTATCGCATCGGTATGGGGGAGTTCGTTCGGAAGCCCTCGCTTAGCCTCTGGGAATTCATGCATCCCCGTGTGCTTCAGGGACTCCTTTCCATGAACCTTTTCAGCAGTCTTTCGTCTCAGATACGCAAGCGTTTCAGGGACGAAAGGATCCGAAAAGTTCTCGAATTCCCGGTTCTTTTTTTGGGGTCCGAAGCGGATCGTGTTCCGGCCCTCT